>CANRLO010000040.1 GCA_947631495.1 uncultured Clostridia bacterium
ATACAGCAACAGTAAATAGAGGAACTATAACATTAACAGCAGACGCATATACAGGAAGCTATGATGGAGCAGCACATAATGCAGTATCGAATGTAAAAGTAACCCCAAGCGATGCAACAGTAAAATATAAAATAGGTTCAGGCTCACAAACAACAACTGTGCCAACTGTAACGAATGCGGCAAGCTATACAGTATCAATAGAGGCAAGTAAAGCAGGATATGTAACAAAATCAATATCAAAGACAGTAACAGTAAGTAAACAATCAAATAAAACAGGAAACTTAACATTATCAGCAGCAAGTGGAACAGTAACATATCCAACAGCAGCAACATTTACAGTAACAAAGAATACAAGTGGAGGAGCATTAACTGTAGCATCATCTAATGCAAATGTAGCAACAGCAACAATAAGTGGAACAACAGTAACAGTAACACCAAAAGTATTAACTTCAGATGGACAAACAGCAACAATAACAGTAACAAGTGCTGCAACAACAAATTATGAAGCACAAACAGCAACATATACAGCAACAGTAAATAGAGGAACTATAACATTAACAGCAGACGCATATACAGGAAGCTATGATGGAGCAGCACATAATGCAGTATCGAATGTAAAAGTAACCCCAAGCGATGCAACAGTAAAATATAAAATAGGTTCAGGCTCACAAACAACAACTGTGCCAACTGTAACGAATGCGGCAAGCTATACAGTATCAATAGAGGCAAGTAAAGCAGGATATGTAACAAAATCAATATCAAAGACAGTAACAGTAAATAAAATAAATGGACAAGTAACCTTATCTGCAACAAGTGGAATAATAAAGGCTCTTGACACAACAACCTTTACAGTAACAAAGAATACAAGTGGAGGAGCATTAACTGTAACATCATCTAATGCAAATGCAGCAACAGCAACAATAAGTGGAACAACCGTAACAGTAACTGGAAAAGCGGAAGGAAGTGCAACAATAACAGTAACAAGTGCAGCAACAACAAACTATAATGCAGCAAGTGCAACATATTCAATAACAGTAAAAAAGAGGGAAGGTGACCCAATCTTATATACGGCTAAAGATTTATATAATTCTGGACAGGGTTGGCAAATGACACAAAGAGAAGGATCCAGATTTTCAACTGGTCCTATCATGAGTTGTCCTTTGTATGGAAATGATTTATGGCTATGGGGTAAGGGTGCGAACAATGGTACTATAGGGCATAATGTAGCTTATGCAACTAGAACTATAGATACACATGGATGTTCAAAAGTAACTGTTAAATCAGGTCCTTATAGTAAATCTTGTCGGAGAAATTTATTTAAATAATGTTATAATTCAGCCATATCAAACAGATGCTAGCAAAGAAACAACTACTAATATTGATACATCTAATTCAATGCAAACACTTAATATTACTTTAAGTATCGGTACAGATTATGATAATTTATATTATTGTGGAGTAGAAAGTATATATTTCCATAATTAATGAAATTTTGGTAAATAAACTATAAAGATAAAAACATACCAATATAAAATGAATTCAAATTATTAGAAAAAAATTTAATAATTTGGATTCATTTTTTTATTATGTATATAGAAAGATTTAGCAAAATACAATATTAGTTCTATAATTTATAAAAAGAAGATAACTAGAGAAAATAGAAAAGATTTAATTGAAAAAGAAACGAGGAAATGCTATAATTAATGTATGCAAAAAATAAAATAATAGAAAAAATAAAAAAATTAAAGAGTAAAAAATAAACGCAAAATGACTAAATTTTACAAATTTAGCGTTTACTATGTGATAAAATGCAGAATGAGAAAGGAAAAAGAAATGGAGAAAAAAACAAAAAATTGGGCAAAATGGTTATATTGGTTTACTTTTGCCATTGCAACTATTTTTGTATATAAAACTATAGATAGTTTAGGGCAAATTATGGATTGGGTAAAAAACTTATTAAGTATACTTGCCCCTTTTGCAGCAGGTGTGCTAATAGCCTATATTTTATATATTCCTTGCAAAAAAGTAGAAATAATTTATAAAAAAAGTAAAAAATTGGCTATTATTTCAAAAAAAGCAAGACCATTAAGCATATTAACAGTTTATCTAATTGCTTTGATATTACTTGTCATTTTAATTAATTTTATTGTACCACCAATTATACAAAGTATTATTGATTTAACCAATAATTTTACTTCGTACTATGAAACAGCAGTTGCAAAAATTAATGAACTTCCAGAAGATTCTTTTTGGAAAACAGAAGTTATTACTAGAATAGTAAAAGAAGTAGAAAATATAGATATTAAGCAAATTATAAATGTGGATGTACTAACACAATATGCACAAGGAGCTATTAGCTTTGCTAGTGGCGTATTTGATATTTTCGTTGCATTAGTAGTTTCAATTTATATTCTAAATAGTAGAACAGAAATATTAACTTTCTTTAGAAGATTAGCAGGTTCTATTTTTAATAAAAAAGCATATCAAAATTTAGATAAATATTTTCATAGAACAAATGAAATATTCTTTCATTTTCTATCAAGTCAATTTTTAGATGCCATTGTAGTTGGAATATTAACATCTATTGCCATGAGCATTTTAAAAGTAAAATACGCAGTTTTATTAGGATTTATGATAGGAATATTCAACTTAATTCCATACATAGGAGCCATTATTGCGGTAGTTATTGCAGGCGTTATTACTTTGCTTACTGGAGGACTATCTCAAGCAATTTGGATGCTAATTATTGTTACTATTTTACAACAAATTGACGCTAACATCATAAATCCTAAAATTGTAGGAAATTCTCTAAAAATCAACCCAATTTTAGTTATTTTTGCAGTTACCATTGGAGGAGCATACTTTGGAATGATTGGAATGTTCTTAGCAGTGCCAGTTATTGCAATAGTAAAAGTTTTAATAGAAGATTTTATAGAATATAGGGAACAAGAAAAAGAAGAAAGAAATGAAACAAAATCAAAATCTTTTCAATAATTAAAGTTTAATAGTTAATTTATAATTAGAAAGACTTGGACTTTGTCCAAAATCTTTCTTTTTTCTTAATAAAAACTTAAGAAACCAATTACTTTTTTCTTAAGAAATGTATGTTATACTAGAAAGCAGAAAAAAGGAAGGAAAGAAATAATATGTATAATATTTTAGTTTGTGATGATGATAAAGAAATTGTAAATGCCATTGAAATTTATTTAACAAAAGAAGGATATAAAATATTCAAAGCATATAACGGGAAAGAAGCCTTAGACATTATGGAAAAAACAGAAATCCACTTAGTTATTTTAGATATAATGATGCCAAAAATGGATGGAATGACGGCAGCAAGTAAAATAAGGGAAACAAAAGCAGTACCAATTATTATGCTATCTGCTAAATCTGAAGATTACGACAAAGTAGCAGGCTTAAATAATGGTGCAGATGACTATGTAACTAAACCTTTTAATCCAGTAGAACTTATTGCAAGAGTCAACTCACAAATTAGAAGATATACTTCTTTAGGCTCTTTTCAGAAAAAAGAAGAAGGCACCATTTATCAAACTGGGGACTTAATAATAAATGATGACACAAAGCAAGTATTTTTAGAAGGTAAAGAAATTAAACTAACACCAACTGAATACAACATTTTAAAATTTCTAACAAAGAACAAAGGAAAAGTATATTCCATTAACCAAATCTATGAAAATGTTTGGGAAGACGAGGCTTATGGGGCAGACAATATTATTGCTGTACACATTCGTCACATTCGAGAAAAAATTGAAATTAACCCAAAAGAGCCAAAATACTTAAAAGTTATTTGGGGAATAGGATATAAAATAGAAAAAATAGAGGAGGTACCAAAAAATGCAAAAAACGCCCAATAAGTATGCAGCATTAATTCGCACAATTTGTTATATTCTTATTCCACTTGCTATATTTTCCATTCTAAAATCTGTTGTTTCTCTATGGTATTTTGAACAAGAAGATACTCAAGTAAAAACTATTGATTTTTTTGAATCTAAGGAATTTGCTAACTTGTATAAAGAATCTATTATAAATAACGTAGAGGCAAGTTATCAAAACAAAGTACAAGTTCAATATCAACATTTAGGGGAAACAACAAATATAATAGAAAATAATAAATACACTTTATATATACCGAATTATTATGATGTTGTAGAAAGTAATGTGCAAGGTCAAAAAATCTATTATAAAAACTATTTACAAAATAAAAACTTAAAATTTCTAATTGTAGATAACAAAACAAATGTAGCAATTACCAATGTAAATCAAACACTAAATACAGATACAATAGAAGAAATCAAAAATGAATTAAATAATTATTCATATTTTTGGAGTTATGAGCAAGGAAATGTAAATACAAACGTTTCTTTACTATCAATTGAAAATATTGTTTATCAATCTCCTTATACAGATTTAAAAGAGTATGATTGCAAAATTTATACAGGAATGCAAGAACCTTTGCAATATAACGATTATTATTATAATTATAAAGTTTTACATGATATTGTACTTCCTAATTATGAAAATGCTATCTTTAGTCTTATAGTTAACTTTCTTCTTATTTTAGTATGTATGGTTCTTATAACTACTTATGCAGGAAAGAAAAAAGGAAAACAAGAAATTGAATTAGATGTACTAGACAAAATACCTTATGAATTTGTACTTGCCTTTCTATTTTTGGCAATAGGAGTTGCAAGTGTACTAATAAATGAATTAGGAAATCAAATTATTACTAAAATGAACTTTATTATTGTAATGGCATATATAATAGGAGGTATTATATCTTATATTGTTGGAATATTATTTTATTTAACTACTGTAAAAAGAATAAAAACGCGTACTTTACTAAAAAACACCATTATCTATCGTTTTTATAAACTAATAGAAAAAGGAATTAATAGTGTTTCTCATAATATTAGCCTATCATTAGAATTAGCAATTATGATTATTGGCTATACCATATTATTATTGTTTTGCTTCTTTTTACTTTGTAATGCAGGAGCTGGCGTACTTCCTTTCCTTTTGGGAGTATGGGGAATTATGTTCTATTGGGGCTTCCATTATTTAAAGAAAATAAAGCAAATGAAAGAAATGATAAAAGAATTATATGAAGGAAATACACAAATTCGTTTAGATGAAAAAGAATATACAGGAGAATTAAAACAATTATGTATTTATCTAAATGATATTGCAGGAGGCTTCCAAAATGCTATTAATAAAAGTTTAAAAAGTGAAAGAATGAAAACAGAGTTAATTACAAATGTATCGCATGATATAAAAACACCACTTACCTCTATTATTAACTATGTAGATTTACTAAAAAAAGAAAAAATGCCAAATAAAAAAGCAGAAGAATACTTAAACATATTAGACCAAAAATCACAAAGATTAAAAAATTTAACAGAAGATTTAGTGGAAGCATCTAAAGCTTCATCTGGAAACATCAAACTAAATATGGAAAAATTAGATGTAAAAGAACTAATAAAACAAGTATCTGGCGAATTTGAAGATAAATTAAAAGAAAAGAAATTAGAATTACTATTAAATTTACCAGAAGAAAACGTCACAATAACAGCAGATAGTCGTTACTTGTACCGTGTAATAGAAAATTTATATTCTAATATTGTAAAATATGCACTTCCAAAATCGCGTGTATATGTAGATGTACTATTACAAAAAGAAATAGTAGAAATCAACTTAAAAAATATATCAAAAGAAAAATTAAACATTAAAGCAGAAGAATTGATGGAACGTTTTGTACGAGGCGAATCTTCTAGAAATACAGAAGGAAGCGGATTAGGACTATCCATAGCACAAAGCTTAACAGAGTTACAACACGGAACCTTCAAAATCTACTTAGATGGAGACTTATTCAAAGTAATTCTTCAATTCAAACGTGAACAGTAGGGACGCCCCTTTTCGTTCCATTTTGGAACGGTGGGGACACCCCTTCAAAATAAAAAAGTCATACCTTATAATAGAAAAACTCCTTTTAACCTAAAAAAACGGTAGCAAAAACTACCGTTTTTTTGGTGAAGATAGAATAACCTCTTTAACTAATCATTGCACCTAAAGCACCAAATACGCCTGCAGAAGCTAGCCCCATAATAATACCAGCTAAAATAACCCCTGCCATAACAGCAATAACACTTTTCTTAAAATCCATATCTAAAAAGCTAGCAGCTAGTGTTCCAGTCCAAGCACCTGTACCAGGAAGAGGAATACCAACAAAAAGAAATAGAGCAAAATATAATCCTGAGCCTGCAGTTTCTTGTAACTTCTTTCCACCTTTTTCGCCCTTTTCAATGCAGAAGCGGAAGAACTTTCCAATAAATTTCTTATTTGCACCCCATAGTAATACTTTTCTAGCAAAGAAAAAGATAATAGGAACAGGAAGCATATTACCTATAATGCAAGTAAGATAAAGAGGAAGCAAAGGAAGTGGGTCGCCTAAAAGAGTACTCAAACCAATAGGAACAGCTCCTCTTAATTCAATTAAAGGTATCATAGATACCAAAAAAACTAATAAATATTTTTTTATCATAATAATAAAACTCCTTTTAAATAAATTTACTAACTAATTTTTTTATATAACTTTTAATATATTAAAATCTATTACTAAAATCGAAATCTATTCTAATATAAGAAAAGTAAAATGTCAAACCTCTTTCCAAAAACAGGTAATAAAAAACAATTGACAAAATTCCCTAAAAAAGTGTATTATTAAATTATAAGAAATAAGCATAAATATAATAAAAAAAATAGAGCATAAGAGGGGGCAAAACAAATGAAAAAGAGAAAAATAGGTATTTTTATTCTTTCAGTTATATTTATTTTTGCTATACATACCTTATCTTTTGCAGATGTAGGAAGTTTTGATAGATATGATAGTTATGATTCTTCTTGGAGTTCTAGCTCCTCTGATTGGGATTCTGATTGGGATTCCGATTGGGGCTCAGACTGGAGTTCTAGCAGTTCAAGTTCTGGTGGTGACTTATTATTTTTAATGGGATGGTTATTAGGAAATGGTTCAGGAAGAAGCTTTTTCATAATTATTATGATTTGCATAGTAATAGCAATAATAAGAAGCAAAAAAGCTGGTTCAAGAGCACCAAGAGGTCCAAGAAATATACCATATTATAGCAATCAAGTAGTAAGAAATATACCAGTAGTGGATGTTAGCCAATCACACATTTATGCAGACCAAATTAAGTTAATAGATCCAAACTTTTCAGAAGAAAAAATGCTATCATGGGCAAAAGATTTATTTGTGAAATTGCAAAATGCATGGACAGCAAGAGATTGGGAACCAATGAGACCATTTGAAACAGAAAGTTTATTTGAACAACACAAAAACCAAGTACAAGGCTACATAGACACCAATCGTATCAATGTAATGGACCGCATTGCAGTAAATTATGCAACAATTTATAAATTCAGACAAGAAGGCGATAGGGACATCTTAGAAATTGCATTAAAATCTACGATGAAAGACTACATTATAGATGCTACTACAAAGGAATTACTTGAAGGAAGTAAAACACAAGATAGAACAACAGTATATAAAATGACATTTGAAAGAAAAACAGGAGTGCTAACACAAGAGGGAACAGAACAAGTAAAAACTACCAACTGTCCAAACTGTGGTGCACCAACACAAATTACATCAGCAGGAAAATGTGAATACTGTGGAAGTATTATTACAACAGGTGCTAACACGTGGGTATTATCTGGCTTAGAGCCACTAAGAAATTAAAAAAAGGACAATTTGGGACAGTCCCCAATTGTTCCAAATGGGGCAATTTGTACCAGCCCTTAAAAAGAAAAGGAGGAAAAAATTATGGGATTAATTAAAGCAGCTAAAGATGCAATAGGAAGCACATTGCATGATCAATGGAAGGAAGCAATTCGTTGTGATGATATGACGAATGATGTTTTAATGGTAAAGAAAACAACAGAAACAGGAGTAATTACAAATAAAAGTACAATTATTGTAGGACCAGGACAATGTGCTGTTATTTATGATAATGGTAGAGTTATTGATGCTACAGCAGAAGATGGATTTTATACTTTTGATGAATCTTCATCACCATCCTTCTTTGGAGGACAATTTGGAGCAGTATTTAAAGAAATGTGGCAAAGATTTACATTTGATGGAGCAACAGCAAAAGAACAAGCTGTATTCTTCTTTAATACTAAAGAAATTATAGATAACAAATTTGGAACACCTGCACCAATTCCATTCCAAGATTGGTCACATCCAATTCCAAACCAAATGACAAACACTCTTACACCTTTAAGAGTAGAAATTAAATGTTTTGGAACTTATACTTTCAGCATAATGAACCCAGCATTATTTATGACAAAGCTTGCAGGAACAGCCGATATATATCGTAAATCACAATTAGTAGAACAACTAAGAAGTGAAGTATTAGCTGTATTCCAAAATGTAACAAATGAACTAGGAACAAGCGAATATAAAGTACCTGTACTAGAAATGCCAAGCCAAACAGATGAAATTAGACAAATGATGGATGAAAAGGTATTTGACGAAAAAATTCGTGAAAGAGGAATTAAAATTGATAGTTTTGCAGTAGAATCTGTTACCTTAGATGATGAATCAGAAAAGAAAATAGACGATTACGAATTAAGCTCAAACGCATATATGCAACAAGGTAAGATGGTAGAAGCATATTCAGAAGCAGTAAAAAGCGCAGCAGAAAATAGTAATGGTGCTATGAATGGTTTCATGGGAATTGGTATGATGAACATGTCAACAGGAAATGTAATGGGTCAAGCAGTACAAGGAGTATGGCAAAACACAGAAAAAAGTAGTATAGATTTAAGTAAGCAAGAAGAAGCAAAAGCACAAGAACAAGCAAATAAGCAACAATCAGCACAAGAGCAAGCAAGTGCAACACAATCAGCAAACACACAAGCAAATGAAGAACAAAAAACAGAAACAGAAACAGCTAAATGGAAATGTGATTGTGGAGTTGAAAACGAAGGAAACTTCTGTGCAAATTGTGGAAATCCAAAACCAAAATTCTGTAAAAAATGCAATGCAAAATTAGAAAAAAATGATAAGTTTTGCAGTAATTGTGGAGAAAAAGTTGAATAAGAAGGAGATATAGAATGAAACAAATAAAAGCAGAAAAAATAATCACTTATTTTTCTATTTTATTGTTTTGTGTTATTATATGCAGTCCATTATTGCAAATGCATATTGCTTCAGATACATATAATTTAATGGATTTGGGATATTTTAATTATCCTTCAGAATATTTTTTAAAAGATGCAAGATTAATATCCACACTAATAACATATTTAGCAGGTTATCTTAATTTAAGTTATCCAGTTTTTATTGTAGGAATGGAAGCATTAGCTGTTATAATTGCTTCTATTTCTATTTATATTCTGTATACAACTATTATAGAAAAAGCAAACTTACATAATATTAGTCTAAAAAATATATTATTACTAATGAGTATCACTATCATCATTTTTAACTGTATGTCATTAGAATATTTCTTGTATGCAGAATGTAGCGTAATGTGCCTTAGTGTTTTGCTATGCATACTAGCAGCAAAAATTATGACAGGGAAAACAAAGTTATGGTATTTAAAATCATTTTTACTTGTAACTATTGCTACATTTTGCTATCAAGGATGTATTAATATATTTGTTACTTTAGTAGTACTATTTTTATTCATAGACAAAAACAAATTGAAAACAAAAGAAATATTAAAGAAAATTTTATTAGCTGGTATTATATTTGTCGTTAGTTTTCTAATAAATATTTTCGCCATATATATTATTAATTTAATAATTGGAGCAGGGCAACAAAGAATAGCAGTAGGAGGAAATATATTATATAATTTTTCACTTTTTTTCCAAATTATGAAAAATATTATTTTATATGTATTTATTTTAAATTTTAATTTATGGCCAAATGCAACTTTAATATTTTTAACAGGCTTTACAATTATATTACTTTCTTATTCAGATAAAGCAGTTAGTAAATTATTTCAATATATTACATTAGTAACAATTGCTATTATATTGTGCATATTACCGTCATTTTTCATGCAAAAACCTTCAATAGAACCAAGAACAATTATGTCTATAGGTAGTATTGTAGGTATTTCATTTATATTTTTGAGCTTATTGCAAAGTGATTATAAAATATTACAATATATCATAGCAACTATTATTATAGGATTTTTTGTTTTTAATACAATCAATACTATACAGATATTTACTGCACATATTGTCACTAATAAAATTGATGCTAATATAGGTTTAGCAATTAAATATAAAATAGAGCAATACGAACAAGAAACTGGAAATAAGATAACAAAAGTGGCTTATTGTAGAGATGAAAACCACAGAGATTACGCATATGGTTATGAAAAAAAATTAGATTCATTTACACAAAGAGCATTTGACAATTATTACTGTATTATAGAGGCACTTAATTATTATTGCGATAGAAAATTTGAACAGACAAAAATGGATGCTAAAATATATGAAGAAAATTTTTTAGGAAAAGATTGGGATACATATTCGGATGAACAAATTGTATTTAAAAATGATACAATGTATTTTTGCAATTATTAAAAAATAACGAATCAATTCTAAAAACGGTTTAGAACTATAATATAAAGAAAAAATAGGGAAATTTTCTATAGAAACTATTGACAAGCCCTACGGAAATAGGTTATACTAGAATAGTATAAGGAATTTTATCGCCTTATGTACAAAAATAACACAAACATATTAGCTTAAAAGCCAAGAAAATAACGGGGTTGGTTAATATAAAAAGAGAAATGTTAACTTTAAACAAATAAAATACAAAAGTAAAGGTAGTTGGCAAAAATATAAAAAAGTTGCCAACTAGCCTTTTTGCGTCACAAAACTTTAAAATAATTTAAAAATACAAAAGTAATTATTACAAAAATTCATGAAAATTTTTAAGAAAGAAGAGGAATTGTATTTCTTTTTTCTTAGGGAAATAAGCCTTTAAGTAAGCAGGAAGGGAATATTTTCTTAAGCATAAAAAGAAAATAACAAGAAGGACTTCTTTTGAAACATAAATTTTATTCAAATTTTTAAGTCTGCTTTAAATTCAATATAGGGGGTATTTGTTTTGGTAAAAGATATCAAACACGAAAAATGCACACGTAAAACGTTTGCAAAAATTGGCGATTTTATTGAAA
>CANRLO010000041.1 GCA_947631495.1 uncultured Clostridia bacterium
ATCATTTCTTTATTTGGTACAAGACCAATATTATAAAGGAATTGTACCCAGAATCTTGCATATAGTAAATGTCTTGCAGTATGCTCCATACCACCATTGTACCAATCAACTTTTTTCCAATATTTCATAGCATCCATAGAAGCAAATTCTTTATCATTATGAGGGTCCATAAATCTTAAGAAATACCAGCTAGAACCTGCCCAGTTAGGCATTGTATCAGTTTCTCTTTTAGCAGGACCACCACAACAAGGACAAGTAGTATTGACCCAATCAGTGATGTTAGCAAGAGGACTTTCACCATTTTCAGTAGGTTCATATTCTGCTACATCTGGTAATAATAAAGGTAAATCTTCTTCCTTCATTGGTTGCCATCCACATTTTTCACAATAAATCATAGGAATAGGTTCGCCCCAGAATCTTTGACGAGAGAAAATCCAATCTCTCATTTTGTAGTTATTTACTTTTCTTGCAATTCCCATTTTAATTAACTTATCTGTAATAGCAACTTTTGCTTCTTCTACGGTTAAACCAGTAAATTCTTCAGAATTAATTAACTTGCAACCTTTACCTAAATAATCTTGTTTTTCAAAAGCAGAATCTTTGGTATCGCGTCCATCAATAACTTGGAGCATATCAATATTGTGTTCTTTTGCATACTCAAAATCTCTTTGGTCATGAGAAGGAACAGCCATAACAGCACCTGTTCCATAATCTCCTAAAACGAAATCACCTAAGAAAATAGGAACTTCTTTACCATTGATAGGATTAATAGCAGTAACACCTTCTAGCTTGCAACCAGTTTTACCTTTATTTAACTCAGTTCTGTCCATGCTAGATTTTTTAGCAGTTTCCTCAATATACTTTTGAGCTTCTTCTTTATTTTGAACCATTGGCATTAACTCTTTAATTAATTTGCCATCTGGTGCAATAACAAAGAAAGTAATTCCATAAACAGTTTCAATACAAGTAGTAAAAATAGAAAAACTTCCACCTTGTTTAATCTTAACATCAAGCTCCACACCAGTAGACTTACCAATCCAGTTAATTTGTCCAAGTTTAACTCTATCTGCAAAATTAGTATCATCTAAACCTTTTAATAAATCTTCTGCATAATCGCTCATGCGAAGCATCCATTGAGATTTTTCTTTTTGCTCAACTTTGCTTCCACATCTTTCACAAACACCACCAGCGGCATCTTCGTTAGATAAAACAGATTTGCAAGTAGGACACCAGTTAACAGGAATAGTATCTTTGTAAGCCATACCATGTTTATAAAATTGTAAAAACTGCCATTGAGTCCATTTATAATAATCTGGGTCAGTAGTAGAAAACTCTCTAGACCAATCAAACGAAAAACCTAAACTTTTCATTTGACCTTTAAAAGTTTTAATATTTTCTTTAACCGCATCTTTTGGGTGAATATGATTTTTAATAGCATATTGCTCAGCAGGAGCACCAAAAGCATCCCAACCCATTGGATATAAAACATTGTAACCTTGCATTCTTTTCATTCTAGCAAGAGCATCTTGTGCAGTGTAGCTTCTAACATGTCCAACATGAAGTCCTGCTCCAGAAGGATAAGGAAACTCAACTAGAATATAATAAGGGTCTTTTTTGTCACCAGTAACAGCCTTAAAAGACTCATTCTTATCCCAATAATCTTGCCATTTTTTTTCAATCTCTTTAAAATTATAAGTCATAAATAATCATCCTTTCTGACACATTAGGGACGTTTCCTTTTGTGTCACTGACACATTAGGGACGTTTCCTTTTGCGTCATCTGTCCCTTTTGTATCATTAATAAAACTATTATACTACAAATAAATAAGAAAATAAAGACTAAAAAAGAAAAATTTAAAAAATGACTGACAAGTAGACAAATTTTAAATATATGATATAATACAGAAAAAAAGAAAAAGGAAGGAATACTATGAAAATAGCTATTATTTCAGACGTTCATGGAAATTTAGAAGCATTAAAAGCAACGTTAGAAGATATCAAGAAAAAAAACATTGAAAAAGTTTATTGCTTAGGAGATACCATAGCAAAGGGAGTACATCCAAAAGAGTGTATTGATTTAATTAAGAAAAATTGTGAAGTGGTATTACAAGGAAATACTGACGAGTATTTTTCAAAAGAACATAATTTAGAGGAAAAGGAAGAAGTAGAAGCCAAAAGAATAAAATGGAACCAAAGTATGCTTACAAAAGAAGATAAAGACTATTTGCAAAGCTTACCTTTTTGCTATGAATTTTATTTAAGTGGTAGACTAGTAAGGCTTTTTCATGCTACCCCTTGGGCAAACAACAAGCCAATTTTAAACCAAGATATGCCATACACAAAATATGAAATGTTCTTACCAACACAAAATACGATTTCTAATAAAACAGCAGATGTAGTAGTGTATGGGCATATTCATCATCAATATATGGACAAAATTTATAATAGAACTTTAATTAATTCTGGAAGTGTTGGAAATTCTTTTGATACGATAAGAAACGAGCAAAAAGATGGAGACGCATTAGAGACTACTTGTAGCAATTACGTAATATTAGAAGGAAAAGAAAATGAAAAAGAAGAAAAAGGAGAAATCTATTTTACATTTGCTAGAGTGCCATACAATATAGAAAAAGAATTAGAAGATAAAGAAAAAAATATTGAAGAAGAAAGTTATGCCTACGAACTTCAAAATGGCATGTATCGAAACATGCAAAATGTGAATAAAAACTTTGAAAAATTAGGAATTGATATTAATAAAATATAAAATGTATTGTACTAAATTGTATATCAATAAAAAGAAAGGAAAAAGCAAATGGAATTACAAGTAGGAGACTTATGCAAGCATTTTAAAGGTAAAAATTTATTAGAAAAAAATATTTATGAAATAGTAGCATTAAATGGTATATACACAGGTGAAAACGCAAAAGAGCCTTTAGATGATTTAGTTATTTATAAAAATATATTTCAAGAAGGAAAAATGTTTGTAAGAGAATATCACGATTTAACAAGAGAATTATCAAAAGAGCAACAAGAATTATTTGGACAGATGTATCGTGTGCAAAAACTAACGGAAGAAGAAATAGCTATAGTTAAAAGCGAAAAATTTAAAAAAGAAAAATTAGAATATATGGAAAATGAAAAGTAAGGATAGAAAATAAAACATACAGAAAAAAATAATAAAAGCAATATAAAAAAGTGAAATATTTCACATTTTTGGTACGAAAAAAGTGAAATATTTCACTTTTTATTGACATATTTAATATAAATAGTATATAATAATACTAGAAGGTGATTCTATGGAAAGAAAATTCACAGAAAAGTTAAATCAATGGAAAAATGAATATATGAAAACTCCATTAATGTTAATTGGTGCAAGACAAACAGGAAAAACATATATTATAAAAAAATTTTGCAAAGATAATTTTGAAAATCAAATTTATATTAATTTTGACGAAAATGATAGTTATGAATCATTTTTCGAAGAAAGTCTTAATCCAGAAGATATTATTAATAAAATGAGTATTTTTTTAGGGTATAAAATAAATGTAGAAAAAACGATTATATTTTTTGATGAAATTCAAAAAAGTGAAAGAGCAATTAATTCTTTAAAATATTTCTGTGAATCTGATAAACAATATAAAATAATATGTGCAGGTTCACTTTTAGGAGTGAAAATTAACAGATATCAATCATCTTTCCCTGTGGGGAAAGTACGAATAGAATATTTGAATCCATTAGATTTTGAAGAATTTTTATGGGCAATAGGAGAAGATTTATTGTCAGATGAAATTCATAAATGTTATGAAACAATGAAACCAATGAATCAAGCACTACACGAAAAGGCACTAAATTTATATAAAATATATTTATGTACAGGAGGAATGCCAGCTTCTATTAATGAATTTATAAATAAAAATAAAGATATATTATTTTATCAAAACGAAATAAAGGAAAATATTTTAACTGCTTATATTGCAGATATGTCAAAATATACAACAAGTTCGGAGGCAATCAAAGTTAGAGAAATATATAGAAGTATACCTATGCAACTTGGAAAAGAAAATCAAAAGTTTCAGTATAAGGTAATTAATTCTAATGCAAGAAGTAGAGACTATGAAACATCAGTAGAATGGCTAATTCAAAGTGGAATTGTTTTAGAGTGCAATTTAGTAAAAACACCTAAAATACCATTAGAAATTTATAAAGAAACAAAAACTTTTAAACTATATTTAAGTGATTGTGGACTTCTTATGAATTTATCAAAACTAACTATAACTAGTATTTTAAATGATATCAATATGTTATATAAAGGAATAATAGCAGAAAACTTTGTAGCACAAACGCTAAAAGCAAAAGGATATCCACTATATTATTATGAAAGTAATTCAAAGTCAGAAATAGATTTTTTACTTAATATAGAAGATGAGATAATACCAGTAGAAGTTAAAGCAGCTAATAATACAACATCAAAGAGTTTGTTAGCATATATGAATAAATATAATCCAAAATTTGCTATAAGAATATCAAGTAAAAATTTTGGATATCAAAATAAAATAAAAAGTATCCCATTATATGCGGTACACTTAATATAATATTTTATATAATATTTTGCAAAAATACAAGAAAAAGGTCGACGAAAAATAGTTGACTTTTTTTTAAGTTACTATATAATAGAAGAGAAATAAGAATGAGACAAAAGGGACAGATGACACAAAAGGATAAGTTAGCCGTTCGAACGAAAGTGAGTTATGGATAACTTATGCAGAGGCTAACGTCCCTAATGTATCAGTGATACAAAGGGAAACGTCCCCAATGGAACACTTAACAAAAGAAAGGATGAAGCGTATGGCAGAAAATACAGAAGAAGAACAAGCAAGAGTAAAGCAGATGATTGATGACTTAGTAGCAAAGGCAAGAAAAGCATCAGAGGAATACATGAAATTAAACCAAGAGCAAGTAGATAACATTGTAAAAGCAATGTCTATGGCAGGGTTAGAACACCACATGGAGCTTGCAAAATTAGCAGTAGAAGAAACTAACCGTGGTATTTACGAAGATAAAATTACAAAGAATATGTTTGCTACCGAATACATTTATCATAGTATTAAATATGATAAAACTGTTGGTGTTATTAATGAAAATGAAGAAGAAGGCTATGAGGAAATAGCAGAGCCAATTGGTGTTATTGCAGGTGTAACCCCTGTTACTAACCCAACTTCTACAACTATGTTTAAATCTATTATTGCAGCTAAAACTAGAAATGTAATTATTTTCGGTTTTCACCCATCAGCTCAAAAATGTAGTGTAAGAGCAGCAGAAATTATGAGAGAAGCCGCTATTAAAGCAGGTGCACCAGAAAACTGTATTTTATGGATTGAAGAGCCATCAATCTTAGCAACTAGCACACTTATGAACCACCCAGGAGTAGATTTAATTTTAGCAACTGGTGGAACAGGTATGGTAAAAGCGGCATATTCATGTGGAAAACCAGCTTTAGGCGTAGGCCCTGGAAATGTGCCTTGTTATATTGAAAAAACCGCAAAATTAAAAACTTCGGTTAACGATTTAGTTTTATCTAAGTCATTCGATAACGGTATGATTTGTGCATCCGAGCAATCAGTTATTGTAGATAAAGAAATTCACGAAGAATTTGAAAGACTTATGAAAGAAGCAGGTTGCTATTTCTTAAGTGACGAAGAAACACAAAAATTAAGGAATAGTATGTTTATAGAAGAAAAAGGCTGTGCTCTAAATGCAGACATTGTAGGAAAAAGTCCTTATAATATTGCAAAAGGAGCCGGAATTGAAGTTCCACAAGATACTAAAGTTTTAGTATTACATGAGAATGGAGTTGGAATTGAATATCCATTTTCAAAAGAAAAATTAAGTCCAGTTCTTGCATATTACATTGTAGAAAATGCAGATGAAGGAATTGAACTAGCAGAAAAATTAATTGAATTTGGTGGCTTAGGACATTCAGCTGTAATTCATTCAGAAGATGAAGAAATCATTGAAAAATTCTCAAAAACAGTTAAAGTAGGAAGAATTATTGTCAATTCTCCTTCAACACATGGAGCAATTGGAGATATTTATAACACCAATTTACCATCTTTAACACTTGGTTGTGGTACATTTGGTGGAAACTCCACAACTTCGAATGTGTCAAGTGCAAACTTAATAAATATTAAAAAAGTAGCCAAAAGGAGAGTTAATATGCAATGGTTCAAAGTACCAAATAAAATTTATTTTGAAGCAGGTTCAATTGCTTATTTAGAAAAAATGCCAAATATTTCAAGAGCATTCATTGTAACAGATGAATCTATGGTTAAATTTGGTTATGTAGATAAAATTTTATATCATTTAAGAAAAAGAAACGAATATGTACATTCTGAAATCTTTTCAGATGTAGAATCAGACCCTTCTTTTGATACTATCAAAAAAGGTGTAGCTATGATGAATGAATTTAAGCCAGATGTTATTATTGCACTTGGTGGCGGTAGCCCAATTGATGCAGCAAAAGGAATGTGGCTATTCTACGAACACCCAGAAGCAGATGTAGAAGGCTTAAAATTAAAATTCATGGATATTAGAAAACGTACTTATAAATTCCCAGTATTAGGCGAAAAAGCAAAAATGGTAGCCATTCCAACTACTTCTGGAACAGGTTCAGAAGTTACATCTTTTGCGGTAATTACAGATAAAACTTTAAACAAAAAATACCCACTTGCAGATTATGAATTAACACCAGATGTAGCAATTATTGACCCAGACTTAGTTATGAGTCTTCCTCAAAAAATAACAGCAGATACCGGTATGGACGTTTTAACACATGCTATCGAAGCTTATGTTTCTAACATGGCATCAGATTATACAGATGGATTAGCAGAAAAAGCAGTTGAATTAGTATTTAAAAACTTAAGAGAAGCATACAACAATGGAAGCAATCAATATGCACGTGAAAAAATGCACAATGCAAGTACAATTGCAGGTATGGCATTTACTAACGCATTTTTAGGAGTAAATCACTCTCTAGCTCATAAAATAGGAGGAGAGTTCCACCTTCCACATGGAAGAATAAATGCTATTTTACTTCCTTATGTAATAAAATATAATGCAACGAAACCTACAAAATTTGTATCTTTCCCTAAATATGAATATTATATTGCAGACCAAAAATATGCTGATTTATCAAGAAGAATGAACTTCCCAGCTTATACTAATGAAGAAGGAGTTAATTCGTTAATTGAAGAAATCAAGAAATTAAATGCCGATTTAGGTATTCCAAGTTCTTTCAAAGAGCAAGGAGTAGATGAGCAAGAATTTTTAAGCAAAGTGGATATGCTTGCAGATAGAGCTTTTGAAGATCAATGTACAACAGCAAATCCAAGACTTCCATTAGTAGAAGAATTAAAACAAATTCTAATAGATAGTTACTATGGAAATATGTAGGACCAAGATTTCTATACATTTATAATAAAAAGAAAAGATGAAACTATATAACGAGTTTCATCTTTTTTTAATTCACTTTTTTGCTAACAAGCGATATTTCTCTTTTGTTGTCATTCCTCCTCGTATTGACCTTTCTTCCATATTTTTGTTCAGTATTTTCCGTACTTTAGTGGCAAGGACAGGCGAAATGTACCATAAATTTTCTGTTAGATTACGATGTACAGTTGATTTTGGAGTGCCACAATGTGTGGCTGTAGCCCGAATAGTAGCATTATGCTCAATGATGTAATGCGCTTCTTTTAGAATCTCTTTTTTGTCTGAATAAGTAAGCATTGTTTTTCCCTCCATTGATAAAATTTTTGATATAAATATTATACAAATATTACGTATAGTTGTCAATAAGCAATTAAAATTAACCATTTCCTTAAATACCACAAAATATTACAAATATATTACAAAAATGTTAAAAATATTGACAAATAAGTTCAAATTATTTATGATAAAAGTAGTAACTATTATACATAATTCGAAAAAATATATAACAAACACACATAGGAGGAAATTTTATTATGAAATTTGAACGAAATAATAAAAATAGTAAAGGAATTACGCTAATTACTTTAGTAGTAACAATTATTATTATTCTTATACTTGCAGGTATAACAATTAATCTAATTGTAGGTAAAAATGGCATATTTAAAATGGCACAAAAAGCATCTCTAGAAGCAGAAAAAGCAAGAGTAATTGAAGATATAGAAATGGCATATATAGATGTATATACACAAAATTTAGATTTTTCACCAGTAACTATGTCAAAAATAAAAGAAAAATTGATAAAAAATTATGGCTATACTAATGAACAAATACCAATGGTTGCAATGGAAAATATAACAGATATAACATTAAGTAATTCAAATATAGAGTTACAACCAGGTATGTCAAAAGAAGTAGAAGTAATATTAGGAGATGGTTCAGGGCAAACATATTTTATATTAATACAAGGGAAATATTATCCAATTAATTTAACAGATTCAAAAGTAACATTAGGAGAGGGATTAGAAGAATTACCAACAGGAAGCGAAACAATAGGTGATGTTGAAGCAAGAATAGAAACAGGAGAAGATATTATTGAAGTAGAAGTAAATAAAACAATCATCACAATTAAAGCTAAAGAGGATAAAATAGGAGAAGCAACCATCACTGTAACATATGGCAGTATAGCTCCAAAAACAATTACTGTAACAGTGAAAAAAGCAGATGAATATGAAAGTTTAATAGATGCAATAAGTAAAATAGCAGCAAGTGGAGTACAAAAAATAAGTGTTAATAATGAAGATTATTCAATGGATATGCTAATTCATACAGGAGATATGGTGTTAGATGGCTCAACGCAAATAAAAGGAGCTACACTAACTGATAAAGTATATGAGTTTGGAAATAAAGAAACAGATGTAGCAACAGAAACAGAAGATGCAAAAAACACAGTAGTATTAAAAGTAGAGGGTAATTTAACCATAAATGAAGGAGTAACATTAACAGCGTGTAAAAGTGAAAATGGATATGGAGGACCAAAAGGATTATTTATTTATTGTACAGGAACATTAACAAATAATGGAACCATTAGTATGACAGCAAGAGGTGCAAAAGCAGAAGGACAAAATGTATATTTATGGCAGAATGAAAATGGAAGCTATGAATATGTACCAGCAGAACGGAGCAGATGGAGGGGAAGATTATCAATGTGACAAAGTGGAGGCATATCAAACTGGAACATCAGGAGTAAATGGTGAAGGAAGGCAAACACGGTGGTGGTGGAACAGGAGGATGCTATTTTGGTGAAGATGGCGGAAATGCATACATGTATGGAGGAACAAAAGGAACATCTTATTCAGGAGGAACAGGTTCAGGAGGATTAAATTCAAATTCATCTGGAACTGTATATAATATAGCAGGTTCAATAAATGGTGGAATAGGAGGCATAGGAAAGGCATATAGAGATAGCGCACGTTGGGTAGATAGAAATTCAGGAGGAGGAACAGGAAACCCAGGAGGAAATGGTGCATCACATGAAACAGGAAAGACTTTGAATGAAGGAAATAGTGTTGAATTAAAAGGTAATGATGGAACAGGAGGATTACTTGTAATTTATTGTAATACATTTAACAATAGAGGATTATGTTGTGCAAACGGAGTAGATTCATCTTCAAAAAAAACAACAGTGACTGAGCCATCAGGAGGAGCATCAGGCGGAGGCTCTATCAATATATTTTATCAAACTGTAACAAATTATGGAAAATTAGAAGCAAATGGAGGAAAATCAGTTAACTATGGTGGAGCAGGAGGAAATGGAAGCATAACAATAGGAAGTATAGAAACAGGAACATTTGTAACAAAAAAAGTTAGTTTTATAAGCGAGATAAGTAAACAAACAACAAATGGAATACAAGAAATTAATGTTTATAATGAAGATTATTCGATTGACATGATAATTCATACAGGAGATATGGTGTTAGATGGCACAACGCAAATAGAAGGAGCTACACTAACTGATAAAGTATATGAGTTTGGAAATAAAGAAACAGATGTAGCAACAGAAACAGAAGATGCCAAAAACACAGTAGTATTAAAAGTAGAAGGTAATTTAACCATAAATGAAGGAGTAACAGTAACAGCATGTAAAAGTGAAAATGGATATGGAGGGCCAAAAGGATTATTTATTTATTGTACAGGGACATTAACAAATAATGGAACCATTAGCATGACAGCAAGAGGTGCAAAAGCAGAAGGTCAAAATGTATATTTATGGCAGAATGAAAATGGAAGCTATGAATATGTACCAGCAGAACGGAGCAAATGGAGGTGAAGATTATAAATGGAGTAAAAGTGAGACATATCAAACTGGAACATCAGGAGTAGATGGTGAAGGAAGGCAAACACGGTGGAGGTGGAACAGGAGGATGTTATGCAGGAGACTGTGGTTATAACTTATGCATGTATGGAGGAGCAAGAGGAACATCTTATTCAGGAGGAACAGGTTCAGGAGGATTAAATTCAAATTCATATGGAAATGTATATAATATAGCAGGTTCAATAAATGGTGGAATGGGAGGCATAGGCAAGGCATATAGAGATAAATCAAGTTGGGTAGGTAGAAATTCAGGAGGAGGAACAGGAAACCCAGGAGGAAATGGTGCATCACATGAATCAGGAATGACTTTGAATGAAGGAAATAATGCTGAATTAAAAGGTAATGATGGAACAGGAGGATTACTTGTAATCTATTGTAATACATTTAACAATAGAGGACTATGTTGTGCAAATGGAGTAGATTCATCTTCAAAAAAGATAACAGCGACTGAGCCATCAGGAGGAGCATCAGGAGGAGGCTCTATCAATATATTCTATAAAACAATAATAAATCGTGGACAACTAGAAGCAAATGGAGGAAAATCAGTTAACTATGGTGGAGCAGGAGGAAATGGAAGCATAACAATAGGAAGTATAGCAACAGAAACATTTATAAAAGCTGAATAAAAAAATTTTACAAAACGCTTGCATTTGCGAGCGTTTTGTGGTATTATAGAAAGCGGTAAAAATACACACACTTTCTATAGTTGAAAAAGTGTGCTTAAACCTTAAAAATTTAAGTCTTTTTCAATGTTAGAAAAGAAAGTGGAGGAGTAACAAAAAGGAGGAATAAAAAATGGCAGTAGTTGCAATGAAACAATTACTAGAAGCTGGTGTT
>CANRLO010000042.1 GCA_947631495.1 uncultured Clostridia bacterium
GTTTTTACAATGGATTGCAAAGTTAATTTTTCTTGTTCTTCTCCTCCTACATGATTTGAAATAAATTCTTCACTAAAATCTAAAACTAAAATTTCTCCTTCTCTTTCTATTTTTATTATTTTGGTTCCTTCTGGGATTGTTTTTTGTAAGTTTTCATTTTTTGGTCCTTCTATTAACATATTTAATATTTTTTCGTATGGATTACTAATTAATTCTTTTACATCCATTAATCTTGCTTCTGGTATAAGCCCATTATCATTTTTAAAATATAATGAAACAATAGTCTGTCTCATTTGAGCATCTGTTATTTCTTCTTGTGGTGTATATTCTGTTATTTCATTTTCAGGTTCTTTACCTGTAATAAAGAAATAAACTCCTACTAAAATAGCAACAATAATAGTAATAGCTACTCCTATAATTAAAACTCTTTTCTTATCTAACATAGTGATTCCTCCTCTTTTCTTTTTACATTCCTATGTTAGACAAGTTTATTTTAGAACAATCTTATTTAATTTTTCAATTTTTGAAAATAATATATAGGAATAATGTTTATCAACCAATGCAAACGTAGCTATTTTTTCCACTTTTTTCCTTATTAAAACATTTGACAAAATGCACATTTCCGTATACAATTATAGGTGATTTTGATAACGTAAAAGAAAGGAGACAAGTAATTATATGAGTAACTTATTACATGTTGGACTAGATGTTGGATCTACTACTGTCAAAATCGTTGTAATGGATGAAGCTTTAAATGTAATTTATTCTAACTATCAACGACATTTTTCTGACACGAAAAACACTGTTTGTAATGTATTAGAAGATTTAATAGAAAAATATAAAGACTGCGAATTTACCGTTGCCTTAACTGGCTCTGGTGCTATGTCTGCAGCTAAATTTTTAGACTTGCCTTTTATTCAAGAAGTTGTATCTTGTAAAAGGGCAGTAGAAAAATATATTCCAAAAACTGATGTTGTAATCGAACTTGGTGGAGAAGATGCCAAAATTATTTACTTTGACAAATCGATTGAACAACGTATGAATGGAACTTGCGCTGGTGGAACTGGTGCTTTTATTGACCAAATGGCTTCTTTATTAAACACTGACACAGAAGGCTTAAATGAACTTGCCAAAAACTATAAAATGATTTACCCAATTGCTTCTCGTTGTGGAGTTTTTGCAAAAACCGATATTCAACCTTTATTAAATGAAGGTGCTGCAAAAGAAGATATCGCTGTTTCTATTTTCCAAGCCGTAGTAAATCAAACTATTAGTGGCTTAGCACAACGGAAGACCTATTCGTGGAACAGTTGCTTTTTTAGGTGGTCCTTTAAATTATTTATCTGAACTTCGCAACCGCTTTATTGAAACTCTTCATTTAGATGAAGAACATATTATAGTTCCAGAGGAAGCTCACTTATTAGTAGCAAAAGGAGCTGCTTTAGATTCTTTAGAAGCACATCCTATTTCTAATGAAAAATTAAAAAGTAAAATAGAAGTACTAAGAAATTCACATGATGATACTACTCACCCTTTAGCACCTTTATTTAAAACAGATATAGAATACGAAGAATTTAAGAAAAGACATGAAAAAGACCAAGTAAAAAAAGGAGAACTTACAAACTTTAAAGGCGATGTCTTTGTTGGAATTGATGCCGGTTCTACCACAACGAAATTAGTTGTTATTGATAGAGAAGGAACACTTTTATACTCTTTATATGGAAGCAACGAAGGAAATCCTTTACAAAGTGTTATTAAAATGTTGAAACAACTATATTCTGTTCTTCCAAAAGAAGCAATTATTCGTTATAGTGGTGTTACCGGTTACGGTGAGAAACTAATTCAAACTGCACTAAATGTAGATTTAAATGAAATCGAAACCATTGCTCACTATACTGCTGCAAAAGAATTTATGCCAAAAGTAACCAGTATTGTAGATATTGGTGGGCAAGATATGAAATATATTCGTATGAAAAACGGCGCTATCGATAATATTATGCTAAATGAAGCTTGTTCTTCTGGTTGTGGTTCTTTTATTGAAACTTTTGCAAAAAGCTTAAATCTTTCAATTGAAGAATTTGTAGAAAGTGCCTTAGAAGCAAGAAGACCAGTAGATTTAGGTTCTCGTTGTACTGTTTTTATGAACTCTAAAATTAAACAAGCACAAAAAGAAGGTTATAGCGTAGGCGATATTTCAGCAGGACTTTCTTACTCAGTTATAAAAAATGCTATTCAAAAAGTAATGAAAGTAAGAGATGTAAAAACTTTAGGTGCACACATTGTAGTACAAGGTGGAACATTCTATAATGATGCAGTTCTTCGTGCTTTCGAGTTAATTGTTGGCAGAGATGTTGTAAGACCAGATATTGCAGGCTTAATGGGAGCTTACGGTGCGGCTTTACTTTCAAAAGAACAATATGAAGCAAATTTTGATATGGAATATCATTCTACCCTTTTAGGTTTAGAAGAATTAGATAAACTACAAATTACGACTTCTCATGTTCGTTGCAATGGATGTGAAAATCACTGTTTGCTTACTATTAACAAATTTAGTAATGGAGCAAAACATATTTCTGGAAACCGTTGTGAAAAAGGAGCTGGCATCGTTTCAGAAACAAAGAATTTACCAAATGTTATGAAATATAAATATGAAAGATTATTCTCTTACATACCTTTAGAGGAAGACAAGGCTCCTCGTGGAACTATTGGAATTCCTAGAGTTTTAAATATGTATGAAGATTATCCTTTCTGGTTTACATTCCTTACTAATTTAGGTTTTCGTGTTATTCTTTCTGAAAAAAGTAACAGAAAAACATATGAAAAAGGAATGGAATCTATGCCATCAGAGTCTGTATGTTACCCTGCAAAACTTTCGCACGGCCATATAGTATCGTTAATAAAACAAGGAATTACTACTATTTTTTATCCTTGTGTTCCTTATTCTCGAAAAGAATACAAAAAAGCAGACAACCATTACAACTGCCCTATTGTTATTTCTTATTCAGAAGTATTAAAAAATAATGTAGAAGAATTACAAGATAAAAAAATTACTTTCTTAAATCCATTTTTACCTTTTGAAAGTAAGCATTTGGCAGAAACTATGATGGATTTACCAGAATTTAAAAAATATAATTTTACAAAAAAAGAATTATTAGAAGCAGCTAAAAAAGCAGAAGAAGAATATCAAAACTATAAAAATGACATTCGTAAAAAAGGCGAAGAAACGCTAAAATACATGAATGACAATAAATTACATGGTATTGTGTTAGCAGGTAGACCTTATCATACTGACCCTGAAATTAATCACGGAATTGATACTTTAATTACTTCTCTAGGACTTTGCGTATTAACCGAGGATAGTGTTTCACATTTAACAGAAGCTAAACGACCTTTAAGAGTAGTAGACCAATGGGTTTATCATGCAAGACTATATGCGGCGGCAGATTTTGTAGGAAAACACAATAATTTAGAATTAGTACAATTAAATTCTTTTGGTTGTGGTGTTGATGCAGTTACTACAGACCAAGTAGAAGAAATTTTATCAAGCTATGGTAAAATGTACACTTTAATTAAAATTGATGAAATTAACAACTTAGGTGCTGTACGTATTCGTATTCGTTCACTTTTAGCTAGTATGAAAAAACGTGAAATATTGAACTTAAAACAAGAAGATGGAAATTATGAATGTAATAAAGTTATTTTCACTAAAGATATGAAAAAAGATTATACTATTTTAATTCCACAAATGGCACCAATTCACTTTGAATTATTAGAAGCGGCAGTAAAATCTTCTGGCTATAAAGTAGAATTATTAAGAGAATGCACAGACCACACTGTTGAAACTGGTTTAAAATATGTTAATAACGATGCTTGTTATCCATCTATTTTAACTACTGGACAAATGATTGAAGCACTTCAATCTGGAAAATATGATTTAGATAGAACTGCTTTAATTATGTCACAAACAGGCGGTGGATGTAGAGCAACTAACTATATTGGATTTATTCGTAAAGCATTAAAAGATGCAGGTTTTGAGAAAGTTCCTGTTATTTCCTTCAACGTAGTTGGTATGGAAAAAATGCCAGGTTTCAAAATTACCATTCCTTTAGTAGAAAGATTATTAAAAATGGTAGTTTATGCGGATTTACTTCAAAAGATGCTTACAAAAAATAGAGCTTATGAAGTAAATAAAGGTGAAACTCAAAAATTATTTGATATTTGGATGGAAAAATGTAAGAAACTTCTTGAAAAATCAACAATGAATGAATTCAAACAAAGTATTTATGACATTGTTAATGATTTTGAAAAAATAGAGTTAGATACTTCTGTTCAAAAGCCAAAAGTAGGAATTGTAGGAGAAGTACTAATTAAATATCATCCTTTTGGAAACAATTTTGTTGCTAATAAACTAGAAGAAGAAGGCGCAGAAGTTATTCTTCCTGATTTTATGGGATTTGTTAAATTTATTGCAACACATAAAATTACATTTAATCAACTTATTAAAACAGACCCATTAAAAGCAAAAATTTTCAAAACTGCTATTAAATTGATTGATATTTTAGAAAAAGATGTGCGCATCGCACTAGCTAATTCTAAAAAAGGTTATCTACAACCTTGTGATATTTGGCACTTAGAAGAACAAGTAAAAGATGTTCTATCTATTGGTAACCAAACGGGTGAAGGTTGGTTCTTAACTGCCGAAATGATTGAATATATGGAACATGGCATTCCAAATATTGTGTGTGTTCAACCATTTGCTTGCCTTCCAAACCATGTTGTAGGAAAAGGAGTTATTAAAACGATTAGAAATAAATACCCAGAAGCTAATATTTCTCCTATTGATTATGACCCAGGTGCTAGTGAAGCAAATCAAACGAATAGAATTAAATTGCTTATGACAGTCGCTAAAGATAATTTAAACAATCAAAACAAATTAAAAAAAGCTGTAGAAATTGAAAATATGGTAGAAGAAGAAAATATAAAAATATAAAAACTAAGGAATGTTCATTTTTGAATATTCCTTAGTCTTTTTTTGAATCTATATAAGTTTTATAGTTTAATGCCAGCTGTAATATTTACTTATTTTTATAAAAATATATTGACTTAAAAATAAATTATTAGTAAAATAAAAACATGTAATAACTTATAAACATAATATTTTCGCTTATAATAAAAAATATGGAAAACAAAGGAGAAAAATATGAAACATAAATTAAATAAAGGTATTACTTTAGTATCTCTAGTTGTAACAATTATACTTATTGTTTTACTAGCAGGAATTACTATTGGATTAATAATTAATAATGATATTCTAAAAAAAGCTTTATTAGCTAAAGATAGCTATTTAGAAGCTGCCAATGAAGAAAGTAAATCATTAGAAGAACTTTATAGTCAGCTTTTAGTAGCAGATACAGATGGCTCTACATTAGGAAATGTTGATATGAAAACATTGAGAACTATTATTCAAGAAGAAGTTCAAAAAGCAACAGAAGGTGCCACAACAACTCCCGTAGGAACTATTATTGCTTATTCTGTAGATAAGGTACCAACTGGATATTTAAAATGTGAAGGACAAGAAGTTTCTAGAACGGAGTATGCAGCTTTATTTGAAAAAATAGGTACCACTTATGGTGAAGGTAATGGAAGTACAACTTTTAATGTTCCAGATTTAAGAGGTGAATTTCTAAGAGGAAGTGGAACAGCTACTAGAGATACTGGTTCAGGTGCAGATGTTGGTGATCATCAAGATCCTACTAAACACGTTTTTGTTAGAGGAGGAAATACATCTGTATGGATTTCTAAAAATGGTTCTGGTAATGAATCAACATTTGATAGTGAAATTGGTGTAGGAGAATTAGGTGGTACATCTGACAAATTTACAGGAACATCAAACGCTAATTGGACTGAATTTTATACATCAAGACCAACTAATACGTCTGTACTATATTGTATTAAGTATTAATAAAAAAATGTGTTAATAAATATTTTCTTTTTAAAAATTTATTAACACTTTTTTTTCTAGTTATTAATCAATTTTTTTATTTCTTTTATTTTTCCTTTTGTTTCAATATACCCTAATTGATATAAATAATTTATTTTTGATGAATCTAATAAAGAAATATCTTTTGTTTTTATTTTTAATAAATAATCTGCACCTTCTAATTCATAATTAGATAATTCATGACATAATAATTCGAGTGAACCTGAAATACCATCAAAAATATTAATTTTTTCTTTTTCTACTAATTCATTTTGAAAAACAATAGAAATTACTTTGTCTGCTCCATTTTCTTTTAATATTTTCCATGGAACATTTTCTCTAATTCCTCCATCTATTAAAAATTCATTTTTATATTGTGTTGGTTCAAAAATTCCGAGGATAACTACAACTTGCTCTAACTGCTTTTCCTATATCTATATTATAATTATAAATAATTTTATCTGAATAAGTTGCTCTATTTTCCCAAGAAGAAAAAATATTAATTTTTCCATTTAATAAATTAACACTTGGAATAAATAATTTTTTATCAATTTGATTAATATTATTTATTCCTTTTTTATTACATTCTTGCCTTACTAATTTTTCAATTTTTTCTCCGCTATTTAATCCTTTAATAATTATTTTTCTTTTTATAATAATTCCATAAATTAATTTTATTATATTTTTAAACTCGAAATAATTTATTTTTTTACTATATTTTTTAAATATTTCATACATCTCATTTGATGTAAAACCAAGTGCGTATAAAGTAGCAATAATACTTCCCGAAGAAGTTCCTGAAATAAAATCAAATTTAATATTTTCTTCTTCTAAAGCTTTTAATACTCCAATATGACAAGCGCCTTTTATTCCTCCACCTGCAAAACAAATTCCTATTTTCAATAAAATCACCCTAATTGATTTTATTATTTATTTCTTAATTTATTCTTTTTTATTTATTTTATTTTTTATTATATTTTAATTATTTATAATATAATAATTGTTTTTAAATTTGTATAATATCTTTTTTATTATTTTAAAAATTATTTCTTTTTTATAATTATTTTTTTATTTACTTTTTTAAATTAATTTTAATTTTATTATTTTTAATTTTATTATTTTTATATTTTTTATATTTTATTTTTTAATTATAAATTAATTTCTTAATTTAAATATTTTATTATTTTATATTATATCTTTTTTACTTCTAATAATTTTTATCTATCTTTTTGATTCTTCTTTTATACTACTTATATTTTTTCATTGACTTACAAAATACTCTTATTCTAGATTTGTTAATTTGTCAATATTTAAACTTTTTACTCTATTATTTGTCTTTCTTTATAATTTTTATGTCTACAGTTTTATATTTTTATTTCATTTCTTCTTTTTCTTTTAATCCGTTAGAATTCGGCATATATTTTTTTAATATTTTGCTATCATTTTTTTATATTTTACCTCTGTGCTATCATAGAAACGTATTACCTTTTTGACAATTTTTTTGTACTACTTAATGAACTACTTTAATAGTAGTTAGAAACATAATATTATTGCTATTCATCTTATGATAAAGAAATCCGCTTACATTATTGAATTTCATTTTAGGAATATATTTATTAAATTTTTATAACTTTATATTTCATTTTTGTTAATTTTTTTTATTTTATAATTTATAAAAAATTGCTTTTACTTTTTTTATCTTATTTTTGTATTTATAATATAACAATATTTTTTTATTTGTATAATATTTTTTATAAATTTATTTTAAAAAGTTTTTTATAATTATTTTTTATTTCATTTTTATATTTAATATTTTCATTTTAATTTTATTTTTTATTTTATTTTTTATTACTTTTAATTTTATTCTTTTTATCTTTTTTTATTTTATTTTTATTTAATTAAATAATTATATTTTTTTAATTATTTTATTTACTTTTAATTTAATTTTATGATTTTATATTTATTTTTAATTTTTCTATTTAATATTTTTAAATTATAAATTAATTTTTTATTTAAAGATTTTATATTATATTTTTTTATACTCATAATTTTTATCCATCCTTCCTATTGTTTTTTTATGCTATTTTATATTTTCATTTATTTATAAAAATGCTCTTGTTCTAAATTTGTTAAATTGTCAATTTTTAGTTCTAATATTCTATTTTTTTATTCTTTTAATTATTTTTATGTTTACTTTTTTCTTTTGTTTCTTAATTTTACGCTTTTCTTTTAACCCGTTAGAATTCGGCATATATTTTATATTGCTTTTACCATTACTTTTTTTCAATTTAGCCTTACTTTTATATTGTTCGTAGTTTTCTTTTTGACAATTTTATTATACTATTTCTTAAACTATAAAAGACAATCTAAAAACTATGGTAAACAGTTTTCAAATTGTCTTTATAATAACTTTTTTAGTATTTATAAAACTATGTTTAAAATAAAAAATAAATTATTTTTCTACAATATATTTAAAATTCGTCCTTTAATTTTTCATTTAAAAATTTAGTGATACTAATTTCTTTTTCATTAAATTTAATTTTATCAATATTCTCATTATTTATTAATATTTTTCCTTTAAATAAATCATATTCTATACAACAAGAATCATTAATTGTAATTATTTTATTTTTTAATCTAATATTAGGAATATTATAAATTTTTTTACTTAATTTTGTATATTTCTTTCTTATATAAAAAATACAGTAAAATAATTTTTACTGCATTTTTGGCGGAAGCGAGAGGATTTGAACCTCCGCGGCCCTTACGAACCCTAACTGTTTAGCAAACAGTCCCCTTCAACCACTTGGGTACGCCTCCAAAAATAAAATATGGCGCAGAGGGTGGGATTCGAACCCACGGTACGCTATAAACGCACGCCAATTTTCAAGACTGGTGCCATAAACCAACTCGACCACCTCTGCACTTGGTTGTTGCATGTTTTGTTGCAACAATAATATATTAACATATTTTTAGCTGTTCTGTCAATAGAAATCTCTAGTATTTTTAATATGTTCTGTTTATTTTTCCATATTATTTGTGAAACACAAAAAATAGAAAAGGCTTACCCTCTTCTATTTTGTTCACCTTTTTCTATTTTATTCCTTATTTATTCTTTATTTATCGCTTTTTTTATTGCTTCTTTTTCTTCTTCTGATAATGTGTAATTAGATTCTCCCTTTTCTATAGGTTTTGCATAAATATTTGATGTTTCTCTTGAGTAAATACCATTTAATACAATACCACTATTTTCATTATTTAAAATAGCTAGTGCAAAGCTTAAATCGCTACCTACATCTCGAAAAGCATTATATCTTACTAATCCTATTTTTTGAAAACATCCATCTATATTTTTATTTATTTGCTTGTAATTATTAATTAAATTTTGGTTTTCTTGTTCAACTGTATCTACCTTTTTTATATATTCTCTTAACATTTCATCGATATTTGCGCCATTTCCAAGCTTTTTCATAAATTCTTTATAGCTTTTTCTTATTTTTGATAATTTTATTGTATTTGCTATATATAAAATAACTAATATAAAAATAATAAATATTAAACTAATTAAAAAAGCATCTGTTCTTAAAAATTTTAAAATTTCTTCCATATTAAAATTTATTCCTTTCTTGCTTTGCTTCAGAAGTCTTTCAGAATAATAGAAAATTATTTTTTATTTCTAATTAATCTTTATTGATTAACTCTAAAATTCTTTCTAAATCTTCATTAGAAGAATATTTAATAATAATTTTACCGCTTTTTACTCCTGCATCTAACTTCACTTTTGTACCAAAAAAGCCTTGAAAGCGATTTTCAATATCTTTATAGATTGCTTCATATTTCTTTCTATCTTCTTTGGTATTTTTCTTTACATTTTTTTGATTTTTTAAATTTCTTTCAATATCTCTTACAGTTTGACCTGTTTCAATTATTTTTAATGCCATTTTATATTGTATTTCTGGGTCTTCATAACCAAGTAATGAACGGCAATGTCCCTCTGTTAGTTTACCCTCTAATGCTAATTCTATAACTCTTGAATCCAAATTTAATATACGTAAGCAATTAGCTACTGTACTTCTATTCATTCCCATAATATCTGCTAATTCTTGCTGTTTTAGTCCATATTCATCTATTAGTTGCTTAAATCCTTTTGCTTTTTCTATTGGATTTAAATCTTCTCTTTGAATATTTTCTATTAAGGCTATTTCTTTTGTTTTTCTTTCGTCATCATTTCTAATTATACAAGGCATTTCTGTTAAACCTGCTTTTTTTGCAGCTCTCCATCTTCTTTCCCCTGCTACAATTTCATAATATCCCTCTTTTTTTGTTACGATAATTGGTTGAATAATACCATAAATTTTAATAGATTCTGCTAATTCTTCAATAGCTTCCATATCAAAATTTCTTCTTGGTTGGTTACGATTTGGCTCTATATTAACAATTTTTATTTTCTCTATTTTTTCTCCTTCTTGTTTTTCTTCTTTTATTTCATCTATTACAGAACTATCTGTAAATAAGGCATTTAACCCTTTTCCTAAACCTGTTTTTTTTGCCATTTATTATTTCTCCTTTCTTTATTCTTCATTTTTCTTTAGAAATTCTTTTGCAAATTTATCATATGCCCTTGCCCCTTTTGACTTAGGGTCATATACTGAAATTGGCATTCCATAACTTGGTGCTTCACTTAGTTTTACATTTCTAGGAATAACCGTTTTATATACTTTATTTTCAAAATAATTATTTACTTCTTGTACAACTTGATTTGATAAGTTTGTCCTAATATCAAACATAGTAAGTAGAGCTCCTTCTATTTTTAAGTCTTTATTTAAATGTTTTTTTACTAAATTAATAGTATTTAATAGTTGTCCTAATCCTTCTAATGCATAATATTCGCATTGTACAGGAATTAAAACACTATCTGCAGCGGTAAAAGCATTTAATGTAATTAATCCTAAAGATGGTGGGCAATCTATAATAATGTAATCATATTTGTCTTTTTGGTTGTCTATTTTTTCTTTTAATCTCTGCTCTCTTGACATCATAGATACTAATTCTACTTCTGCCCCTGCTAAATTGATATTTGATGGACATACTTCTAAATTTTTTACCATAGTTTGTTGAATAGTATT
>CANRLO010000043.1 GCA_947631495.1 uncultured Clostridia bacterium
TAAATGTAGTTAACTGTTGGTACATTTAAGTTATTTACATACATACCAGAAGTAACATCTGTAAATAATGGACCACCGCAAGCATTTAAACTATCTGCTTTATCTAAAACGGCAACAGCTTTTACATTTTTCAAAGCTTGTGCAATTTCTTCTGCAGGGAATGGTCTAAATACTCTTAGTTTTAAAAGACCAGCTTTAATGCCTTTTTCTCTTAAAGAATCTACAACATCTTTTGTCGTTCCTGCTGTAGAGTTCATACAAACAATGGCAATTTCAGCATCTTCTAGTTTATATTCTTCAAATAAACCGTATTTTCTTCCTGTTAATTTTTCAAAATCTTTGGCAACTTCTAGAATTACTTTCTTTGCATTTCTCATAGCATTAGCTTGTTGATATTTATGTTCAAAATGATATGCTTGTAAATCCATAGGACCAACGGCAATTGGCTCTTTAGCATTTAATAAATAATGCTCTGGGTGATATTTTCCAATAAATTCTTTTGCTTTGTCATCTTCAATTAACTCAATATTTTCAATTGAATGAGAAGTAATAAATCCATCTTGACAAACGGCAAGAGGAAGGCATACATCTTTATGCTCTGCAATGCGGTGCGCCATAATTAAATTATCGTAAGCTTCTTGGTTGTTTTCAGAAAATAGCATAATCCATCCGGCATCACGAATTCCCATTGCGTCTGAATGGTCGTTATGAATATTTAATGGACCAGAAAGTGTACGATTAACAAGTGGCATAACAATAGGAAGCCTGCAAGAAGATGCAATATAAATCATTTCCCACATAAAAGCTAATCCATTAGAAGAAGTAGCAGTCATTGCTCTTGCACCTGCTGCTTCTGCTCCAATACAAGCACTCATAGCACTATGTTCACTTTCTACTGCAATAAATTCTGTATCTACTTTTCCATTACTAACAAAAGTAGAAAAGTATTGAGGTATTTCAGTTGATGGTGTTATAGGGAAAGCAGCCACAACATCTGGGTTAATTTGTTTCATTGCAATTGCAGAGGCTTCGTTTCCACTTAAACGTTCTCTTATACTCATAGTTTTTTCATCCTTTCTTTTTTTCTATATCAATTTATTATGAATTTTGAAAAGAATTGTTATTTAGCAAGGCAAACAAATGAGAAAATCTGAAACGTACGAATTGTACGTTGCAAGATTTTCGAATGTAGTTTAACGACGCTAAATGATAATTATTTTCAAAATTCTATTGCTCTTTCATTTCAATTGCATTAAATGGGCAGGTTTTAGCACATACGCCACATCCTTTGCAATAATCATAATTAAAATCTCTTCTTTTTTGGTCTTCTCCAACAGGAATAGCATTATCTGGGCAAACAGGGAAACAAAGTCCACATTGTCTACATTTGTCAGATAAGAAAATTGGCTTTACACTTCTCCAATCTCCTGTTTTAAAATTAAGAGAATTACCAGCATCATAGATAGTTCCACCAGGGGTTAAGTCTTGCCATGGAGACTCTTTATTGATTTTTACTTCTGACATAAGTATTTCTCCTTTCTAATCTATTAATTTTACTTCTTTAAGGGCAAGCTCTAAAGCTTTCATATTTCCTTCAATTACTTCTGGCTTTTTAGCAAATTTATGCTTAAAAGAATCCTTCATGTCATCTAAAAATTCTTGCTCTGTCATAATTTCAGATACTTTTACAATTGCTGCAAGCATTGGAGTATTTGGAAAATACTTTCCAAGTGCTTCTTCTGATACTTTTCTTGCATCAATCGTATATACTTTGCCTTTATAACCTTTTAATAATGGTTTTAGTTCGTCTGCATCTTTTGTTGTATTAATAACAATAGCTCCACTTTCTTTTAAGCCATCTGTAACAGGTACAGATTCTAATAAAGAATCGTCTACTACTACTACATAATCTGGTTCATAAATATTGCTGTGAAGGCGAATTGGGGAAGTGCTAATACGATTGTAAGCAGTAATAGGAGCACCCATTCTTTCAGGTCCATACTCTGGAAAGCCTTGAATGTATTTCCCTGTATTAAAAGCAGCATCAGCAAGCAACAAAGAAGCAGTTTTTGCCCCTTGGCCACCTCTACCATGCCATCTAATTTCAATCATGTTATCCATTTTTTCCATCCTTTCTATATTATAAAAATAATATTCTTTGAATGTTTTAAGTATATGCCTATTCCGTAAGAATGTCAAGGAAAAATCACGACTGAATGGTCAAAAAATAGTGAGCCTTAGATTTATTAAAAAATTCATTTATTCGAAAATCTTAAACCAGCTTTATATATAGAAAAAGAATAGTTTAAAAATAATAAAAAAATAAGTAAATTCTTCATAAAAGATAAATATTTGTGTTACAATAAAGAAAAAAGTTAGCTTACTAAGTGTGTATATACGTATAGCAAAAAAGAGGTGAAACTCACAATGGAAATATTAGAAATTGCAAATAGAATAAAAGAAAAAGGTGGAAAATTATATTTAGTAGGTGGCGCAGTGCGCGATGAACTTATTGGTAGAAAAGTACATGATAAGGATTATTGTGTTGTGGGTTTAGAACAAAAAGAATGGGAAACATTATTTCCAGAGGCTCACAAAAGAGGAAAATTCTTTTGTGTATATGACCTAGAAGGAACTGAATTTGCTTTAGCGAGGAAAGAGAAAAAGGAAGGGATAGGACATAAACAATTTTCCATTATAACAGGAAAAGAAATAACAATAGAAGAAGATTTAGCAAGAAGGGATATTACAATTAATGCAATGGCAAAAGAAATAGAAACAGGAGAGTTAATTGACCCTTATAAAGGAAAAAATGATTTGGAAAACAAAATTATTCGAGCAACAAGTAAAGCATTTTGCGAAGACCCATTAAGAGTATATCGAGTAGCAAGATTCTCTGCCATGTTAGATTTTCAAGTAGAAGAAAATACAATTTCTATGATGAAAAATTTAAAAGACGAATTGAGTACATTATCTGTAGAAAGAGTATTTGATGAATTTCGAAAAGCATTAAGCACAGACAAACCTTCGAGATTTTTTGAAATACTAAAGAAAGCCGAAGTATTAGATGTTCATTTTAAAGAAATATATGATTTAATTGGTAGTACTCAACCACAAAAATATCATCCAGAGGGAGATAGTTTTGCTCATACTATGATGGTAATAGACAAATGTGCACAAATAACAGATAGTTTAGAAATTCGTTTTAGTGCTTTAGTGCATGACTTAGGAAAAGGTATTACTCCAAAAGAAATGCTGCCACATCACTACGGACATGACAAAAAAGGAGTTTTCTTAGTAGCTAATTTTGGTAAACGATTAAAAATGCCAGAAGTTTGGATAAAATGTGGAAAGACTGCAGCGGCAGAACATATGCTAGGTGGTATTTTTTCAAAAATGACAGCTCCAAAACAAGTTGATTTTTTAGAAAGAGTTTCAAAATCTAAGTTAGGTCTTGACGGCATGAAAATAGTAGTTTTATGTGATAGATGGAGAGAAGATGAAATGCCAGAAGATGTCAATTTTGCTCAAATTGGAAAAGAATGTTTTAGTAAAATAAATGGTAAATATATAGAAGAGAAATATCACATTAAAAACGCAAAAAAAGTAGGAGAGTTGCTTCGAAAAGAACGTATTGAATGGATGAAAGAAAATAAATAAAAAATTAAAAAAAGATTGAAATAAAGTATCTTTTAAGATACAATAAGAAAAAACACAAAAGAGAGGAAAATATAAAATGCAAAAAAGAGAAGAAAAAGGTTCTATATCTACTTTAGCTTTATTCACAGTTCTAATGTTTTTAGCAATTTTAATGGGAGTTTATTTAATTACAACAGCTTTGTTACAATCTCAAATACAAAGTAATTTAAGAATACAAGAAATATATGGGCAAGAAGTTACTCAAGTAGAAGACATCTACAGTGAAATAGTAGAAAGCATGGAAAAAAATAAAGTAGCAAATAAACCAGATATAAGTGGATTTAACAAAAGTACTACTTACTATGTAACATGGGATTTAACAAATAGTCCGTATAAGATAAATGATAATATATCTTTAAATGAAAAAGAACCAAGTAATTGGTATGATTATACAGCAAAAGTAAATCAATGGGCTAATATTAAAACAACAGGTGGAGGAAATACATGCTATTGGGTATGGATTCCAAGGTATGCTTATCAAGTACCAAATAGGGAAAGTGGTGGAGAAGAAATTAATATAAAATTCTTAAATGGAACGAGTAATATTCCAATAGGTGGAACAAAAAATGACGAAATAACAAATAAAACACCAACGCAAGGAAGTTGGGTTGTTCATCCAGCTTTTTGGTGGGATAAAGATAACGATGGAATAGAAGATGATGGAGAACAATTAACTGGCATTTGGGTAGCAAAATTTGAAGCAAGTAGTAGCACTGCTACAAATTTAGAAAATTTAACTGAAGAAGAAATAAAAACAGCAATAGCAAATAATGGAGGAGGAGATATAAATAGTCTACAAGTAAGGGTAATTCCAAATGTAACAAGTTGGAGAGAAATAACAGTAAGTAATATATTTACTGTATGTAGAAATTTGACAGAAGAAGGAAATTCATTAGTAGGCTCAATGAATTTATATTCTCACATGATGAAAAACGTAGAATGGGGTGCAGCAGCATATTTAAGTAGAAGTATCTATGGAAAAAATGGTCCAGTATGGAACAATCCATATTATAGTGATGCAATAAATAATTCTTCAATAACAGGATTAGCAGCAGATTCACAAGATGCGAGCCAAACTGATTTATCTAACACATATAGATACAATGAAGTAGGTGGAGGAAATGCAAGTACAACAGGAAATGTGTATGGAATATATGATATGGCAGGAGGAGCATGGGAAGTTGTAGCAGGGTACTTAAGCGCCGTATTAGATGGAGATGCTACATTAAGGAGTAGCTCACAAAATTTATATGATGCAGATTTAAAATATAAAGATATATATGTAGGAAATAATGCAGACAGTAATGAAAATTATCTATTAAATACAAAAAAATACGGAGATGCCACATATGAAACATCAACCAAAGGTGCATCTTCAAGTGCAACTAGTTGGGATTCGGATGATTCATGGTTTGCAAGTAAAACTTATCCAATATTTTCTCGTGGAGGTCATGCTAATTACGGTATCAAATCAGGAATATTTGCGTTTAATTGTTCTAGAGGGCTAAGCGATAATATAATTAATAGCTTCCGTCCTTGCTTAGTTAGTCTACAACAATAGTTTGGTTAATTAATTACCTTTAGGGACGTTTCCTAAAGGTAATTTTTTAATTTTATCAAAGAAGAATTTATTTTTTTCATCCATTTCATTGACTTTTTACGAATTTCATTATATGATATAGACATTAAAAATATGCACTTTTTAAAAATAAATAAAAACTTTAGGAGGAGAAAATATGGGAGAAGTTATCGTTATTACATCTGGAAAAGGTGGCGTAGGAAAAACAACTACAACGGCTAACTTAGGGTCTGCCTTAGCACTAAGAGGAAAAAAAGTAGTATTAGTAGATACTGATATAGGACTTCGTAATTTAGACGTCGTTATGGGCTTAGAAAACAGAATTGTATATGATATCGTTGACGTGGTAGAAGAAAAATGCAAATTAAGACAAGCTTTAATCAAAGATAAACGTTTTAATGAATTATTCTTACTTCCAGCAGCGCAAACAAGAGATAAAAGTGCAGTAAATGAAGAACAAATGAGAGATTTAACAAGTAAGTTAAAAGAAGAATTTGATTATATTTTAATCGATTGTCCAGCAGGAATAGAGCAAGGCTTTAAGAATGCTATTGCTGGTGCAGATAGAGCAGTTGTTGTAACAACAGCAGAAATTTCGGCTATCCGTGATGCAGATAGAATTATTGGTTTATTAGAATCATCAGAAATCAAAAATCCACAATTAGTTATTAATCGTTTACGTCCAAGTATGGTTAAAAAAGGCGAAATGATGGATGTAGAGGACATTGTAGACTTACTATCTATTGATTTAATTGGTGTTGTACCAGATGATGAATATATTATTACGCAAACCAATAAAGGAGAGCCGGTTGTATCGAACCATAGAGCACCTTCAGGAAAAGCATATACAGAAATTGCAAGAAGAATTTTAGGAGAAAATGTAGAGGTTTCAATTCCTGGAAGAGAAAAAGGTTTTTTTGCAAAAATAAAAAATATTTTCTCAAAAAAATAGCAAAATAAGAATAACGGAGGGAATAGGATGTTCGATAATATTGTAAAATTTTTTAAAAAACTAGTAAAAGAAAATAAAAAAGATTCTAAAGACACTGCAAAAGAAAGGCTACATTTAGTTTTAATGCAAGATAGAGCAAATGTATCAGCAGACTTTATGGAATTAATGAAACAAGAAATTATAGAAGTTATTAAAAAATACATTGATGTAGATGAAAATTCAATTGATGTAAAACTTACCAATAAAGTAAATAGCGATGGAACAACAGGCGCTCCAATTTTATATGCGAATATTCCAATTTTAAATGTAAAGGATGACACAAAACAAATTCACATTGAAAGAAAGCTACCAAAAGACCAAAAAGAAGAAACAAAACAAGAAAAGGTAGTAAAAGAAGAGAAAGAAGTAGAATCTAAAAAAGAGTCAAAGCAAAATGTAGAAGAAGTAAAAGAAAGCAAAATAGAAAAAAGTAAAGATAAAAAAGAGACAATAGAAGAAAAAGAAACAGAACAAAATATAGAGACTCAGACACAAGAACAAGAAGTTGAAGGGAAAAAAGAAGAAAAAGAATCAAAAATAGTAGATGAGAAAGAACAAAAAATCGTAGAGTCAAAAGAAGAAAGTGAAAAACAAAAACAGGAAAAAGATAAAAATTCAGAACATGCAGAGGTTTAAGAATGAAAAGAAATATCTTTAAAAATATAGAATGGCCTATTCTTATTTGTACAATCCTGCTAATAATAATAGGAATAATTGCCTTATTTTCTGCAACGCAAGAAAATTCACAAGACGAATTAAAAAAACAAATAATTTGGCTTGTTGTTAGTATTCCTATTATGATTTTTGTTATTTGGATAGATTATGAGGTGATTGCAAAAATATCACCAATTTTTTATGGAATTTTTCTTGTATTACTTGTTGCAGTGCTATTCACAGAATCGATAAATGGAGCAACAAGCTGGTTTGAAATCGGAAGTTTTTCTTTTCAACCATCTGAATTTGCAAAAATATTTGTTATTCTAACATTTGCTTATACAGTAGTAAAAATACAAGAAAGAGGTAAAGACGAAATTAGTAGACCAACAAAATTAGCTTTAGCTTTATTAGTAATAGCAGTACCAGTTTTATTAATTATAAAACAGCCAGACTATGGAACAGCTTTAGCCTTTTTAGTAGCAACAATATTTATTTTATATGTAGCAGGAATTAAAAAGAGATATATTATTGCATCTGTTTTAATAGTAGTTATTAGTGCGCCATTACTTTACTTTTTCGTTTTACCAGAACATGCAAAAGCAAGAATAGATGTGTTTTTAAATCCAAATTTAGACCCAAGAGGAGCAGGTTATAACATTCTTCAATCAAAACTTGCTATCGGTTCAGGCCAATTATTTGGAATGGGTCTTTTAAAAGGTAATCAAACACAATTAGGATTTTTATATCCAAAAACAACAGACTTTATCTTTTCTGTTATTGGAGAAGAAATGGGCTTTGTAGTAACAGCTGCTATTGTACTTATATATGTTGTGTTAATTACCAAGGCAATCTTTGTTGCAAAAACAGCAAAAGATAATTTAGGTTCTTATATAGCAATGGGAATTGCAGGAATTTTTCTATTTCATATGGTAGAAAACATAGGAATGACGATAGGGTTACTTCCTATTACAGGAGTACCACTTCCTTTTGTAAGCTATGGAGGAAGTTCACTTTTAACAAATTTAATTCTCATTGCACTTTTACTAAATATTAGTGGAAGAAGACAAAAGGCTATTTTTATAGAATAAAATGTTGCAAGGAGGAACAAAATGAAGCTTATTTCTTGGAATGTAAATGGATTAAGAGCTGTATTAAATAAAGGTTTTATGGACTTCTTTAAAGAAATAGATGCAGATATTTTTAGTATTCAAGAAACAAAAATGCAAGAAGGACAAGTAGAACTTTTGTTAGATGGATATTACCAATATTGGAATAGTGCTATTAAAAAAGGCTATTCAGGAACCGCTATTTTCACCAAAAAGAAACCTTTAAACGTCACTTATGGAATAGGAAAAGAAGAACATGACCAAGAAGGAAGAGTTATAACTTTAGAATTTGAAAAATTCTATTTTGTGAATTGTTATACTCCAAACTCCAAACGAGAATTAGAAAGGTTAAGTTACCGCATGCTCTGGGAAGATGAAATGCGAAAATACTTAATTGCTTTAGACAAGAAAAAACCAGTAATATATTGTGGAGACTTTAACGTAGCACATAAAGAAATAGACTTAAAAAATCCTAAAACAAATCATCACAATGCAGGATTTACAGATGAAGAGCGAAACAAAATGACAGAGCTATTGCAAGCAGGATTTACAGATAGTTTTCGTTATTTATATCCTGACAAAGAAAATGCCTATACATGGTGGTCTTATATGATGAAAGCAAGAGAAAAAAATATAGGCTGGAGAATAGATTATTTTATTACATCAAACTCCATCCAAGAAAAAATAAAAGATAGTAAAATTCATGATGAAGTATTTGGAAGCGACCACTGCCCAGTAGAACTAGACATTGAATTTTAAATTGCCATTTGGGACAAGCTTTATAAAGAAATAATAATAATTATAAAAAATCTTCCGGCTATACGGAGGATTTTTTATTTCGACGTATATTACAAAGATATGACATTTTTATTACAAATTATACATTAATATTGACTAGATTGGTTTAAAAATATATAATAGAAGTAGAAACAAATAAACATAAAAAGAAAAGGAGAGAAACAAATGAAAAGTAAAGAAAAGAAAGGTATTTTAATTTTAATAGGAGTAGGAGTTTTAATTGTATTAGCTATTTGGCTATTTACAAGAGTTGGTAATAATGACAAAAAAGAAGAAACAAACAATCTAAGCCAAGGAGAATTTACAAAAGTAGAACAAGATGGAACAATATCAAATACAAGTGAAAAATTACATCAAGACAGAGAAGACTCAGGATTTTCAATTACAAATATAAGTTTTGGAGAAGTAAAAGGAGAAACTGTATTAAAAGCAAGAGTAACCAATGTAACAGGTCAAGCACAAGAATCCTTCTTGGGAAGAATAGTACTATTTGACAAATCAGGAAATAAAATAGGAGAAATACCAATCAATATATCAGAAACACAACAAGGAGAAACAATTGAAATAGAAGCATACATTACAGAAAGCTATGCAAACGCATATGACTTTAAACTAGAAAGATAATTGCATAAAGCAAGAAAATGAAAATTATATATTAGTTGTTTGAAACATTTAACTTCTGATGTAGAATTTTCATTTTTTAATACATAAGAGCTAAGGAAAAAAGGAGAAAACGTGTAATGAAAGATACAAATATGCACCAATATAATACATCTAAAAATAAAGGTATTACCCTTGTTGCACTAGTAGTAACCATTATTTTATTAATTATATTAGCAGGAATAACAGTAAGTTATATAATAAGAGATAATGGATTATTTGATAAAGCAAAAAGTACACAAAAGATACAAGATGTAGCTACGTTAAAAGAAGCATTAGAACTAGAGAAAGCACCAATACAAATAGAGAACCAAGGCATGGTAGACTTAGAAAGTTACTTAGAACAAGTTCAAAGAGAAGGAAAAACATATACATTAAATTCAGTAGAAAAGTTAAATGATACCAATGCAGAGATAGTAGTAGAGGACGAGTATAAGTTTCTAGTGAAAGACAAAGAAAATGGAGATGTGGAAATAATATATGAAGGAATAGCAAGAGTAGAAGATTTAACATTATCGGAAACAAATGGAACATATATATATCCAGTTTCAGGGACATTCGAAGTAACGAATAATGCAAGTAATGGAGAATTATCAGTAATATCAAAAAATGATAATATAGCAACAGCAGAAATAAATGGAACAACGGTAACAGTAAAACCAGGAACAACAGCAGGTCAAATAGATATTGTGGTTATATCAGCAGCAAATGGAGAGTATGCAGAGAATAAAGTAATTCATAAAGCGACAGTGTTAAATGGAGAAATTACGCTAACTGTAGAAGCATATGAAGGAAGATATGACGGAGAAGCACATCCAGCAATTACAGATGTAGAAGTAACACCAAAAGATGCAACAGTGGAATATTCACTAAATGATGGACCATATAGCCAAGAAATTCCAACAGTAACAGGAGCAGATACATATACTATTTCAGTTAAAGCAAGTAAAGCAGGATATACAACAAAGTCAATATCAAAAACAGTAACAGTAGGAAAACAGTTAAACACAGAAGGAAACTTAACATTATCAGCAGCAAGTGGAACAGTAACATATCCAACAGCAGAAACGTTTACAGTAACAAAGAATACAAGTGGAGGAGCATTAACTGTAGCATCATCTAATGCAAATGTAGCAACAGCAACAATAAGTGGAACAACAGTAACAGTAACACCAAAAGTATTAACTTCAGATGGACAAACAGCAACAATAACAGTAACAAGTGCTGCAACAACAAATTATGAAGCACAAACAGCAACATATACAGCAACAGTAAATAGAGGAACTATAACATTAACAGCAGACGCATATACAGGAAGCTATGATGGAGCAGCACATCCAGCCGTAAGTAACGTAACAGTAACACCAAGCGATGCAACAGTAAAATATAAGTTGGATTCAGGCTCACAAACAGAAACAATTCCAACAGTAACAGGAGCAGCAACATATACAGTATCAATAGAGGCAAGTAAAGCAGGATATGTAACAAAATCAATATCAAAAACAGTAACAATAAATAAACAAGCAAATACAACAGGGAACTTAACATTATCAGCAGCAAGTGGAACAGTAACATATCCAACAGCAGCAACATTTACAGTAACAAAGAATACAAG
>CANRLO010000044.1 GCA_947631495.1 uncultured Clostridia bacterium
TAATTTCTGGGGGTAAGGGGGAACTATGCCCTTTTTTCTTATTTTGGTTTTATTTTTTCATTATTTCTTTCAAACTATCATTCCTTTCCAAGAATGTTTCTATCAAAATAACATAAAAACAATTTAACACTTAGCATAAACTAAGACTATTGACATTATATAAATAAATAATACAAAAATCAACAAAAATTGTTAAAAAACTAGAAAAATAGCAAAAAGTAGAAAGTATAAGTAAATAAAAACTAAAATTTTTTAATAATCACTCTAATTGATTTCATCTGCAGAGTTAATAATATCATCTAAAGCAGAAATCAATTTATTTCTTTCATTACTACTATCTGTAGGCAATCTTAAAAAAGAGATGTGATATTTATTTAAAATAGTATTTTTAATAGAATCTCGTTTTTTATCTATAGGCTTATGATGAAACGCATAACCATCAACTTCAACTACAAGAACTGGCATATGATTATTTTTGTCATAAATAACAAAATCGACTTCCGAAGACGTATCATAAACAAAGTGTTTTTCTTCTTCTGTAAGTAAGTCAAAATTTTTAATTAGTTGCTTTAAACTAATACTAAAAACACAATCTAGAAACTTATATTTTGGCTCAGATAAAACATCTTGAATTACGTAATTAGCAAGGTTTTCAGAAGGATAAGGTGAAATTTTCTGAATTTTTTCAACACAAATATCAAGTAATTTATCAGAATATTCACGATACATTAAATCAAAGATAGAATAAACATCACTTTCAATAATCGATTTTGAAAGGCAATTATACTGCATGTAATTTGTTAATTCTGCAATAGTAGAGCCAGGGGTAAAGGCATGCTTATTAGCAATTAGAACAAATCTTTTTTTCGCTCTTGAAACGGCAACATTAACTAAACGATTGTCATTTACAAACTTTAATCTCATAGCATTTGTTCTTGAACTATGGTCTAAAACTGTAGAAAATATAATAATTTTACATTCTTGTCCTTGAAATTTATTAATTGTACTTTTAAAAATATCTTTTTCTAAGTGCTTTTTTGCCAAATTAACTTGAGCATTGAAAGGGGCAATAAAGCCAATTTCTTTTGCATCAAAATTTTCTTGATTAATTTTAGGAAAATAGCGAAGACATTCTTCTACTTGGCGTAAATTCAATAGTTTCTTATTTTCATCTTCTCGGGAAGTAGAACCCTTTGCAGATTCAATTAAAATTAAAGGTTCATCTACTGTAGTGCCAGATGTATGAATAATTAATTGATCATCATAAAAATAGTGATTACAAAATTCAATAATTTTAGGATGACATCTATAATGTTCTCTTAATAATGTAGATGGAAGGTCCTTATATAAGCTTTTTACGCAAGAAAGAATATTATGTTTTGCGTAATCATAACAAGGATTAATTTGATATGCTTCTGAAAGATGTTCTATTTTTTTCTTAACATTTTCTGGGACTATATGAGATAATTGTTTTAAGTCTCCAACAATAATAACATTTTTCGCACAAGACAAGGCAATTCCAGCAGCTACTAAATCGGTTTGCGAAGCTTCATCAATAATAATATAGTCATATAAAAAATTGTCCCCAGAGCAATTTTTTAAAGAGTGCACAGTACTTAAAATGATAGGGTGTATTTTAATAAAATCTTCAAAATGGCGTAGATAATAATTTTCACTAGAAAAATCATTATCAAAAGTCATTTGCTTACAATTTTGATAATGGCGAAATAAAAAATGATACAATAGCTTCATAGAATTTTCTTGTATATTTTCATTCAAAGAGTCAAAACTTTTATCTTCAAGTTGCTTTTGAATTTTCACAATTTGGGCTTTCAAATTAATTTTTTTAATAATATATAAATATCTTTGTAAATTAAGTTGCACTTTTTCAGGATTATTTGCTAAGTCATTGAAATATACAAAGCGATACTTAAAAAATAACTTAAGTTTATTTAAAAAAGAAATTTTTAATTTTCTCGGTATAATATAAGTTTCTACTAATAAATTAGATAATTGTTTTAAATCTAAATTAGAAAAGTCCAAAGGCTTTACTTTAGAATTTTTAAAATTATCTTCAAAATACAAAAATTCATTTTCTAAATTACTTAATTGTAGCTTTAAGTTTGCAAGTTCATTATTTAACCTTAATAAATCTTCTATAGAATCAATATCAGTTGTAACTTGATTTTGGAGTTGTAAAGCAATATCATCATCTAAATTATAAGAAGATAAGTCTGGAATAGAATGAGAAGTATCAAAAAATTCTGCACGATTATCAGAGTTTCCTAATAAAGCAGTTAAAAAATCGAGATTATATTCTTTTAATTTAGTACGAATATTTTCTACTGCATAATTATTACCAGATACAACAGCTACTGTTTTATTTTGCATAATTAAATTCATTAAAATATTTAAAATAGTTTCTGTTTTACCTGTTCCAGGAGGTCCTTCAATGACACTAATATTAGAAGTTAAACCATTTTTTGTAGCATCAATTTGACTGTTATTAAAATGGAATGGAAAAACAAGATGATTAGGAAGTGAAGTTTGAATTACTTTAGGTTCTTTTAAAAAATTATAGAAAATGCTTAAATCATCCACAAATAAATTAGAATACTGATGGCTTAGAAAACTAGATAATTCATTTTCGGGAGATATTAATTCTTCTGAAATCTGTTTAAAATACTCAAAAGCACCAACTTTATCATATAGTAATGATATTTGAATTGCAGAAGAAGGATAAATTTTAGAAGTCTGATTGTGAAAAATGACTTTATAATATTGAGCAAAAATATACACAGAGTCCACATTATTGAAAATAAAGCCATCATTTCTACGAACAATAAATTTTTGACAACTTGTTAAAGTTTCTTTTGCCTCTAAAATAGAAACGTTAGGATTTACAAAAGCAAAATTTTTGTTAGCATCTTGAAAAGATACTATTTTATTTAATTGAATAGTATCTTCTAATATATCTACACTAGAAATAGAATATGCTTTATTATCAAGAAATAAAAGTTCATTCTCGTTTAAAGAAATAGTTTGTACTAAATGACAGATAAAAAACTTATCTAAAGAGTATGTATAAATGTTATTACTATTTTTATACTTGACAAGATACTTATTATCTGCAAATTCATATGATTGTATTTCTAATGTTTTATCTTCTATATTTCCTAATTTATTTTTTACAAAGATTGTAATATTTCCCATCATTTTTCCTTTCAGAAAAAGTATATAGTAAAAATTGGAAAAAAGCAAATTTATTCTAGTTAGAATATGAAAATTACATTTTTTATTAAAATACTATATATTTGGTGAAAAATATGATAAAATTAAACAAAAAAGGAGAAAAGAAATGGATATTACAATAAATGTAGAAGATTATATATTAAATATAAGAGCAGCAGTAGTCATCATACATAATGGAAAAATACTAGTACACAGAAATATAAATTCAGACCATTATGCTTTGCCAGGTGGGAGAGTAGAAATAGGTGAAAATTCAGAAAATACGATAAAAAGAGAAATATTAGAAGAAATGGGAAAAGAAGTAGAAGTAATAGGATATATTAGTACAATAGAAAACTTTTTTGAGATGAATGGTAAAAAATATCATGAAATTGAGTTTGTGCATAAAGCAGAATTTGTAAAAAAAGAAGATAAAATGTTACAAGACACTATTAAAAATGTAGAGGGCAAAGACTTTTTGCAATACGAGTGGTTAGAACTAGATAAAATAGAGCAATATCCATTGATGCCAAAAGTAATAAAAGAAATCCTAAAAAATAAGGTATTTCCAGTACACAAAGTAAATGATGACAGAAAGTAAAAAAGCAAGAAAGAATAGGTATTATGGCAGGAGCTTCTACACCACAAGAAAGTATTATAGAAATTGTAAATGCAATAAAAATGTAAAATGTCAGGGAGAAATAATAGTGTTAAAAATAAAAAATTTAAAAGATAGACAAGAGTATATAGAAGAAGTTGCAAGATTAACTCAAAGTGAATGGGGAGAAAAAGTAAATTTTGAAGAAAAGGTAAAAAATAAGATTCAAAAAATAAAAAATAATTTTAATAATCCTTTTTATTGTAAATTAATTTTATTAAATAATAATGAATTAGTAGGATTTGTCTCTATTTTTGAACAAGATTGTAAAGAAAGAGAAAACTTGTCTCCATGGTATGCTACAATGTATGTAAAAGAAGAATATAGGGGAAATCATTATTCAAAAATTTTAAATGATGCAATTTTAAAAGAAGCGAAAAAAAGAAAAATAAAAAGAATATATTTAAAAACAACATTAGAAAACTATTATGAAAAAATGGACGCGAAATTCCTTGAAAAATTAGACAATGGAGAAAAAATATACTATTTTGATTTATAAAGAAGACAGGCAAAAAATTACCTGTCTTTAAAAATTATTTATTATTCAAAAACATAACCTGTATCATTTTTTAAAACAGCACATTTTAATTCATAATTTTTGATACATCACTTTCATTGGGGCTATTTAAAATATTATCCATTGTGCTAATTTATTATTTGGTGTAATATTTCCCTTGCTTTTGGTATCTCAATAAAACACTAATACATCTGTCAACAGAGATTATCAATGAAAGAAAAAACTAAAAAGATAAGAAAACGTGCATTTCATAATTAAAAATGCATAAAATACATACTTTACTTTATAGTAAAAATATACAAATAAGGTTGACTTTTACATAAAAACGATATATAATATATACATATAGTACCAAAAGTACTATAAATAAATAAAAGGAGGACACTATCATGGCATGGAAAGACAATCAGGATTTCCGAAATGACTATCCGGGAGGATACTCAAAGAACGGAGATGTCTATGACGGAAATAACAATCGTATTGGATACGTTACCGGTGATGGTGATTATCGTATCAACAACGATGACACAAACGATCGTCAGCTCTACCACAACAAAGATTAAAAGTGTCCACGGTTTTCTTTAATTAGAAAACCACCTAAAGGGTCTGGAGTATTTTCAGACCCTTTTCTAAAAAACAGAAAGGATAAGAATCATGGAATATATTATAAAAATGGATAACGGTAATTGTATAAAAATAATTAATAACAAAAATGAATTACCTTTTGAAACTATAAACGTAAAAAAAATAAAATTAGTAAAAATATTAAAAAAGCAAAAAATAATATTCCTAATAGATTTTAATGAAATTGAGAAAAAAGAATACAAAAAAATACTGAAAAAATTATTATCAGTAAAAAACATAGTTAGAAAAATAAAAAAAGAAATAGGGTTTAAAGAAAACGGACAAAAAATAATTGCATATATAATAAATTTTGACAAAAATAATAAAAACCAAAAAGAATTTGTTTCTGCTATGGATGCTATTTTTTATAACACAAAATATGAAAGATATAATTATATATATGATACAGTATGCAATTATTTAGATAATAATTTTTATGGAAAAAATCTATGCAATTTTCAAAATAATAAATGTGGTGAAAAAAGAAATACTTCATGCACTAATGGTTGTTGTCATCATTTTAAGAATAAAGTATTAGGACCATTTTCAAAATTAGTTACATGTGAATATTTAAATAAAAAAAATTATACTTGTGATGCAAAATGTCTTCCATGTAAATTATTTACATGTGATTACTTAAGAAGTAAAGGTATTAAATTTAAAATAAAAGATATTCTATTATTAGATGTATTTTTTAATTCTATACAAAAATATTTTATAAAATACATGGTATTTACTCCAAAGGAAAAAATCCTAAAAACACTAATAAAAATATAATCTATATATTACTCTAAACCAATAAGAAAGACAGATAGCATTAATCTATCTGTCTTATAATTTATTATCCCCATTACTGCTTTTTCATTTCCTCATAACGTTTAACTTTTTGTGTAGTAGTCTTAGCAAGAGGCTCTGTTGTAATCGTAATTTCCTTAATATGCTTAACATCTGGCAAAGTTTGGTTAACTTCTTTTACAGCTTTCCAAATAATTTCTTTTTTCTCATCAGCAGTTTTATCTCCATACAAATTATGCATATTCTCCTCATTATAAACAATCTTAGCACAAAGAGTAGTATCCATAGAATCTTTATTACGAGCAAACACCATACTTTCTTCTACCATTGGCAATTGGTTAAGAAGAATTTCTAACTCTTGAGGGTAAACATTCTTACCATTTTTTAAAACAATAACATCATTCTTTCTACCGCAAATATATAAGAATCCATCTTTGTCTAAATAGCCATAGTCACCTGTAGAAAACCAGCCATCCTTTAAGCACTTATTAGTTTCCTCTTCATTTTCATAGTAACCAAGCATAACGCTAGGACCTTTAACAGTAATCTCTCCTATACCTTCCTCGTTAGGATTTACAATCTTTACTTCTAAACCAGGAAGCGGAAGACCAATCGAACCAGGTCTTTTTTCTTTATCCGACTCTGCAGAAATAACAGGAGAAGTCTCTGTTAAACCATAACCCTGAATCAAATCCACACCAAAATTATTAAAACCTTTAATAATTTTTTTATCTAATGGAGCAGATCCTACTAAAACAATTCTTAACTCTCCACCAAATTGGTCAATGATAGGTTTAAAAACTTTTCTTCTTACATCTATTTTCACTTTAGAAAGAGCATTAGTAATAACTATCATTGTTTTCATCAAATCTTTTTTTCCTTGCTCTTCTAAGCCCTTCCAAATCTTCTTATGAACATTTTCAAGAACCAAAGGAACAGCAACAAAAACGCTTACATGATATTCGTTCATATTCTTTTGAATATATTTTAAACCATCACAAAAAGCAACAGTTACACCATGATACATACCAAAAAGGAAAGTAATAGTGCACTCAAAAGTGTGGTGAATTGGCAAAAATGAAAGTAAAGTATCAGTTGGGTATAACTTTAAATAGCCAGCAAGGGCCATAATATCACTACAAATATTATTTTGAGAAAGAAGAACGCCCTTTGAAAGATTAGTAGTTCCAGAAGTAAAAAGTAAAATAGAAACAGCATTTGAATCAATAGTAACTTCGTCATAAAGCTTATTTCCTTCTTTTCTTAAGCTTGCGCCTTGTAATAATAAATCATTGTAAGATAGTACATTTTTGCGAACAGTATTATCCATATTAATGATATATTTTAAATTACTATCGGTAAACTCTAAAATAGAATCAAGATACTTTTCTTCACAAACAATAGCCTCTGCTTTACTTCTTAAAATTAAAGATTTCAACTCATTTGCAGGTAAAGCTTTATCTAATGGAACAATAACCATACCACCGGTCGTCACTGCTAAATAAGTAGTACACCATTCATAGCGGTTATTTCCAATAACAGCCACTTTTTTACCGCCTAACCCCATTTCTAATAATTTAGTAGAAAGAGCCTCAACATCATTTTTAAACTCTCCATAAGTTTTACTAACATATTCAACATTGTCACCAATTTTCTTCTTATATTTATAAGCAATATTTTCTGGATATTTTTCAGCGGTTTTATGAAGTAACTCTCTAAAATCCTTGATATTCTCTACTTCGTGAACAATTCTGCTTTTTTCTTTTTTCATGATTTTTTCTCCTTTTTCATTTATCACTTTTTCGAATTCATTTTACAATAAAAGGAAATTTTTTGCAACAATTTTATTGATTTTTCAAAATAGTTAGTATATACTACTTCGTAGTAAACATTGAATAGAAACGTATAAAGGAGCATGGGCTATATGGAAAAGAAATTATATGCATTAACAAATCCACAAAAATCAATCTATTTGACAGAAGAATATTACAAAGGAACCAATATTAACAATATTGCAGGAACCATTACAATTGAACAACCAGTACAATTTGAAAAACTTGCGTTAGCCATAAAACAACTCATTAAACAAAATGATGGTTGTAGAATTATGCTTTCAAATGAAGAACAAGAAGTAAAACAATGGATAGCGCCTTACCAAGATTTTCAAATTGAAAAAATAGATGTCGCTTCAGAAAATGAACTTTCAGAACTTGCAAGAAAAATAACAGCAAAACCATTTGAATTATATAATAGTTATTTATTTAAATTTGTATTATATCGTTTTCCAGATAATCATGGTGGATTTATTATAAATATGCACCATTTAATTGCAGATTCTTGGTCAATGGGAATAGCAATTAATGAAATTATGGAAATTTATTCTTCATATTTAAAAGGAGAAGAACATCAAGAAAAAGATACTACTTTATACTCTTATACAAATTATATTACAGCAGAACAAGAATATAAAAAAAGTGACAAATACCAAAAAGATAAAGCATATTGGGAAGAAATATTTTCAACAATTCCAGAAAGTGCTACTATTCCAAGCATTCAAACGAATTCTACATCAAATAGTTTTAGCAAAGCATCAAGAGAGCAATTATCCATACCTTCTAATTTATTAAACAGAATAAAAGAATATTGCTCTAGCCAAAAAGTTTCAGTATATAACTTTCTAACCGCTATTTTTTCCATATATATTAGTAGAGTGTCCAATTTAGAAGATATTTGCATTGGAACACCTATTTTAAATCGTGCCAATTTTAAAGAAAAAAACACAACAGGAATGTTTATAAATACATTGCCAATTCGAGTAAAAATGGATACTTCTATGCCATTTTCAGAGTTTTTAAACTCAGTTATGGCAAACTCTATGGCATTATTAAGACATCAAAAATACTCTTACCAAAATATAATAGAAGAGTTAAGAAAAAAACAAAGTAATTTGCCAGCATTATATCAAATTATGATTTCATACCAAATTACAAAAATAAACGAAGAACAAGAAGAAATACCACATGAAACAAAATGGATTTTCAATGGCATTACAGCAGATGATATTGATATTCATATTTTCGATTTAAATGATACAAACGAACTTAACATAGCCTACGATTATAAAACAGAAAAATATACTTCGCAAGAAATGCAGCAAATACATGAACGTATTTTGAGTATTATTTCACAAGTTTTAAATAAAGAAGATATTACACTTTCTGAAATTGAAATTGTAACAATAGAAGAAAAAGAAAAACTAATTCATGGATTTAACCAAACAAAAATGGATTATCCAAAAGACAAAACAATTGCGCAATTATTTGAGGAGCAAGTAAAACTTACTCCTAATAATGTTGCGCTTGTTTTTGAAGATAAAAGTTTAACTTACCAAGAATTAAACGAAAAGGCAAATCAGCTCGCGTACTACTTAATGAAAAATGGAATAAAAAGAGGAGAGATTGTTAGTTTATTCTTAGAAAAATCAATAGAAACTATTGTTGGCATCTTAGCAATTCTAAAAGTTGGAGCCGCTTTTCTACCATTAGACGTAGATTATCCTAAAGAAAGAATAGATTATATCTTAGAAAACTCAAATAGTAAAATGATTTTAACTAATAAAAACTATTTAGGAAAAATAGAAGCAAACACAGATATTGTTGATATTAGTATGGAAGAAAATGATATATATGGAAAAGGCAATACTACATTAGACTCTTGCGTAAATGGAAATCCTTTTGATTTAGCATACATTATGTATACATCAGGTTCTACGGGACAGCCAAAAGGAGTAATGGTGTGCCAAAGAAATATTGTGCGTTTAGTAAAAAATACTAATTATATACAATTTGAAAATAATGAACATATTCTTCAAACTGGTTCTATTGTTTTTGATGCTTGCACTTTTGAAATATGGGGTTCTCTATTAAATGGACATACACTTTATTTAATTCCAAAAGAAAAATTACTAGATATTTCATATTTTACAAATTATTTAAAAGAAAATAAAATTACAATATTGTGGCTTACTGCTTCTCTTACCAATTATATTTGCGAGCAATCTCCAACTATTTTTAAAAATGTGCGTGTATTATTAACTGGTGGAGATGTATTATCTGTAAAACATATTCAAAAAATTCAAGAAGCAAACCCAGATTTAGCTATTGTTAATGGATATGGACCTACAGAAAATACCACTTTTTCTACTTGCTATACAATTCCTCGTAAACTAGATAGACTAGCAATTCCAATTGGATATCCAATTGCTAATTCTACTTGCTATGTTGTTTCTAAATTAGGAAAATTACAACCAATTGGTATGCCAGGTGAATTATGGGTTGGAGGAGATGGCGTTAGTTTAGGATATTTAAATCGTGAAGATTTGACGAAAGAAAAATTTATTGATAATCCTTTTGAAGAAGGAAAAATCTATAAAACAGGTGATTTAACGCGTATATTACCGGATGGTAGAATTGAATTTTTAGGAAGAATAGATAATCAAGTCAAAATTCGTGGATTCCGTGTAGAACTTTCAGAAATTGATAGTAAATTAAAGGAATATCCTAATGTAAATCAAACATTTACTTGTATAAAAAAAGCAGAAAATCAAACAATTATAGTATCATATATAACAAGTAAAGAAAAAATAAATATTAAAGAATTAAAACTATTTTTAAAATCTTCTTTACCAACATATATGATACCTACACACATTATTGCATTAGAAAAATTTCCTCTTAATATTAACGGAAAAATTGATCGAAATGCTTTACCAGAACCAAATGAAAAAATTACTACAGAAATTGTATTGCCTAGAAATGACTTAGATAAAACTATTATAGAAAGTTTACAAGAATTATTGCATCAAAAAGAAATTAGTATAGAAGATTCATTTTTTGACTTAGGAGGAGATTCTTTATCTGCTATTAACTTATGTACAGTATTATATAATAAAATAAACACAGAAATTTCTGTAAAAGATATTTTAACATATCCTATTATTAAAGATTTATCAGATTTTATAGGAACAAAAGGAACAAAAGGAACGGTATCTTTTATAGAAGCGGTAGAAAAAAGAGAATACTACCCAGTATCTTCTGCACAAAAAAGAATGTACTATGCATCAGAAATGGATGGAGATAATTCTTTACTATATAATATTGCAGGTGGAGTTATATTAGATAAAATACTAAATAAAGAAAAATTAGA
>CANRLO010000045.1 GCA_947631495.1 uncultured Clostridia bacterium
GGTATTTTACCTAAAAAGCAAGCAAAATTAGAAGCTTATCTTTTTAAAGATAGTAAAAAGTCTTTGGTTTATTTATCAGATGAACCTAAAAAAGGCTATCAAAAAATTGTTACTTCTTATAAAGTAGTAGAAGAATATAAGAAAAACAATACTTCTCTTTTAGATATTAATTTAGAAACTGGAAAGACTCATCAGATTCGTGCTCATCTTGCCTATATTGGTTTTCCTATTATTGGCGACCGGAAAATATGGTAAAAATGAAATTAACAAACGTTTTAAACAGAAAACGCAATTATTACAAAGTTATTCTCTAAAATTTAATTTTACTTCTCCAAGTGGTATGTTAGAATATTTAAATGGAAAAGAAATAATATTAAAACCACCAATCTCATAATAAGAGATTGATGGTTTTTTCTTAGTCATTTTTAATTATAGCACCTACATATTATAGCCCCTACATAAATTCCAATACATAACACAAGTATTATTACTATTATTTGCAGTGCTACAATTGCAGAATTTGCATAACTTGTTTCTATATTTAATAATTGAACCTCCTCCTTTGTTATATCAAATGTTAAATATAAAGTATGATTCTTATCAGTTTTCTCTTTAGTTTCAATTACAATCTGGTCATTTCTTTTGTTGTCTGCAATTTTACAAGTATAACCATCCGGCAACTCATAACCTACAATGTCCTTGTAATTTTGGGCAATTTCGGTTATTTTCCGAATTTCATCAGGTGTTACATTCGTGCTACCACAGCCAGTTAAGCACAACACCAGCATCAGAAAAGATAAAACAAAAATTATTTTCTTTTTCATTGCTTTTCCTCCATTTTATATGAATTTGTTGTTTACAAGATATTATTATCATATCATATTTTTTAATAAGTTGCAATGTTTTACATAATTTTTTGTAGAATTTACTTAATATATGAAATTTTATAATAAAAAAAGAAATAACGTTAAAACCACCAAACTCATAATACAAATTTGGTGGTTTTTCTGCTATTAATATGCTTATTTTATTCTCCAAACTGCTGCTCCTATACTAAAAGAGATGAAACATAAAATAAGCATTAGTCCAACTGCTAAAAATAAATCATAATCATAATTTAATTCAATATTCAATAATTGAACTTTTTCCTTTGTTGTATCAAAGGTTAAAATTAAATCATGATCTCTGTTGCTTTCTTCTTTTGTTTTGATAATCAATTGAGTATTCGGGCTATTACCTGTGTATTTATAAGTATAACCCTCAGGTACTTGATAATTGCTATTATTTTTAATGTTTTGGGCAATATTGGTTATCTCCCGAATTTTTTCAGGTGTTACTTCTGTACTACAACCGGTAAAACACAATACCATGGTAAGAAAAGATAAAATAAAAATTATTTTCTTTTTCATAGCTTTTCCTCCTATATAAAATAGATTTATTTTTTTCATGACACTATTATTTTATCATATTTTTTAATGAATCGCAATGTTTTACATAATTTTTTTTTACAAGTTTTCACTTTATACATGAATTTTATAATATAAAAAAAAGGGGTCCCCACCGTTCCATTTTGGAACGAAAAGGGGCGTCCCTCCTGTTCTCCTATTTTATTCAAATATTTTTTCAAATTCTTTTTCGCTAATAGTTTCTTGCTTTAATAAAGTTTGTGCTACTTCGTGAAGTTTATCCATATGCTCTAATATTAGTTTTTGTGCTTTTTGATAGCTATTATCTAACAAAATTTTTACTTCTGCACCAATTGCATCTGCATATTTTTCTCCTAATAATTGTAATTCATATGGGTCTTTTTCTGTATTGATTGAAATAGTTCCTACTACATCACTCATTCCGTATACTGTTACCATGTCTTTAGCAATTTTGGTTGCGACTTCAATGTCATTACTTGCTCCTGTAGAAATATCGTTTAATGCGATTTTTTCAGCTGCTCTACCACCAAGAAGTGCAATAAGTCTTTCTTCCATTTCTGTTTTTGAAATATAGTTTTTGTCTTCGTTGGTTTTATACATAGTATAGCCACCTGCCATACCTCTTGGAATTATTGAAATTTCTTTTACTGGTTCTTGTGTTTCTAGGTACTGGCTTACTATAGCGTGTCCTGCTTCATGGTATGCAGTAAGTTTTTTGTCTTTTTCTGAAATGACTCTACTTGTTTTTTGAAGTCCTACAGTTACTTTTTTATGTGCTTCTTCAATGTCTTCTTGCTCAATTACTTCATGCTCATTGATTGTAGCTAGAATTGCTGCTTCATTTAAGATGTTTGCAAGTTCTGCTCCTGTGTAACCTGCTGTATCTTCTGCAATTGATTTTAATGTAACATCTTCTGCGAATTTCTTACCTTTACTATGAATTTTTAAGATTTCTTCTCTTCCCTTTAAATCTGGTACGTTGATGGTAATTTGTCTATCAAATCTGCCTGGTCTTAATAAAGCTTTATCTAGCATTTCTGGTCTATTAGTAGCTGCAAGAACAATAACTGTTTGGTTGGAATCAAATCCATCCATTTCAACTAATAATTGGTTTAGCGTTTGGTTGTTGTCTGCCTCTACTCCTGTTCCTCCATTTGTTCTATTTGAGCCAATGGCGTCTATTTCATCTATAAATACAATGCAAGGTGCTAATTTTCTTGCTTTTTCAAATAATTTACGAACACGAGTTGTTCCAAGTCCTGCAAATATACCAGAAAATTCTGAACCACTCATTGGAATAAATGGTACTCCTGCTTCTCCTGCAATGGCTTTGGCAATTAAGGTTTTTCCTGTTCCTGGTTTTCCATATAGTAAAACTCCTTTTGGAATTTTTGCACCCATTTCATTAAATTTCTTTGGCTCTTTTAAGAATTGTACAATTTCGAGCATTTCTTGCTTTTCTTCATCTAGTCCTGCTACGTCGTCAAATTTTATTTCTTGTTCTACCATATCTGGGTCATAGGTTTTTCCGTTATCTCCTAGCCCTTGCATTTTAAATACTAAAATAAATAATGCTACTATCATTAAAGTTGGAAGTAATGAAAATAAAGTGTCTGATATTGTTACAAAGATGTTTTGTGGTTTTTGATTTAGTTCAAATTCTATACCATCTTCTACTTTTTGTTGTACTAATTCAATAAATGCTTGTGTACTTGGTACAATAGCTGTTTTTTCTTCTTCGACATCCTTTTGTTTTACTTTTATAGTAGTACTTCCTACTGTCATTTCTATTTTTTCAATTTGACCATCATTCAATTGTTTTATTAAGTCTGTATAAGCAAGTTTATCTTCTTCTTCATCCTTTCCGTCTTGAAAGAAGAAAAAGTATCCTCCCACTCCTACTGCAATTAATAATACAATAGCTAATATTCCAATTAAAATTTTCTTTCCTTTTTCTTTGTTTTTCTTACCATCTGTTTTGTTGTTTTCTTTGTTTCTTTTTTCGTCAAAATTGCTGTTATTTTCTCTATTACTTTCTGTGCTATTTTTCATGTTATTTTCTTCAAGATTGTTATTTTCCATGCTTTTTGATTTCCTTTCTTTATGCATTACATTTATTCATTTCCTTTATATGCATTACTTTTTTGCATTTCCTTTATATGTCATTTCTTTTTTTGCATTTATTTTATATGCATTACTTCTTTGCATTACTTTTATTCATTTTCTTTATGCATTTTCTCCTTGTGGTTCTTGTCCCACATCTCTATTTTCCTCTTTTTTCTCTTTTTCTTCTTTCTTTTCCTTCTTCCTTTGTTCTTCTCTTTCTTTTTCTTGTTTTTGTTGTTCCTTTTCTTCTTCCTCTTTTTCCTTTTGTCTTTCTAATTCTTCTCTTACTTTTGCTTGTTCTTCTAAAATTCTTGCTAACTCTTGTCCATTTTTAATGACATCTGCTTTTATCATAAGAATAGCTGTAATTACATAAATATATGCAATTCCTACATACATTGCTTGAAAATATTGAATACGAATAGTTGTAAAAGTTTCTAATAATATAACAATTGCATTTAATATGATTGGCAAAGTTAAACTGTGAATAGCAATTTTGCACATAGCAGAATAACGAAGATGAAGTCTCATAAATAGCGCTGTGAAGAAGCCAAAACTTGCAAGTAGTATAATGTCTAGCCAAATGCTAATGAAATACAACATCCATAAATATAGCCATGTAATAATGAATATTCCAATATATAATAGAATAAGATTTCTTCCTGAAAAATAATTTAAAAGCTCTTGTTTATTTAAACTTTGCAAATCCATACTTTGTGTAAGTGCTGTATATGGGTATTCTATTATTTGACCTGCTTTTTGCACTTTTATTAACATTTTGTCTTCTAAAAATACAATTCCATTTTCTGCTTTCTCTAGCTTTTCTTTGTAAGTTTCTTCACTACTTTTTACTATTTCATTATTGCTTTTTTCACTATTGTTTTGTATTTCTTCACTACTGTTTTTTGTGTTTTCTCCATTATTTTGTGCTATTTTTTCACTTTCTTTTATTGTTTCGTCATTAGTGCTTTGTGCTATTTCTTTATTATTGCCTTGCTTTGTCTCATCTTTACTTTCTTGAGTTGTTTCTTCTTGTGTTGCTTCTTCGCCATTTTGTACTGTATTTTCCTCTAATTTTTCAGTAGTATCTAAGACAATCACTTGAAATAAATTTTCTCTACTTTCATATACAATTGGTTCTGTTTGCTCTAGTTTTAATTTATTGTCTGAGAAAGTAAATTCTGGTAAGTCTTCTCTAATATATTTCAAACCATTTTCTATTTGTTTTGACATTTCGTAAACAGAAGTAAAAGAAACAATAATTGTGAATATTGCAAGTAGCTTTATTAAATATGAAAGAACTACTGCCCAATTTTTACTTGCTAATTGTGGATATTTATCAAAATCTTTTATACTAATAATTACTTTTTTCCAAAAAGAATTTTCTTTTTCTTCGTTCATCTTTTTTGTTTCTCTCCTTCTTTTAGCTTCTAAATGTTCTTTTCTATACTCATGCCTTCTTTAGTGTCTTTTACGGCATAACCTTTTTCTTTTAATACATCACGAATGTGGTCAGATTCTGCCCAGTCCTTGTTTTCTCTTGCTTTTTTTCTTTGTTCGACTAAAGCTAAAATTTCTTCTGGTAATTCTATTTTTTCTTGTTCTTCGATGTATTGTTTTGAATGTTCTAAATCTAAGCCTAATATTTTATCAAATTCTAATAATAGATTTGCAAATTGTTTTGATTTTACTTCATTACGAACTACTTCCCATACAATTCCCATGGCAAGTGGCATATTTAAATCGTCGTTTACTGCTTCCATAAATCTTCTTCTATACTCTGCAATAGTTTCTTCACTAATTTTTTGAGTGTCGTTTTCACTATGTAATAAATAGCCTTCTCTTAAACGATTTAATGCTTTTTGTGAAGATATAGCACTATCAAATGTGAAGTTTAATTTTGTTCTATAATGTGCTGTATAGCAGAATAATTTAAAGCTTAATGGTTCAATTCCTCTTTTTTGCAATTCATCTAAAGTATAGGTATTTCCTAAACTTTTTGACATTTTTCCACCATCTACTTGTAAAAATTCTACGTGCATCCAACGTTTAGCAGGAATATGACCTGTGCAACCCTTGCTTTGTGCAATTTCGTTTTCATGGTGTGTTGGAATATGGTCTACTCCGCCTGTATGAATGTCGAATTCATCTCCTAAATATTTTCTACTCATTGTAGAACATTCCAAATGCCAACCCGGATACGACAAGCCCCATGGACTTTCCCATTTCATAATATGGTTCTCTGGTGCTTTAATCCATACTGCAAAATCATAAGGATTTCTTTTTTCCTCGTCAACATCAACTCTAGCGCCTGCAATTTGGTCATCTATATTTCTATTAGATAGTACTGGATAATGGTCTAGCTTTGAAATATCAAAATAAAGACCTTTTGATGTTTCATAAACATAGCCATTTTCTACTAATTTTTTTACAAATTCGAGCATATCTGTAATATGGTCTGTTGCCTTTGCAATAATTTCTGGTCTTTCAATATTTAGTCTTCCCATATCTCTAAAAAATATATCTGTATAGAAAGCAGCAATTTCATAAGGATTTTTATTTTCTTTTTTGGCTGCTTTTTCCATTTTGTCTTCGCCTTCGTCGGCATCTGACTCTAAATGACCTACATCAGTAATATTCATAACGTGTTTTAAAGTATATCCATTTGCTTTTAAAACTCGTCTTAACGTATCCATAAAAACATAGGCTCTAAAGTTGCCAATGTGGGCATAACTGTAAACAGTTGGCCCACATGTGTATATTCTTACTTCTTTTCCCTTTAATGGAGTAAATTCTTCTTTTTTTCTTGTTAAAGTATTGTATAATGTTAAACCCATATTTAATTCCTCCTAAGGTATGAATTTTTTATAAACATTAATTTTTTAAGTTGTTGTATTATTTCCCGTTGTATTTTCATCTGTTGTGTTAGTTGTAGTATTTTCTGTTGTATTAGTAACAGTTTCATTCGTAATTGTATTTTCATTATTATCTGGTTCTTCTATTTTATTTATTGTTAATGTAATAGTTGCACCTTTTTCTACTTTTTCTTTTACTTTTACACTTTGCTCTAATACAATTCCCTCTGCTTTAGTTTTATCTTCTTTATAGGTAATTTTTACTTTTAATCCGATATCTTCTAATGCTTTCTTTGCTTGTTCCAACTTATTGCCTACAACATTAATCATTTCAACTTGTTCTGGTGCTTTATGCACATCACAAGTTTCTGTTGGAATATTGTATTTATCTCCTGGGTCTGTAGCCCACAAATTTGTATTTTCTTTTTGAGGTTTTACTAAATATGTTTTTTCTTCAGTATCTTTACAATATTCGTTAGCAATTTTTCCTGTTTCTTTACAAATTACTAACTTTTGATGTCCTTCACATTGTCCTGGAATAGTACCTTTTACAAATACTTCTGATATTGTTCTTGTGCAAGAATCTGTTGCTACACAACCAGAATCTTCACAAATTTTTACATATACAACATTACTTGGTCTTTGGAACCTTGCTGTTGGTAAATTTTTATGAATATCTTTCATGACAGCTGCCCAAATATTTGCAGCATTATTTGTACTAAATACTGGATTTTCATTATAATCAAATCCAAACCAAACAGATGCTGTATAATATGGGGTAAAACCACAAAGCCATCTATCAATATAATGATCTGTTGAACCTGTTTTTGCTCCTACATCCATATTAGACATATAACATACAGATGCTGTTCCACTTCTTGCAGGAGATTTTAATAAATCTTGTAAAATATAAGCATTTGATTCTGACATAACTCTTGTTTTTTCTTGTTTTGCTTCTAAAATTACCTTACCATCGGCATCTTCTACTTTTGTATAGAAAGTAGGACTAATATATTCTCCATTATTAATAACCATAGCATAAGCTGCTGCCATATTAAGTGGACTTACATCAGCTGTTCCTAAAGCCATAGAAATATGCTCATGCTGTTTATCTATTTCAATTCCTAATTTTGCTAAAAATTCAATAGCATTACTAGGTCCTACTTCTTTCATAATTTTTAAATGAACAATATTAGAAGACTTTGCTAATGCTGTTCTAATTGTCATCAATCCATTAAATCCATCTGAATTATGTGGTGCATAATTTCCAAAGTCGGTAGCAGAATCATCATACACAGTTCCTGCTGTAATAATTCCTTTTTCTAATGCTGGTGCTTCACAAGCAATTGGTTTTATAGAAGAACCTGTTTGTTTTCCTCTTAAAGCTCTATTAATACCGGTAGAATTAGAATCACTTCCTAAACCTCCTGCGCAAGCTACTACTTCACCTGTTTTATGGTCTATAATAACCATTCCTGCTTGAGTATGAGTATTTAATAAAGTTCCGTCTTCTTTCTTTTTCACACCACTTTTAATATATTTATCTTTTAAAAATTCTTCTTCCATTCTATTCTGAATAGTAGTATCTTGTGTTGTATAAATGGTATATCCACCGTTTTCTATCATAAATTGTGCTGTTTCCCTATTTACACCTTTTTCTTCCATTAAGTCTTCTACTACTTGATCAATAGCAGCTGCAGTGTGATAAGAATAATTTGCCTTAGATACATTTGCACCTTGATTAAATGGAAGCCCTGCTTCTACTTTTTCAACTGCTTGGTTATACTCTTCTTCACTTATTTTTCCTTGGTCATTCATTTGAAATAGAACTTCTTTAGTTCTATCTTTTATAATTTGCTCATTATCATCTCCTACAAAAGGATTATATCTGCTAGGTCCGTGATTGATTCCAGCTAAAAAGGCACATTCTGCAATATCTAACTCTCCTATTGGTTTATTAAAATAGTACTCTGCTGCCATTCCTACACCATAAATAGTAGAACCCATTGGTATTTTATTTAAATATAATTCTAATATTTGGTCTTTAGAAAGCATTTTTTCTAAGTTATAAGCACGGGCCATCTCTCTTATTTTTCTTTCTATACCTGCTGTTCCTTCATCTGCATCATCATCCATTAAGTTTTTAATTAACTGTTGTGTAATAGTACTTCCACCACCTGCAGAAGATTCCCCTTTATTGATAGCATACATAATTGTAACATATGCCGTTCTTTTTATATCTATTCCACTATGTTCATAGAATCTCTTATCTTCTATAGCAATAAATGCTTCTGGTAAATGAGCTGGCATTTGATCTAAAGTAACAATTTTCCTATTTTCTTTTCCAGAAAGTACTGCAATTTGTTCTCCATTTTTATCTTTTACAGCACCATTTACATTATTAATTGTTAATTCTTCTTCTGTTAATTTAAATTTATCACTAAAGAAAATACCTGCTATAATTCCCGCAGCCACTAAGCATAGCAAAATTCCTAGAATGAATATTGTTAAAATGACTCTTTTTAAAATTTTATGCTTTTTCTTTGTTCTTTTTTCTTTTTTTGGCTTTTTTTCTTTTTGGTTTGGTTTCATTTCGTATTTTTTCATTCTTTCTTCTACTTCGCTATTTGTTCTCTTTGTTCTTCTTTTTTTATTATTTGCATGTTTCATTTTATTATCATTCCTTTCAAAAAGATAAGGTTTCTATTAACAGATACATTATATTATATATTCCTTAAAATGAAAAGGTTTTTTAAGAAATTTTTAAGAAAAATGCTACAGTTGTAAAATATTTTCCATAAATTAAATATTTCTTTCTAAAATACAATAAAAAAGCGAGCCTAAGATTTTCTAACAAATGGAAATTCTAAGAAAATCTAAGGCTCGCCATATTTATCTAGTACAGAAAGTCCTCCTACAAGGAGAACTTTCCTACTATATAAAAAAACGTACCTAGAATTAATTTTATTCTAAGTACGTTTTTTTTATTTTGCATAATCGACTACTCTTGTTTCTCTTACTACGTTGACTTTAATTTGTCCTGGATATTCCATTTCATCTTCTACTTTCTTTGCAATGTCTCTTGCCATTAATGTCATTTGGCTGTCTGATATTTTTTCTGGTTTTACAATAATTCTAATTTCACGGCCTGCTTGAATTGCAAAAGATTTGTCAACTCCATCAAAAGAATCTGCAATTTCCTCTAATTGTTGTAATCTCTTTATGTATGCTTCTAAGGTTTCTCGTCTTGCTCCTGGTCTTGAAGCAGAAATTGCATCTGCTGCTTGTACTAACACTGCTTCAATAGTTTGTGGCTCTACATCTCCATGATGAGCTTGTACAGCGTTGATTACTAATTCATTTTCTTTGTATTTTCTTAATACATCTACACCAATTTCTACGTGAGTTCCTTCCATATCATGGTCTAGAGCTTTTCCAATATCATGTAATAGCCCTGCCCTTCTTGCTAGTTTTGGATCTAAACCTAATTCTTCTGCCATAATTCTAGCTAAATTAGAAACTTCTATAGAATGATTTAATACATTTTGACCATAACTCGTTCTATATTTTAGTTTTCCAAGTAGTTTTATAATATCTGGATGAAGGCCAATTACACCTGCTTCCATAGCTGCTCTTTCGCCTTCTTCTTTAATAGTAGCTTCTAATTCTTCTTTTGCCTTCTCTACCATTTCCTCAATTTTAGATGGATGAATTCTTCCATCTTCAATTAATTTTTCTAGTGCCATTTTTGCTACTTCTCTACGTAATGGGTCAAATCCGGAAATAACGACTGCTTCTGGTGTATCATCAATAATTAAGTCAATTCCTGTTAAGGTTTCTAATGTTTTAATGTTTCTTCCTTCTCTACCAATAATTCTTCCTTTCATATCGTCATTAGGAAGTGATACAATTGATACTGTTGTTTCTTGTGAGTGGTCTGCTGCACATTTTTGAATAGCATAACTGATAATGTTTTTTGCTGTTTTATCGGCAGTTTCTTTTGTTTTTTGTTCCAAATCTTTGATTAAAGCTGCTTTTTCTGCTGTAATTTGCTTTTCTACTTCGTTTAATAATTGTTTTTTTGCTTCTTCTGTAGATAATCCAGCAATACGTTGTAATTCTGACATTTGCCTATTATATAAGTCTTCTAATTCTAGTTTTTTCTTGTCATTTTCTTCTGCTTTGCTCAATAAGTCTTTTTCTTTTTTCTCTAATTGGTTCATTCTGTTTTCTAAATTTTCTTCTTTTTGAATTAAACGTTTTTCTTGTAGTTGTACTTCGCCTCTTCTTTCCCTAATCTCTTGATCTAATTCTTTTCTACTTGTCATAATTTCTTCTTTTGCTTTAAAAATTTCTTCTTTTTTTCTGTTTTCTGCTTCTTTATTTGCTAATTCTACAATTCTTTTTGCTTCATTTTCTGCACTTTTCATTTTAGATTCTGCTATTTTCTTTCTGATGGCAATTCCAACAAATGTGAAAATAACTGCTGAGATTAGAAAAACGGCGATATTAATTATGATATCCATAATTTTACACCTCTTTCTATTTTATTTTCAATGTACACAATATATATAACTCTAATTTT
>CANRLO010000046.1 GCA_947631495.1 uncultured Clostridia bacterium
TATGCACCAGGACAAAATGGACAAAAAAAGAAGAAACTTTCTGAATATGGTACTCAATTAAGAGAAAAACAAAAAACAAAAGCATTTTATGGAGTTAGCGAAAAACAATTTAGAAGATATTTTGATATGGCTTCTAAAACAAAAGGAAAAACTGGTGAAGTTTTACTACAAATCCTAGAAAGTAGATTAGATAACGTAGTTTACAGATTAGGTTATGGAAGCTCAAGAGCACAAGCAAGAATGATGATAACACACGGAGCTTTTGAAGTAAATGGACAAAAAGTAGATATTCCATCTTACTTAGTAAAAGCAGGAGACGTTATTACAGTAAGAGAAATTAGAAAAGACAATGGAGCAATCAAGCTTAACGTAGAAGAAAACGGAGCAAGACCTGTTCCAGAATGGTTAGAAAAAGACGTAGAAAAATTAAGTGGTAAAGTCGTAAGATTAGCAGCAAGAGAAGAAATAGACCTACCAGTAGAAGAACATTTAATAGTAGAGCTTTACTCTAAATAATAGTTAGAAGTTATATAACTTCAAAATAGGAGGTAAAAATGATAGAATTTGAAAGGCCAAATATTAAATGCTTAGAAATTGATAATGAAGCAAATTATGCAAAATTTGTTTGTGAACCATTAGAACGTGGTTATGGAGTAACAATAGGAAACTCATTAAGAAGAATCCTTTTATCTTCATTACCAGGTGCTGCAATCACAAGTGTTAAAATAGAAGGTGTTGTACATGAATTCTCTACCATTCCTAATGTAGTAGAAGATGTACCAGAAATCATAGTAAATTTAAAAATGGTAAGACTAAAACTTCATGAAAATGAAGAAAAAGTAATTCGTATTAATGTGCAAGGAGAAGGAGAAGTAAAAGCAGGAGATATCATTACAGATAGCTCTGTAGAAATACTAAATCCAGATTTACATATTGCTACCTTATCAGAAGGAGCAAATCTTCAAATGGAAATGACAGTAGACATGGGTAGAGGTTATAACTCAGCAGAGAAAAATAAGAAAGAAAATCAACCTCTAGGAGTATTACCAATAGACTCTATCTACACACCAGTAAAGAAAGTAAATTATGCAGTAGAAAATACGAGAGTTGGTCAAAATATTGACTATGATAAATTAACCATTGAACTATGGACAGATGGAAGTTTAGCACCTTATGAAGCATTAAGCTTAGCTGCTAAAGTAATGACAAGTCATTTAGAATTATTCATTGATTTATCAGAAACTGCTAAAAATACTCAAGTAATGATAGAAAAAGAAGAAAATAAGAAAGAGAAAGTTCTAGAAATGTCAATTGAAGACTTAGAATTATCTGTAAGATCATTCAATTGCTTAAAGAGAGCTGGAATTTCAACAGTAGAAGATATTACTAATATGACAGAATCTGAAATGATGAAAGTAAGAAACTTAGGTAAAAAATCATTAGATGAAGTAACCTTCAAATTACATTCATTAGGACTAGATTTTGCCAAAGAAGAAGAATAAAAGAAATAATAATTATTAAAAGATAGGGAGACACTTAAAAACTTACATAAGGAAAAGATGTGTCTCTTACCGAGGAAAAGGAGGAGAATAAAGTGGCAATCAACAGAAAATTAGGTAGAACAACTGATATCCGTAAAGCAATGCTAAAAAGTGGATTAACAGACTTAATTTTACATGAAAAAATTGAGACCACAGAAGCAAGAGCCAAAGAATTAAAAGCAATGGCTGATAGCATTATTTCCTTAGCAATTAAAGAAAAAGATAACTTTGAAACAGTAGATGTAAAAGTTGTAAAAGCAAAATTAGATAGCAAGGGAAATAAAGAAACAGAATTAGTAAAAAGCAAAAATGGCAAAGAATATCTAAGAGTCGTTAAAGAAGAAAAAGTAGAAAAAAGACAAAAAGATATGCCAACTAGATTAAATGCAAGAAGAAAAATGATGAGAATGCTAAATAAAGTAAAAGACGAAAATGGAAATAACATTGACTTACCTGCAAAACTATTCAATGAAATTGCTCCAAAATACGAAGGACGTGTAGGTGGATACACACGTATTATAAAAGTAGGACAAAGAAGAGGAGATGCAGCAGAAGTAGTTATTTTACAATTAGTTTAATTATTTGTAAAAAACAATATAAAATAAGAAGCCTGTTAAAAAACAAGGCTTTTTATTTTTGCTCTTTATATTTGCTTTATTAAAAATACATATATAAAATCATAATATAAGTAAAATTTTATATTTTATTATTTTGGTAATGTAACATAGAAACCATTTATAGATCCACCATTTATTGTTTCATCCTTATCCCACTTTATATATGCTGTATAAGTAGTGTCGTTGTTAATATATCCACTTATTGTACAGCTTGCTTGTCCATATGTTACTACTCCTCCTCCAATAATATTTTCTGCTTCATTAGGAGCTTTAGAAGATACCTCTATATATTCTGGCTTAGATTGGTTATATGCAACTCGAAATGTTATACAAACATAACTATTGGCTGGAATTGTAACACTTAAATTTGTCTTAGATCTTTCTATTGTACTTGTAATGTTTTGATGAATGTTAACATCATAGAAAGTTGGTAATTTATTATTCATTTCTGCAATATTATTTTCCAAAGTATTTAATTTATTTTTTAAATCTTGAATATTTTTTTCAAGTCCTTCTATAACGGTATTTTTCTCAGATATATCGTTATTTTCTACTTGAGAATATAACTCATTTAACATTGTGTCTTCTTGAATTTGAGCTAGTTCAATATTTTCTTTTGCTCTTTTTGCCATAGTAAATAAGCCATTCTTACCTAAAGTTAAGTTTAAACTAATTCCTGCTAAAATAATAAGAACTATAATTGTTATAACCAATGAAACTAGTGTTATACCTTTATTTTTTCCTATGTTCATAAAATTTCTCCTTTTGATATTTAATTTTATTTTTCTCTTTTTTATATATTTAAAAACGTTTTTATGTTTATAAGTTACTACTATTTTTAATAATTATAATTTATTAAATTTATTGTGTCAATATTTACTAATGTTTTTTTAAAAAAATAAAAAAAACTATTGACAAAACAAAAATCTGTTTGTATAATACATTCATACAAACACTTTTTCGTATATGGAGGTTTTTATGATTAGTACAATACAAATAAAAAACATAGGAATTATCGATGATTTAAGCATTAATTTAGAAAATGGCTTTAATGTTCTAACAGGCGAGACAGGAGCTGGTAAAACGTTGATTATTGATTCTTTAGGTATTATTTGTGGCAATCGCTTTTCTAAAGAAATGATTCGAAATGGAGAAGAATACTCATATGTAGAAGCCTGCATTTATTTACCAGAAAATGAAAATGCAATCGATGGAAACATTATTATATCTAGAGAAATTTATCAAAATGGTAGAAATTCTTGTAAAATTAATGGAAGATTAGTTACTGTTAATGAATTAAAAGAATTTATGAAACAAGTTGTTGATATACATGGGCAAAATGAGAATCAAACTTTATTAGATAGTAACTCTCATATTGGCTATTTAGATAGTTTCATCGGAACAGAAATCATGAAAATAAAGCAAGAATATCGTAAACTATACGGAGAAAATGAGCAATTAAAAAAAGAGCTAAAAGAAAACTATGGAGATGAAAAAGAAAAACAAAGAAGATTAGATTTATTGCAATATCAAATTAATGAAATTCAAACAGCAAACTTAAAAATAGGAGAAGAAGAAGCACTAGAAGAACAACGTAAAATAATGTTAAATGCAGAAAAAATAGAAGAAAACTTAAATATAGCAGATGTTGCATTAGAAGAAAATGCAATTGATAGCATTAGTGAAGCCATAAGAGCATTAGAAAAAATTGAAGATATTGATAAAAATTATCAAGAAAAATTGACAGAGCTTAAAAATATATACTATGAAGTACAAGAAATTGAAAGAGATATTAATAATTTAAAGGGAAATACAGAATTTGAAGAAACAGAACGAAAAGAAATAGAAACTAGATTAGATGCTATTTACTCTTTAAAAAGAAAGTATGGAAATAGTATTGAAGAAATCTTACAATATGAAGAAGAAATAGAAGCACAAGTAAAACAAATAGAAAATAGTGAAGAAGAAAATCAAAGAAGATTACAGGAACAAGAAAAAATTGAGAAGCAAATGAATAATTTTGCAAAGCAAATGAGTGCTCTAAGAAAAATAGCAGCAGAGCAATTAACAGAAAGCATTAATCAAGAATTAACTGATTTAGAAATGAAACAGGCAAAATGCCATATTGTTATTAATGAAAGAGAAGAATTTAATAAAAATGGATTAGATAATGTAGAATTTCTTATTGCTACAAACATTGGTGAAGAAGAAAAGCCACTAAGTAAAATAGCTTCTGGTGGTGAAATGTCAAGAATAATGCTAGCTATTAAATCTGTATTAAGTGAAGTAGATAGAATTCCAGTTCTAATTTTTGATGAAATAGATACAGGAATTAGTGGACATGCAGCTAAGGCAGTAAGTAAGAAAATGAAAAAAATAGCACAAAACCATCAAATTTTGTGTATCACACATTTAGCTAATATTGCTGCACAAGGGGAGCATAACTTTTACATTAGCAAAGTAGTAGAACAGAATAAAACCAAAACTAAGGTAGAAAAATTAAATGAAGAAAGAACAATTCAAGAAATTGCAAGAATTGCTAGTGGAGACATCAATGATATATCAATTGAACATGCAAAACAATTAAGAAAAGCAGTCTAAATATTAATATAAAAATGGAAAAAAATGCAAGAAATTGAGGTTCAATACCTTGACAAAATGCGTATAAAATAATATAATATATTACGTTGTGTTTTTATTATTGTTTTTAAAATTAATTAATTTTAAAAAGGAGAAAATTAAATATGCAATTGGATACTCAAGAACTGGAAACAATATTAATGAAATATACGATTATTTCAAGTATGTTTCTTAATACAGTAATAATAATGTTGTTGCTGTATTATTCACCAATACATATAGTAGTACAATTATCAAACTATAAAGAATTACATGAGCACTGTGTAACAAAGCAAACAGTTGTAGTAGATGCAGAGGTATTCGATAGTACTCAAAATGTAATTAGTGTTAATGTTTTGAAAAAAGAAAAAGTATATGGTGAATATTTTATCAATCCACAACCAGCAATGGAATACACAGATGATGATTTATTTCTTTTAGCAACCGTTATATTTTCAGAAGCGGGAATATGCGATGAAATGGAAAAATATCGGGTTGGAAATGTAGTTTTGAACCGTGTGAATAATGAAACATACGAGTTTGGAAATACAATAGAAGAAGTAATATATGCAGAAGGACAGTTTAGCTCTGTAGGAGGAGAAAACTGGGAGCATGGTCCAACTGATGAAGAAATAAGCATTGCAAAAGATTTGTTGGAGGGTAAAAGAGTATTTAATGAAGAAGTAGTGTGGTTCGCTAGAAAAAGAAGTTATGGCGAATTATACTATCGTTCAGAATGGCATGAATATTCTGGATTGGAAGTAGAAGAAGAAGCTGACATATATTAATATATGCCAGCTTCTTCTTCTAAAATTGCAAAATTATGTAAAATATGGTATAATAAGAAAAGAACTAATACAAAAGCATAAATCATAATTATGATTTAAAGAAAAGGAGAAAAAAATGACACAAAGAGAGACTTATCAAGAATTCATATTTCGGGACGTGCAAAAAATACTTACGATATTAATGCTGATTATAGTATTGTTTTCGTTAGCAGTTCTTATAGATGGAGAAATTTATCTTCATGGATTAGAACTGAAGTATCAAACATTGAATATTCCTAAGTATGAAGGACAAAACATAACTGTCGATGACTTAGTGCAAATGTACTTTGACTCTGTAGAAGTTCCCGAAGAATTACTTAAAGCGGATACTGAAACAATTGAAATTGTCACAGAACAAAGTGCAGAAACCGAATTGCCATATGGCATCAATGTCGATGGAATCACTCCAACCGTAGCAACATTTAATGTTTCATCCTATTGTGCTTGTGAAAAATGTTGTGGTAAAACAGATGGTATTACAGCATCTGGTGAACTTGCAAAAGAATGGTGTACCATTGCAGCTGGAAAGAAATACGAGTTAGGAACTGTTATTTACATACCAGACTTAGCAGATATGCCAAATGGTGGATGGTTCATAGTGCAAGATAGGGGAGGCGCAATTTCAGATGAAAGGTTAGATATCTATCTATCAACTCATCAAAAGGCATTAGAGTTTGGTCGGCAGTATCTAGAGTGCTACGTTTACGAAAAAGAAGATTAAAAAACAAGGAGAAAGCAAATGCAATTTCCTTGTTTTCTCCTTTTATAATTAAAAATAGATAAAGTTAAAATTTAAGCTAAAAATACATATAGTTATAATTGTTAGTAAAAAATAAAACGTAGCAAGTGATTTATTACAAAAATAAAGAAATATCGTTTACTTTTATGAAAAAATACTATATAATAGAAAAGTAAAAAACATTACTTAAGAGCAAAAATGTTATAGATAAAGAATGTTTAAAAGGTTTATAGGTAGAGCCTTTCTTAAAAACCTAAATATATCAATGTAAGGAAAGAAGAATATGGAAAACCAAAATGAAAATCAAAACCAAGAACAAGAAGTAGATGTAAATCAATTAATGCAAATTAGAAGAGATAAATTAGAAAAACTAAAACAAGAAGGAAAAAATCCATTTGAAATTACAAAGTTCAATCGTACTCATACCAGTAAGCAAGTTGTAGAAAATTATGATGAATTAGAAGGAAAAGATGTAACTGTAGCAGGAAGAATTATGGGAAAAAGAATTATGGGAAAAGCCTCTTTTTGTCATATTCAAGATGGAGATGGAAGAATACAAAGTTACGTTAGCATTAATGAACTAGGAGAAGAAAGTTACAAACAATTTAAAGAAGATGATATAGGAGATATTATTGGAATTACTGGTTTTGTATTTAAAACAAAAACTGGTGAGATTTCTATTCATGCAAAAGAAGTAACTTTACTTTCAAAATCTTTAAGACCACTTCCAGAAAAATACCATGGTTTAAAAGATACAGACTTACGTTATCGCCAAAGATATGTAGATTTAATAATGAATCCAGAAGTAAAAGATACTTTCTTAAAAAGAGTGCAAATCTTACAAGAAATTAAAAACATTTTAAATGAAAAAGGTTATTTGGAAGTAGAAACCCCAATCTTAAACACAATTGCAGGTGGAGCAGCAGCAAGACCATTTATTACACACCACAATACTTTAGATATGGATATGTATCTAAGAATTGCAAATGAATTATACTTAAAAAGACTTATAGTTGGTGGATTTGATAAAGTATATGAAATGGGTAGAATGTTCCGTAATGAAGGAATGGATATTAAACACAATCCTGAATTTACGAACATTGAGTTATATTCTGCTTATGAAGATTACAACGACATGATGGATATTACAGAAGAAATTATTTCAAAAGTGGCACTAAAAGTATTAGGAACTACAAAAATAACTTACCAAGGAACTGAAATTGATTTAACACCATCATGGAAAAGAATTTCTATGATAGACAGTATTAAAGAAGTAACAGGAGTAGACTTTAACAAAATTGAAACAGACGAAGAAGCAAAAAAAGCAGCTGAAAGTCTACATGTAGAACTAGACGAATTAAAATTAACAAGAGGAGAAATAATAAACCAAGTATTTGAAGCAAAAGTAGAAGAAACTTTGATTCAACCAACCTTTATATATGATTACCCAGTAGAAGTTTCTCCATTAACAAAGAGAAAACCATCAGACCCTCGTTTAACAGAACGTTTTGAGGTGTTTATTGGAACTAGAGAATATGGAAATGCTTATTCAGAATTAAATGACCCAATTGATCAATATGAAAGATTCAAAAAACAAGTAGAAGCAAGAAATGCAGGAGACGAAGAAGCAAACATGATGGACGAAGATTTTGTTAATGCACTAGAATATGGAATGCCACCAACAGGTGGACTTGGAATAGGTGTAGACCGTTTAGTAATGCTTTTAACAGATTCTGCATCAATTAGAGATGTTTTATTATTCCCAACTATGAAACCATTAGCATAGAACATTTTAAAAATTCTAAAAAGTTTTAATAGCAGATGACAGTTATGAATTTGGAAACACATTAAAAAATTATTTAAATAATGACGAAGATTTAGAAGTTATAGGAATGGTAAGCGACGGAGAAGAAGCGTATGATCAGATAATACAGACAAAACCAGATGTTGTATTATTAGATTTTATAATGCTACACCTAGATGAACTAGGAGTTTTAGAAAGATTAAATAAAATATCATTAGGAAAAACACCAATATACATAATGGTATCAGCAGTAGGGCAGGACAAAATTACACAAAAAGCTATTGTACTAGGAGCAGATTATTATATAGTAAAACCATTCGATATCTCAGTAGTAATAGACAGAATAAAAGAAATAAAAAATTATAACCCAGAAGAATTGAAAAAAGAAATGACTGGCTCAAGAGATTTAAAATCACAATATATACAAGTTTCTAAAAAAGATGAAAAGGATAATTTAGAAGCATTGGTAATTAATGTAATTCACGAAGTAGGAGTACCAGCACATATAAAAGGATATCAATTTTTAAGAGAAGCAATTATTATGGTTGTAAATAATATAAATGTAATCAATCAAATAACAAAAGAACTTTATCCAGAGATAGCATAAAAATATAATACAACTCCATCAAGAGTAGAAAGAGCAATACGTCATGCGATAGAAGTAGCTTTGGGGGTAGAGGAGATGCAAAAACAGTTGAAAGTATATTATTTGGATATACTATTTCGGCAGATAAGGGAAAGCCAACCAATAGTGAATTTATAGCTATGATTGGTGATAAAATAAGATTAGAATTAAAGAGTGCATAAATTATTTTAATAAAAATTAAAATAATAAAGAACCTAATATGTTTATTTAAAAATAAATATAAAGGTTTTTTATACAGATATATTGAATTTTACATAAACCTGTGCTATAATTATTTTGTTATCGCATATTCAATTTTAAGAAAGGGGAAGAAACTATTAAATCATGTAACTATCAACAATGTTTAAGCAACAGGAGGTAAACAATGAATTTAAACTTATTGGAGCTTGTACCAGAATATTATAAATGCCCAATCTGTGGATTGTGGCATAAGAGCTTTAGTGATGAACCACTAAAAACTCGATCAACTTCATTTATTTTATGGGATTGTAAAACGTATAAAACATATTATCCAAAGTGTTACGATCCAGAGCATAGAAATGCAAGTATTATGCTTTTTTTATATCCTAAAAAAGAGTTTTTTGAGTTTAAAATCGGACCATTGCCAGGATGCCGACATATTTTACCAATTAATCTTTTGATCGATTTTGATGATATGATAATAGGTAAAGAACATCCTACTATTACAGCAAATCTGCAATTAAAATTAGAGAATTCACAAAAAGGTTGTGGGTGCAGATACTGTGATTACAAAAGTTGGTGTAATATGAAGACAAAAAATGATGAAAATGAACGACATATTAGTCTTAACATGACAGTTGGGTTGGCTTTTAATAGAGAGGAGTTTGATAAAACAGTATGCTTAGATGATAAAAATCTTAGGCGAAAAGAACTCGAAGTTGGACCAGATTATGATGAACCCGTAAATTTATATCTGCCCTATTCCCCAACAGAAGAAGCTGTCAATTTGGTCAATCAAACTATTGAGTAATCTATAGTTTCTTCCCCAAAAAAATTAAATTCACCAAGGTAACTACCTTGGTGAATTTTCAATTTTAATAAAAATTGCTATAAATCATATAATTATTCATAAGATATATTTAGTTCTTTTAGAGTTTCACCATAAAAATGGTGAAACTTTTTATAAAAAACACTTGAAAATGGGAATTTTATAGTATAATACATTCATAACGAAAAAATGAAATGGAGGAAGAAAAGTGATAGACCAAATGCAGCCAATAAAAACAAAAGACTTAATAAAAATTAAAGCCAAATGTTAATTCATTGATAGTAATATCTAATGATAAATTATTAGCTAATACATCAAAAGATATATCTATTTTAAATGCCTTTAGAATGACAGATGACATATTAAGACAAGGAATACAAGCAATCACTGACTTAATAAATACAGTAGGAACAATTAATGTTGATTTCGCTGATGTAAAAACTGCATTAAGTTATGAAGGCTATGCATATATGGGAATTGGAGAAGCAGAAGGAGATAACAAAATAATAGAAGCAACAAATAACGCTTTAAATAATCCATTGACACAGAATGCAATAGATGATGCAAAAGGAGTAATATTTAACATTAAGTCATGTAGATAAAGGAAGAATTTTACTAGAAAAAACTACAAGATGTATAGAAAATGGAGTTAATCCAGTTGCCTTACAAAGAATATTAGGTAATAAAGATATACAAGTTACCTTGAATACGTATACAAGTGTATTTTATGAGTTTAAAGAAATAGAAATAGATAAAATAAATTCAATATTTTAAATATAGAATAAGTTGAAATTTTGTGTCAAATATGATATATTCTTAATGGAAAAATTTAATAGGTTTCAATGAATTTTTATAAGTTTTTTCTGGTAGCCGTAAAATAGCAATTTTCAAGGTTGAAAAATAGGCTGAACAATAGTAAACAAGCATATTACACGAAATTTACATATTTGTTAAATGAAATCATTAAATTAGAAAAGAGGTAAAAACATGTTTCAATTTGGAATGGATAGAAGAACACTATATATAATTATGGCAATTTTAGTAATTATGTCATTAGGAAGATACTTAAACAATACCAATGAACTACTTAATTTAGTATTAACATTACCTGCTGTTTTAATTGC
>CANRLO010000047.1 GCA_947631495.1 uncultured Clostridia bacterium
CTATAATTTAAATTTTTAGACCCGTCCCTAAAATTTAGTCTTCTACTTCTTCAAATTGGCTGTTATATAAATCTGCATAGAAGCCTTTTTTCTTTAATAGTTCTTCATGTGTTCCTTGTTCTACAATGTCTCCGTGGTTCATTACTAAAATTAAATCTGCATTTTTTATGGTAGATAATCTATGAGCTATAATAAAGCTAGTTCTTCCTTTCATTAAATTATCCATGGCAGATTGAATTTGTAATTCTGTTCTTGTGTCTATTGAACTTGTTGCTTCATCTAAGATTAGAATTTTTGGATTGGCTAAAATAACTCTGGCAATGGTTAATAATTGTTTTTGTCCACTAGATATATTACTTGATTCTTCATTTAAAATCATATCATAACTATTTGGCAAGGTTTTGATGAAATGATGAACATGAGCTGCTTTAGCCGCTTCTATTACTTCGTTATCTTCTGCCTCTGGTGCACCATAACGAATATTGTCTTTAATGCTTCCTCCAAATAGCCATGTATCTTGCAATACCATTCCAAACATTTTTCTTAATTCTTCTCTTTTGAAGTCTTGAATGTTAATGCCATCAATTAAAATAGCCCCACTATTTACATCATAAAATCTCATAAGCAATTTTACCATAGTGGTCTTTCCTGCTCCTGTTGGTCCTACAATGGCCACTTTTTGACCATCTTTAATTTTAGCACTAAAGTCATGAATAATTGTTTTATCTTCGTTATATCCAAACTTTACATGGTCAAAAGTAACATTTCCTTTTAAGCCTTCTGTTGCTCTTGGCTCTAATGTATCTGGCACTTCTTCTTTTTCTTCTAAAAATTCAAATACTCTTTCTGCCGCTGCTACCATGGCTTGTAACATACTAGATACTTGTGCAATTTGGTTAATTGGTTGAGTAAATTGCTTATTATATTGAATGAAAGATTGAATATTTCCTACTGTAATTTTTCCTTCAATTGCTAAATATCCTCCTAAAATAGCTATGGCAACATATCCAATGTTTGCTATAAAGTTCATAATAGGATGCATTAAACCAGATAAGAATTGAGATTTCCATGCAGAATGGTATAATTCTTGGTTGGCTTTATTAAATTCTTCTAATGCTTTTTCTTCTCCATTAAAAGCTTTTACAATAGTATGACCACCATATACTTCTTCTACTTGACCATTTACGTGTCCTAAATAGTCTTGCTGTCTTTTAAAGTATTTTTGCGATTTTCCTACAATAATTCTAACAAAAATAACTGTAACCGGTAAAATAAGCAAAGAAATCATTGTCATTTCAACGCTAATTGAAAGCATCATAATTAAAATTCCAAAAAAAGTACAAATAGCGGTAATAATCTGTGTAATACTTTGGTTTAAGTTTTGCGATAAAGTATCAATATCGTTTGTAATAATAGATAGCACTTCTCCATTGGTTTTTTTATCAAAATAATGCATTGGTAATTTGTTAATTTTTATTACTAAATCATTTCTTAGTTTATAAGTTAATTTTTGTGATACTGATGTCATAGTAAATCCTTGAATTAAAGAAAATAGTGCACTTACTAAATAAAGAACAAGAAGTGTTAGTAAAATTTGTGCTATTTTTGCAAAATCAATACCAGTTCCTCCTGATAATTTATTTATTAATCCATTAAAAATTTCTGTTGTTGCATTTCCCAGTATTTTTGGTCCCACAATAGAAAAAATGGTGCTTCCTATGGCAAAAATAATAACAATCAATAGTGCTACTTTATAACTTGATAAATAATTCTTTATCAACTTTTTAGTAGTACCTTTAAAATCTTTTGCTTTTTCAACTGGTCTTGCAGGTCCTCTTCCTGGTCTTCCCATTGGTCCGTGGCATAGTTTATTTTCTCCTTTCTGCTCCATTTGTGATACATTGGGGACGTTTCCTTTTGCATCATCTGTCCCTTTTGTATCATTTTTTGTAACAATTATATATAATTTGATATCCATTAGGGACAGATTTACCAAAAGGAAACGTCCCCAATGGAACTTAGTTATTTAGTTCTTCTTCTGATAATTGTGACATAGCAATTTGTCTATAGGTTTCACAATTTTTCATTAGTTCTTCGTGTGTACCTTTTCCTACCATCTTTCCTTCTTCTAGTACAATAATCTGCTCTGCATTCATAATTGTACTAATTCTTTGCGCTACAATAATAATTGTTTTGCCTTTGGTTTCTTTGGCAAGGGCTTCTCTTAATTTTTGGTCTGTTTTTAGATCTAAAGCTGAGAAGCTATCGTCAAATACTAAAATTTCTGGGTCTATAGCGATGGCTCTTGCAATTGACAAACGTTGTTTTTGTCCTCCAGATACGTTATTTCCTCCTTGTGCAATTGGTGCGTCATATTTTTCTTGCTTTGTTTCTATGAATTCTTCTGCTTGCGCAATTTTTGCTGCTTTTATCATTTGCTCATCTGACATTTCTGGGTTACCATATTTTATATTTGAACGTATTGTTCCAGAGAATAACATTCCTTTTTGTGGTACAAATCCTACTTTTTTTCTTAATTCTTTTTGTGGTACTTCTTTTATATTAACACCATCTATTAAAAGTTCTCCTCTTGTTACATCATAGAAACGAGGAATTAAATTTACAACAGTGGATTTTCCGCTTCCTGTGCTTCCTATTATTGCTGTTGTCTCTCCTGGTTTTGCTGTAAAATTGATGTCTTCTAAAATTTCACTATCTGCATCTGGATAACGGAAACATACATTTCTAAATTCTACCCAACCTTTTTTGTCTTCTTTAAATTCTTTTGTTTTTGGTTTATCATCTATACTTGGTTTTGTTTCTAATACTTCATTTATACGTTTTGCTGATACTGCAGCACGTGGAAGCATAATGGATATCATTGAAATTACTAAGAAACTCATTACTATATGCATTGTGTATTGTATGAATGCCATCATGTCTCCTACTTGTATTATTCCTTCATCTACGCTATGACCTCCTACCCATATAATAAGAAGCATAATAGAGTTCATAACTAACATTAAAGCAGGCATCATTATACTCATGGCACGATTGACGAAAATATTGGTTTTCATTAAAACTTGGTTTGCCGTGTCAAAACGTGCTTCTTCTCTTTTTTGTGTATTGAAGGCACGAATAACAGGAAGTCCTGTTAATATTTCTCTTGCTACCAAGTTTAATTTATCTACTAATTCTTGTAATTTTTTGAATTTTGGCATTGCTACAATAAATAGAATGATTACAATTCCCATTATGCAAAGAACAGCTAAGCCAATAATCCATGCCATAGAAGTATTATTGTTAGCAAGTACACGAATAACTCCTCCTATTCCCATGATAGGTGCATATACAACTACACGGAATAGCATAGCAATAAGTCCTTGAATTTGTTGAATGTCGTTGGTGCTTCTTGTAATTAAAGAAGCTGTTGAAAATTCACGAAATTCTTTTGTTGAAAAATGAATTACTTTTTGGAATACTTTATCTCTTAATGTTCTTCCTAGATGTGCTGCTACCCTAGATGATAATAGCATGATGATAACTGCTGATGTCATACTAATAAATGCAACGCCTAACATTCTAAGTCCTGCCATTAAAATATATTGATTTTGTACATCATCTGTATTTATTCCAATTGCTTGGTATTCTGCTTTCACTTGGTTGATTGCTGCCTGCTCTATTATTGACTCACTCATTGTATCTAATTTTTGTTCTACACTATTTAACATAGCTTCTAATTGATCTTCTGGTAATTTTTTTAATAATTCTTCTAATGATATTTGCTTCATAATTTCAGGTCGTATAATATCACTGTTAATTTGGCTATTTTCTATGTTTTCCACATTTTCTGTATGTATTGCATTTCGTAATTCTTCTGGCATGGTTTCTTCGTCATATTCTCTCATGCTTTCCATAGTAACTATCATTTGGTTTTTGATAGCTTGTTTTGTTTCTTCGTTATTTAACATAGAAAGTATCATAAATGGTTTTGCTAAATCTGTGCTTAATTCTTCTTGTTTTTCGCTATTTATTTCTTTTCTAATGTATAATGCTTCTTCTGCTAGTTTTGGATATTCTTGTTCGTATTTTTCATATTCTTTTTGTTCTAAATTTTCTTTTTCAATAAGAGTATAGTTATCTAAAATTGCGTTATCTTCTTTTGTAAATAGTAAAATAAGCTCCATTTGGGATTTACGAATGGCTTTTGCCGCTACATTTTCAATTCCACCTTGTTGAATGCCTATATTAACTATTTTAGAAGTGTAATCTGGCAAGCTTAAGTCTGCCCATGCTTGCACGCATAGTAAAATGATAATAAAAATAACAGATAGCATTGTTTTTCTTAAATTCATTAATATTTTGAACATGTTTTTCTCCTCTTTTTGTATTCTCTCTTAAAATTAAATTATATGTAATTTATAGCCTGTTTGTCAACCCTTTGCTCTGTAAATTTTGTGTGAACCATTCTATTTTAGAAATTGTATTGTATTTGTATTTTTAGAAAAGTACTAAGGCAGATACAATTTGTACCTGCCTCACATGCTCTTTATAAATTATGTGTTTTTATTACTCATTCTTTTCTGATAACTTTTCACATAAATCATCGTAGTCATCATCATCATCTTCTTTATTATAGTCCCAGTCAAGCGTAGATGATATAACTACCAAAATTGCATATAATGCCGTAAACAGCACACATATGCCTAATACTACGACTAATACTACTTTCACACACTTTTTCATACTTTTCTCCTATCTGCCAAATTTGGCTATTAGAATATTAAATGGTTACGCGTTTTAGTATATCATAATTTTTTCGTTATTTCAATAGAAAGATACTTTATTTTGAATTCCATCACTTTCAATTAAAATATTTCCTTTTTCGTCTGTTCGATAGACGAGCGTTCCTAATTTTGATAATTTGCTTAATGTTGCTTGGCTTGGATGATTATATGAATTATCTTTTCCTACTGAAATAATGGCTATTTGTGGTAATACTTGATTTAAAAATGTAGTAGAAGTGCTAGTATCTGAGCCATGATGTCCTATCTTTAAAACATTGCTTTGCTCCCATGTACGTGCATTTTCATTTTCTTTTTCTGCATCTGCCATAAATAGATAACTTTGCTCTTTATAGCTTGCTCTTATTACAATAGAAGATAAATTTAAGTTTTCTTCTACTTCTTTTGTAACTTCTGGTGCTAACATTATTTCACATTCTACTTTTCCTACAATGAATTTATTTCCTTGTTTTGGTGTAGTAATGTTTAAATTTTTACTACTAATTGTATCCAATACATCTTCAAACGTTTTAGTATTGGTTTGTACTTTTGGCATATAAATAGTTCCTATTTCAAAATTAGAAATTACATCATCTAGTCCACCAATATGGTCTTCATGTGGATGAGTTCCTACTACATAATCTAGTTTTGTAATACCTAAATTTTTAATATTACTAACTACTAACTTTCCATCTTCATTATTTCCAGCATCAATTAACATAGTTTTTCCATCGCTAATTAGTAAAATACTATCTGCCTGACCTACATCAAAAAAGTGAATTTGAAGAATGTCTTCTCCTTCTAGCACAACATTTTGGCTTTCTTCTGCTGTAATTGGATTAACTATTTTTTTATTTTTTGAAAAATAGTTTTGTATTTCTCCATTTTGCAATGCTCCTAATGTTAAAATAAATAAAACAATAATTCCTATTATAGTTTCTATTTGTCTTACTTTTTTCTTTTTCCTTGCCACTTGTTTTTCGCCCCCCTATTACAAGTTTTTAGTCTTTCCATAGTTTATTCATTTTGTCTTTTATTCTACTTTCTACTTCTTCTTGCTCTTTTTCTAATTTTACATATTTTCCGCTTTCTTCTTTTAAAATACTACCTTCTTTTACTTCTGTTGGTAATTCTTCTTTTAGAATTTCTTTCTTCTTTCCTGTTTTTCTTTCCTCACAAATAGCAATATTACCTTCAAAGCGGTCAATAACATATTCTTCTTCCATTTTTCTTAACCTTTCTACTAATTCTTCTATAAAACTAGTTACGTCTATTTTTTGTATTTCTTTGCCTATGTTTTTGAATAAATCAAGTTGCATTTTTTTCTTCCTCCTTATTATAACAATGTTAATTTTATTTTGCTATTGTTTTTTTAGTTTTTCTTGTATTTATAAATTTTTATATCTTTAATTTGATTTTCTTTTATTTTTTCATCTAGATATATAATGTCTTGATATTTTTCTTCTTTCACTTTTTTCTTTAAAATTCCTACAATTTTATAAGGCTTTATTACTCGTTTTCTAATATCATCTTTTAGTAAACTATTTGGAAGGTAATAATCTCCTATACTTTTAATTAAGCCTACACAAATATGAATATTTCCCAACAATATTTCTGTTTTTAAATCTTGTTTGCTTTGATTATATATTCCTAACATTTTAATTTTTTTATTTATATAAAATAATTGAGAAAATATTTCAAGTTTTAACTTTGTTGTACCATCTTCTTTTATTTTTATATTTCTTTCGCTTAATTTATTTTTTAAACAAGCTTGAAAAAATTGATTTGCTTTCATATATTGGCCTTTATCATAATATTTTACTCCTGTAAGGTGCATAAAATTTCTTGCTAAAAATAAAATTTCCACATATTCTATTTTTTGTTCATTTTGATAAAGAATGAGTAAATTATTATCTTTTAGTTTTTCATTATATTTTATTGCATTTTCTTTTAACATTTTTAAGATTTCTTTTTTATCCATATTTGTTTCCTTTCTAAAATGCAAAAATAGGGCTTATCAAAATTGATAAGCCCTATTTTTATAACTGATTTTTTTGTTGTCCGCCAACGGTAAGCACATTCGTCTTACAAGTGTTTCGGATTTTTTTGTTGTCCGCCAACGGTAAGCACATTCGTCTTACAAGTGTTTCGGATTTTTAAAGATGTCAGCACATCTCGATAGTAATATTACTATCTTACTTTAGTATATTCATTATAAAATATTTTATTTTCTTTGTCAATATTATTTTACATTTTTTGTAAATTATGTTACTTTTTTACATATTAAAGGAGCAAGAATTTCTTGCTCCTTTACGTTTTAACGCTTGTTATTTGTTATAGTTAGAACATTTGAAAGTTAATCATTGCTTTTTTCTTCCGGCTCTTTCTCACTTTCTTCTAAAATAGAATAGTAGTTCAAGAAGTCCCTTTTCCTTATTTTCTCCAAATGAAAATGCTCTTTTTCATGATGGAACTGAACATATACATCAATGATATCACTATCTGTCCGAAGCTTAGCAAAAAAATTTGCTCTAGTAGGCAAGACATGCAAAATTAATATTTTATATTCATTTGCCTTTATAGGAATCACTTCCGTCCATGATTTCGTTGACAAACATCCTTCTGCTAATGTTGCATTTAATTTTTCTTCCTCTTGTTGTACTACACTTATATAGCAAATATAAGAACACACTAAAGCAGTAACAGCAATGGGAATTTGCATCATTGCTATAAATTCAGTATCAGAATCGTTAGAATCTATATACGTCATACTGAAAATTATAAATTCAAGAATGAATACCAATACTAAAGTCCACTTTATTGCCTCCCTTTTTGCCTTCTTCTTGATTTGCAGTGTCTCCTCCACATTTAAACTATTCCGCATTTCTCCCATAACATAAATCTCCTTTCCTTATTGAAATTATTCGTTTTAAGGTTTCTATTTGCATTACATTATGTGTATTTTACCATAAAATGCTTCCAAAATCAAGAAAAATTTGGTCTTTTGGTGAAAATTCTCTATTGGAGATAATGATGTAAAAGGGACGGATAACTTATACAGAGGCAAATGTTCCTAATATATCTAAATTATGTTACTTTTTTACACGTTAAAGGAGCAAGAATTTCTTGCTCCTTTACGTTTTAACGCTTGTTATTTGTTATAGTTAGAACATTTGAAAGTTAATCATTGCTTTTTTCTTCCGGCTCTTTCTCACTTTCTTCTAAAATAGAATAGTAGTTTAAGAACCAGTTTTTGCTAATTTTCTCCAAGGGCAAATATTCTTTTTCGTGATGAAACTGAACATATACATCGATGATGTCACCATCTTCCCGAAGCTTAGCAAAAAACTTGGCTCTAGTAGGCAATTCCTGCAAAATAAACTCTTGGTGTTCGTTTGTCCTCACAGGGATTACTTGTGTCCATTCTGTCTTTGACAAACATCCTCCTGCTAATGTTGCATTTAATTTTTCTTCCTCTTGTTGTACTTCACATAGATAGCAAATATAAGAACACACTAAAGTACCACCAGCAATTAAAATTTGGATTGTTGCTATAGCATATACTTCATTACCACCCGTATACATAATACTGAAAGCTATAAATTCAAGAATGAATCCCAACACTAAAGCCCACTTTATTGCCTCCCTTTTTGCCTTCTTCTTGATTTGCAGTGTCTCCTCCACATTTAAACTATTCCGTATTTCTCCCATAACATGAATCTCCTTTCCTTATTGAAATTATTCATTTTAAGGTTTCTATTTGCATTACATTATGTGTATTTTACCATAAAGTACTTAAAAAAGCAAGAAAAACACGTTTAATCGTTTTTGTTTTTATACATTTTTACCATATCTTTTAAACTCATTCTACTTCCATAATTTAATATAGCAGAAGAATAAATTTTAATAGATACTTTAGCAATTATTGCAATAGTAATAATTAAAATAACAAGAGAAATGGCAATTTCACTAGGTGTTGCTATTCCCATCATAACTCTAAATGGCATACAAAATGGTGAAGAAATTGGGAAAATTGCTGCAAAACTATTTAGAGTGCTTGTTGGATTCATCATAGTAAAGTAAGATAGGTAAAATCCAATTACTGCTAAAATTGCTACTGGTCCATTGGCAGATTGAATGTCCTCTGGTTTTGCTACAGTAGAGCCTGTTAAAGCATATAACAAGGCAAATAATGAATATCCTAATATGTAATATACAATTGTAAGAACGGCAAGTGTCCATGTTATATTTGACATATCTAGTACCATGCTAACCATTTCTGGTGTTAAGAATGCGTTAGCACAAATTATTGCAACTACTACTAATGCAACTGTTTGCATGATTCCTGCTATCCCTATTCCTAGCGTTTTTCCAAGGACAATGGTTCTTGGTGAAGTAGAAGTAACTAACGTTTCTATAATTTTTGAAGTTTTTTCTATTGTAATAGAAGTAGAAACTTGGTAAGCATAGAAATAAATCGCATAAAATAGTACTAAGGAAAGTAACATCATAGCTAAAATATTGCCACCTACTTCTTTTTCTTCTGTTTGACTTACTTCCATTTCAAAAGGCATATTTATAATGCTAAGTTGCTGTGGTGTTATTTGTAATTTTGAAATTTGAAGATTTTTATATGTATCTTGTAATATTGTAATAAGGTCTTGTGGAACTTCGCTCATCATACTCATTGATTTTACAATATATTCTATATGAATACCATTTTCTCCTTTTGTAATTCTTATGGCTTCATCTAATTCTTCTTGATTGATTTTTTCTTTAACTTCTTCTAAAGCAGTATTTTCCACAATTTCAATTTCATATCCAATATCATCCCCAAGTTCTTCTAATTGTTTTAGACTACCTTCATAAATATTGTCTTCGTCAATAATGGCAAGTCTGTTTTTTCCAAATGACTCGTCGTCTCCTTGTATTTTATTGATGATATTTGGTACATTAAATGCGATAATCATAATTAGAAAAATTATAATATTGGAAATAATAAACGATTTTCTTTTTACTAAATCTTGAAAGGTATATTTTGCTACTAACCATAAATCTCTCATGTTACTCACCTACCTTTTCTATGAAAATATCATGAAGACTTGGCTTCTTTATTTCAAATTTATCAATTTTTACTTTGTTTGCTACTAATTTATTTAAAAGTTGTTCTGCTTCTTCTTCCGTATTTATTTTTATTTCATATTCATTTTCTTTTTGCATAAGAATAGAAAGATTTGCTTCTTTTATGCTATCTTGAATGTTTTCTTTTGTGATAATTTCTAATTTATTTGCTGGATAGCTATTTTTAATTTCTGTTAAGTTTCCTTGTAATACTGTTTTTCCTTTATTTAAAATTAAAATATCTGTGCAAAATTCTTCTACAACACTCATTTGATGTGCAGACATAATAATATATTTTCCGTCTTTTACAAGGTCAATGATGATATTTCTTAGAAGCTCGGTATTTACTGGGTCTAGCCCACTAAATGGCTCGTCTAAAACAAGAAGCTCTGGATTATGTACAACTGCAGTAATGAATTGTATTTTTTGTTGATTTCCTTTGGATAGTTTTTCTGCTGTCATATCTTTATATTGTTCTATTTCTAATCTTTTTAGCCAATAGTTAATGGCTTCATCTGCTTCTTTTTGCTTCATTCCTTTTAGTTTGGCAAAATACATTAGTTGGTCATAAATTTTGGTTTTAGGATAAATTCCTCTTTCTTCTGGTAAATAGCCAAAGTTTACGTGTTTTCTTTGTACTTCTTTTCCATTCCACGTTATTTGCCCTTCGTCTTTCTTTAAAATTCCGAAGTAACATACGAATGGTTGTTGTTTTTCCAGCGCCATTTGTTCCTAAAAGTCCAAATACGCCAGGAGTGTTGATTTCAAAGCTTATGTCATTTACTACTTTTTTATCTCCATAGCTTTTACTAACATGACTGATTTTTAATCCCATTTATTTTCCTTCTTTCTTTTCATTCTTATTTTTG
>CANRLO010000048.1 GCA_947631495.1 uncultured Clostridia bacterium
CTTGCTTTTTACTATTTTATATGTTATAATTATGTCTATCATTTCTAAATTTTATCTATAAAATATTAGATAGAAAGTGAGGGTAGGAATTTTACTTACAAACTAAAAAACATAATGGAGGTTAAGCAGTATGGCAAAACAATTTGTAGAGTTCTATTTCCCCGGTGTTTCCCTTAAAGGGCAAAATGAAAGAGAAGTTTCTTCTCGTAATACAGAAGAAGTTCTTCCCATTGCTCCTGTTCATGCTATTTCTTATCGTTTTTTTGATAAGGATGCAGACGGAAACCATGTAAACTACTCAGCTTATTATTGGCTTGGAAAAGAATTTTCCGGCGAGGATTTTAAAATCAAATATCCTCAGCTTGCCAGTGATGATGTGTTTAAATCAGCAAGGCGCATTATTCATGCAGTAACCGGCGGATTTTATCCTCTCTCTGAGACAGATATTGTAGTACCTGCCTAAAATAAATAACCCACTTAGACATTTGTCTAGGTGGGTTATTTTTATTCATTAATGGCTTATTTTATTACTTCTACATCTAATTGTAATTTTTCTCCATTGATAGAAGTTTCTGTGTAGTTTGGTCTTGCCTCGTTGTAGAAAATGTTATTTGCTAAAGTATCTTTTTGAATTTGCTCTGCAAATTTTTTTATTACTTCTTCTAGCATTTCATTTCCTGATACATAAAGGTTAATTCTATCTAAAACTTCGAATCCGCTATCTTTTCTCATATTTTGCACTTTAGATAAAATTTCTCTAATATAACCTTCTTCTTTTAGTTCTTCGGTAATAGTAGTATTTAATACAACACCAATTTCTCCTTCTCCACTAAATGCAAAACCTTCTTTTCCTTGCATTGTAATAAGTAGATTTTCATTATTTAATTCAATAGTTTCATCTCCAATGGCTATTTGCTCTACATCTCCTTTTTGGATTTTTAAAGCTAATTCCATTTGGTTTCTCTTAGCAATTTCTGCTTTAATTTGTGGAATTAATTTTCCATAAGTTCTTCCAAGTACTGGTAAATTAGGTTTAATTTCAAAATTAACGTATTCTGACATTTGAGCACCAAGTTCTACCTTTTTAATATTTAATTCGTCTTTTACAATGTCGCCATAGTATTCTGGAAGACTTGAAATTGAAATTAACATTTCAGATAATGGTTGTCTGTTTTTAATATTTGCTGCATTTCTTGCACTTCTACCTAATTTTACAATAGTATAAGCAAGGTCCATTTCTTCTTCTAGTTTTCTATCAATTACTTCTTCATTTACAGTTGGCCAAGTACATAAGTGAACACTTTCTGGTGCATCTTTATCAACAGTTACTACAATATTTTGATAAATTTCTTCTGTCATAAATGGTACAAATGGTGCTGCCACTTTTACTAAAGTAGATAATACGGTATATAGTGTAACATAAGCGCCAATTTTATCATCATTTAAAGTATCTTGCCAGAATCTTTCTCTGTTTCTTCTTACATACCAGTTAGAAAGTTCATCTGTAAAGTCTTCAATTGTGAAGGCTGCAGTTGTAATATCATAGTTATCTAATTTTTCTTCAACTTCTTTTACTAAAGTATTTAATTTTGAAATAATCCATTTATCCATAATGTTGTTAGACTTAAAGTCTTTATATTGTAATGGATTAAATTTATCTATTTCTGCATATAGCACATAGAATGAATAAACATTCCATAAAGTAGATAAGAATTTTCTTTGTGTTTCTTCTACGTCTTTGGTAGAGAATCTTGTTGGAAGCCATGGTGCAGAAGCCGTGTAGAAATGCCATCTTGTAGCATCGGCTCCTACTGAATTTAGTACATCAAATGGGTCAACAACATTTCCTAAATGTTTTGACATTTTTAAGCCTTTACTATCTAAAACGTGTCCTAATACAATGCAGTTTTCAAATGGGTTAGTATCAAAAATACAAGTTGAAATAGCAAGTAAAGTATAGAACCATCCTCTTGTTTGGTCAACTGCTTCTGAAATGAATTGTGCTGGGAAGTTCTTTTTAAACAATTCTTGATTTTCAAATGGATAGTGTAATTGAGCAAATGGCATAGAACCTGAATCAAACCAACAGTCAATTACTTCTTTTTCTCTTACCATTTCTTTTCCACACTCAGGACATTTTAAATGAATTGGGTCTAAGTATGGTTTATGAAGTTCTACATTTTCTGGTACATTGATACCTTTTTCTTCTAGTTCTTTTCTAGAACCAATGCATTCCATATGACCACATTCGCATCTCCAAATTGGAAGTGGTGTTCCCCAATAACGATCTCTTGAAATACCCCAATCGATAACATTCTCTAAGAATTTACCAAAACGACCGGTACGAATAGTATCTGGCATCCAGTTGATTTTGTTGTTGTTTTCAAGTAATTTATCACGAACGGCTGTCATTTTAACAAACCAACTCTCTTTTGGATAATATAGAAGTGGTGTATCGCATCTCCAACAATGTGGATAACTGTGCGTATGTCTTGCAGAGCTAAATAATTTATTTTGATGAGCAAGCCAAATGCAAACATCTTTGTCACATTCTTTTACAAATCTTCCTGCCCATGGTTCTACCTCAGGAACGAATTTTCCTTCTTTGTCTACTAAATTTACAAAAGCAATATCATTTTGTTTTGATACAAAGCTATCATCTTCACCATAAGCTGGTGCAATGTGAACAATACCAGTACCATCAGTTAAAGTAACATAGTCACCATGGATTACAACAAATGCCTTTCCTTCTACCTTGGCAAATGGCATTAGTTGCTCATATTTCATACCAAGAAGCTCACTACCTTTTACTTCTTTTACAATTTCATAAGGAATATCTTTTAGCACACTATCAATTAAGTCTTTGGCTAAAATGTAAATTTCTTCTGGACCTTCTTCTTGCATTTTACCATCAATAATTGGTTTTTCTACTTTTACATAAGCATATGTGTATGCTTTATTTACACAAAGCGCTAAGTTAGAAGGAAGTGTCCATGGAGTTGTTGTCCATGCTAAGAAATATGTGTGGTCTTCTCCTACTACTTTAAATTTACAAGTACAAGTTAAATCTTGAACATCTTTGTAGCCTTGTGCTACTTCATGAGAAGATAGCGCTGTTCCACAACGAGGGCAATATGGCATAACTTTATGACCTTGATATAATAATCCTTTATCCCACATTTGTTTTAAAGCCCACCATTCAGATTCAATATAATCATCATGATACGTAACATATGGCTTTTCCATATCTACCCAGTAGCCTATTTGGTTAGTCATTTTTTCCCACATAGAAACATAGGTAAATACACTATCCTTACATTGCTTAATAAATTCTTCAACACCATAATCTTCAATTTGTTGTTTTCCAGAAATGCCAAGCTTCTTCTCTACCTCTAATTCAACTGGAAGACCATGTGTATCCCAACCAGCAATACGAAGAACATCATAACCTTGCATTACTTTATATCTTGGAATAATATCCTTCATAACCCTTGTTAAAATATGACCAACATGTGGCTTTCCATTAGCTGTTGGAGGTCCATCATAGAAGGTAAAATAGCGTTTTCCTTTATTTTTGTCAAAATTCTTATGAACAATATCCTTCTCCTTCCAAAAATCGCTTACCTCTTTTTCCATTCCAACAAATCCATTTTCTTTTAATTCAACTTTCTTATACATTTTTTTCTCCTTTCTTATTTTCCAAATTTCATAAAGGGGTGGTACAAATTGTCCCATTTGTCACAATTGGGGACAGTCCCCAATTGCGACACTTTTTATATTTTGCAATTCAAATCTATATTTTTGTTTTATCTCTGGATATTTTTCATGGTCTACTTCACTTAAAAACATATCCATTGGTCTTACATATAATGACATATCTCCATACAAGCTACGATATACTACCATTTTTTCTTTTGTTTCACTATGAATTGCTATATCTTCTACTAGGTAATAATCTCCTTTAAAATGTTTATATATTCCTTTTATTTTTAATTCTTGCATTTTTTCCTCCTTACTTTACTCAATGTTCTTATCGTAGAGCTCATAACCCGACGATTATTTTTGCACCACTATTTCATCCGGTAGAGCAACTGACTCTTAATCAGTAGGTCTGTGGTTCGTTTGTGATGTGCAACAAACAATATAAAAAACTCTATTTCATCCTATATTTAGGACGAAATAGAGCTAACTTTCCGTGGTACCACCTAACTTGAAAATAAATATTCTTTATTTTCCACTTCATTTCCTTTAACGCAGGTAAAATTACGTTTAAACTTACTAAAATTTAATATTAGAATTTTTTCAGTTTAAAAACAACAAAGGTGATAACAAATAAACTAGGCTCTTGCTAGAATTTCACCAAATTATCTAGCTCTCTTTTGAAGACTTTTTCTATTTGTGTTGTCCTTGCTTATGTTTTTATCTTATTTTTATCTTATGTGCTATATCTTAACACTTTTTTTGAGAAAATGCAATAGTTGTTTTATGATTTTATTTATAAAAAAGAGATTTTTAAATTTAAGAACCTCTTTTTCGTTTTTGTTTTGTATTATTTTTATTCTTCACTTTTTTCATCAGGACTCAGGGCTATTTAAATAAAGTGTGGTCCTGAACGCATAGCCTCTGCAGCTGTAGATTTCAACGTTGCTATAGCGAATGCTCGTGTAGTCACAGGTCCAGTTGCCTCCTCTAAGGACACAAGGGTAAGCTTTAGAACTATCCGTGTACGTAGAGTATTCTGTTGTCCATTCATAACAATTAGATGCCATATCATTGATTTTACACACTTCATCATTGTTTTTTCCTGTATTAGCTAAAGTAGTATTTTTTGAAAGTTGTCTAGAATAAGCTGTATCTCCTGAAAATCTTTGTATATATACAATGGCAGTATCCCATGCATAACTATTAACTAAGTCTGATTTTATTGTTTCGTACATATTTTCACACTTCTGAGCTGCCTTTATTTGTTTTATACTATTCCATAAATAACCTTCCGCTGTTGGTTCATTATCCGTATCATTAGGATTAGTAGAAATTTTTGAATTAGGTTTATTATCTGCTCCATAACTTGCCTCATATCTTGCAATATAATAACCTCCATTTTGCCTTACACTTTCAATAAATTTTCCTAAATCTTTTGCTGTTCTATTTTCTCCTGTTATATCTTCTTTTTCTACACCTGCATGATACTCTTTTAATTCTTTATAATATAACATTATTGCAGTTTCCTCAGTATAATTTTCTGCCGTTTGTCTTAATATTTCTGTTCCTTTTTCTAATACTCCTAAACTGCTCCCATTATTATCTTGGTAAGTTGATGTTCCATCAGCAAATTCATATCTTCCTAATGTAATAACTACATCTGTATTGTCACTTTTTTTGATAGGATTACTATTGCTTCCATCAGTATTACTTACTGGTATCCATACATATTGGTTACCTCTTTGTTCTCCATTTCCATCTTCTTGTATATCTTCATCCTCTATTACAATTCCTTCAGTTACATTATTTCCAGAATCTTGGGCGATTTTAAAACCTTTTGGAACAATCACTTTATTTCCATCACTATCTTGTAATTCTGTTTGATTATCAAAATATTTTCCCTCTGTTTTTGCTTCTTCTACTTTTTTAAGTGAATCTTTTGTTGTATTTTCTTCAATTGCATTTGCTATTTCCTCATCCACACTATTTAACATTGCCTGCTCATTTATTGCTGCTTGTTTATATTCTTCTGTTGCTTGTTTTGCTTTATTGAATAAACCATTATCTCCTAGCACTAAATTGATACTTATTCCCGCTAATATAATTAATACTATAATTGTTATAACTAGCACAATTAAAGTAATTCCTTTACTATATTTGTTATTTCTTTCTTCTTCTATTTTTTTCTGTACAAATTTATTATTCTTCATTTTTTCTTGCATTTTTCTTTTTCTCCTTTTCTTTTGTTTCTTTTTAGTGTTGTTTTTTTCTTAATTTCTTATACTAGGTTTTTTATTTTTTCTATTGTTGTTATTACAAATGTTAAATTCACATAAAAATACTTTTCTTTTTCCTTTTCCAAATAACAAATATTCTTTTTTAATTACTTTATGTTTATAGGTTACTACTATTTTGTATTTTCATTCTATTCTTTCTTTACTTCTTTGTCAAGTATTTTCAATGAATTATATTTTCTCCCATTTCTAAAATATAAATTTATTTTCCAATAAACATTTGCACAAAAATTTTTCCATATTGAGAGCCTCTTACAACGCCAATTCCAGTATAATTGAAGCTACTATTTAAGATATTTGCTCTATGTCCTGAGGAATTCATCCATGCCGTTACTGCTCCTGAATTGCTAGAATTTCCTGCAATGTTTTCTCCTGCTGTTTTATAAGATACTTTGAAGCTTTTTAACATGTCAAAAGGTGAACCATAAGTTGGTGAAGTGTGTGAAAAATAATTATTGTTTACCATATCTTGTGCTTTAATTCTTGCTACATTTTGCACTTCTGGGTCTATTTTTAAACTAGCTAATCCATTTTGATTTCTCTGCTGATTAATTAAATTAAAAACTTCTAATTCATCTGCTGTTAAATCACTTGTATTAGTACTAGAGCCTCCTCCTGACGATGTTCCTCCAGAGGAATTACCTCCTGATGAGCCTCCACTGCTTCCTCCTGTATTAGGATAAATTGGTCTTACATATTGCTGGCTTACAGCTCCTACATAATCACCTTCTACTTGCACAATATACCAAGTGCCTACTCCTGCAAATACACGAATGTACTCGTTTTTCTTTACTTTTGCTACTACAGGATAATTGGTCCCCGGCCCGCTTCTTACATTTAATATACTTGCTGTAACAAGTCCAGTTGAAAAATCAACATTGTAGTAATGTTGCATTCCAAAAGAAGTAGTAAGTTTTGTAATGGTGAATGTGAAAACACATAATAAGAGAATTTTTAGAATGCTACTTTTCTTTATTTTAATCACTTTCATAAGCATTTTTCCTTTCTTACTTATTCTGAAGGTAAACATAGTTTTAAAGGATTTTTCACTCTTTCAAACTATTCTAAACCTTTCTACTTAAATTGTATTAGGTCTAGAATGTCCGTTATTCCCTTTATTACAACATTTACAAAAATTATATTTATTTAGCTACAGAATTTTTTCTTTTATTGAAAACTATTGCTATATAAAAAAGTTACCTTTAGGAAACGTGCCCAAAGGTAACTTTTTTATATTTATCACATTCTAATCTTTCGTTAAACACATCTTTTAATTCTATTTTTTCTGTAATTAAATCTTCTTTTTGTTGTTTTTTTAACATTTTTATGGCATATTCAAGTTTAGCAGCTAATTGCTTATTTTCTGTTTGCCATGCTGTTTCTAATTTTAAAGCAGGATGACTTTTGGTGTATTTTGCACATTTTTCATCTTTACTTAAATGCTCTTGCAAACGACGTTCTAAATTATTGGTAATTCCTGTATAAATGGAATTATCTTTACATCTTATTAAATAAATATAGTACATTTTTCTCCTTTTTTCTTTGCTTCATAATAACTCTATCTTTTTCAATAATTTTATATTCCTATTTAATATACACTTTTTTCCTTTACCATATTGCAAATCATTTCTGCTGCTTTTTCTACTCCTAATGCATCACTATTTAGGCAAATATCATAATTTTCATGATTATTCCATTCTTGCTCTGTATAATATTTATAGTGGTTTGCTCTTAATTTATTGATTCGCTTAATTTCTTTTTCTGCTTTATCTTGATTCAAATGATAATATTCTACTGCTCTTTTTATTTTATGCTCCATGTCACTATAAATAAATACTTTAATTACATTTTTATTTTCTTTTAAAATGAAGTCTGCACATCTTCCAACAATGACACATGAACCTTTTTGTGCAATTTCTTTTATTAGTTCTGCTTCTTTTAAGAATAATTCATCTTTATTATCTAAGCCTACATAATAGCCATTATTTAGTCCTGCCAAAGTTTCTCTTTTTTGTTCTTGATTTTCAATGTATTCTTCTGAGAGTCCTGTTTTATTGGCTATTTCTGCAATAAATTCTTTATCATATAAAGGAATACCTAATTCGTTTGCTACTAATTTTCCAATATATCTTCCACCTGAACCATATTCTCTTGCAATTGTAATAATAATTCCTTCTTTGGTTTCTACTGCATTTTGTTTGTTTTCTACTACTTCTTTCTTCTCACCAGTTTGTTTTAAATGCTTCATTTCTACGATAAGGAAAATAGCGGAAAGTACAAAAGCAATGCCATCTGCTACTGGTCCTGCATATAGTACGCCCATTAATCCAAAGATGTTACTTAAAATAAGCATAGCAGGAATTAAGAAAATGATTTGTCTTGATAATGATAAAATAGCGCTTCTACTACTCTTTCCAATGGCTTGAAAGAAGATTCCTGATGGAATTTGAATACCATTGAAGATGCATAGTAGTAAATAAGTACGAAAAGTAATACATGCAAATTCCATATATAGTGCATCTCCACTACCAAAAATAGAGATTAGCTTATCTGGAATTGTTTGGAATAGAATAAAGGCAACTATACTAATCATAACACTGATGCCTAAAATGGTTTTTAAAGTTTGCTTTACTCTATCAAACTTTCTTGCTCCATAGTTATAACCAAAAATTGGTTGAGAACCTGCTGCAATTCCTACTATAATACTATTTAAAATTTGGCTTATTTTCATTACAATGCCTAAAACCGTAATTGGTATTTCAGAGCCAAATTTAGATTGTGTTCCATATTTGCCAAGTAAGTTATTTTCTGCTGCTACAACAAATACAAAACTCATTTGGGTAATAAAACTACTAATTCCTAAGGCAACTACTTTTCTGGCTACACCTAATTTTAATGAAAATGCTTCTTTGTTTAAGTTAATCGATTTGAATTTTTTAATATAACCAATATTTAGTATAAAGGTAACAAATTGACTAAGAATGGTTGCAATAGCAGCACCTTCTATTCCTTTATGAAATACAAAGATGAAAATAGGATCTAATATAATGTTTAAAATAGCTCCTAATACCATAGAAGTCATAGCATATTTTGGACTACCGTCAGCACGAATAATAGAATTTAAAGTGGTTCCTATCATCATAAAAGGTAATCCAATGGCAATAATTTTTCCATAGTCTAATGCCAATTCTCTTAAAACGTCGGTACAACCAAAGATATTTAAAAGTTGTGGCAAGAATACTAATGTAATGATGCAGTAAATTACTGATATAATTACAGATAATAGTATTCCATTTGCTACACCTTTGGTTGCTTCTTCTTTTTTCTTTTCTCCTAATTTTAAGCTAAAATAACTGGAAGCACCATCTCCTAGCATAAGTGAAAATGCTAGTGCAATCATTGTAAGTGGAAATACTACATTGGTTGCTCCATTTGCTAAATAATTTACTCCCCATCCAATAAAAATTTGGTCTACCATGTTATATAATGAGTTTACTACTAATGATATAATGCATGGAATAGAAAATTTTCTAATCAATTTTCCTATTTTTTCTGTTCCTAATATATTTTCTTCTTTTTCCAATTTTCTTCTCTCCTTTTCTTTTAGCAACTCTACTATTTTACTACTTTTTTATTTTTGTGTCAATGAAAGAAAAGGAAAAAATATGTCTTTCAAAAAAGAAAAGGACTATGTTTATACATAATCCTTTTATGCTTTTACTATTTGGTAGGAGTATCATTCCCTACATCTCTTTTGACCCAATGGGTGCGTGGTTGACACACTTTACCACCTCAAATAGTTCTTTCTATTGTACTTCTATTATACAATTTTTATTCATTTTTGTCTAGTTTTTTAAATAATAAATACTGATTTTTATTTTTATATATTTTTCTAAAAGTTTTCTCTCCTATTTTTATAATCGTTATAATGGAATTTTTGGTATGTTTTTTATCATATTTTACTGCTATTTTAATAACAATATTTATTTTTTCATTTTTATCTATATTTTTTATAAAGACTAAAGTATCATCTCTATTGTTCCAGTCTTGATAAATATAGTCAGGATTATATATCGCTGTTGGTAATATTTCTTTTACTTCTTCATAAAATTGATATCTTTTCTCTTTCACGTGCTCTATTCTTTCTAATGTAAATACAACTTCATTTGTTATAATGCGTATATTTAGTTTATTTAATAGTTTAGGATTCAAATTACCAATTTGAATATATTCTTTCATTCTTGCCCTTTCGATATAGTTATAATACTTTTACTGCATGCATATTATATTATATGTTTCAAATTATGTCAACATTTTTAAAAATTTCCATAGCAAATTTACTATGGAAATTGTGTTGAAAAAACATAAAATTATAATAATGCTAACAATAGAACACATAAAAAGATTCCTATTATCATCAAATATTTTTTACCTCTAATTTTCGTATATATTATCATTTAATTTTAATACCATTTTTCTATAATGAGTTTTAAATCCTAATCTTTCATATAAATCTCTTGCTATATTTTCTCCTATCACTTCTAATGACATATCTTTATTTTGTTTTTTTGCCATATCAATAAGTTTTTGCAAAGCAATAGTTCCGATTCCTAAATTTCTATATTTTTCTTCTATAAAAAAGCGATATAAATATATTTCTTTTTCAAAATTTTTTATGCCGATAAAACCAACCATTTCATTTTTATACAAAATT
>CANRLO010000049.1 GCA_947631495.1 uncultured Clostridia bacterium
CGTTTGAACATCAAACATATCCATTTGATGAATTAGTTAGTGCATTAGAAATAAAAAGAGATACTAGTAGAAATCCACTTTTTGATACAATGTTTATTTATCAAAATAATGGTAATGCAACTACTAACTTTGATGGAATAAAATCAGAAGTATATACACCAAAAACAAATATTTCAAAATTTGATTTATCATTAGAAATAATACCAGAAAATGATGGTTTAAATCTTCGTTTTGAATATTGCACTAAATTATTTAATAAAGATTTTATTACTAGATTATCAAAACACTATTTAAATATTGTACAAACAATAATAGAAGAAAATAATATAAAAATAGCAAATATAGATATGCTTTCAAAAGAAGAAAAAGAACAAATATTAAATGACTTTAATAATACGAAAGTAGATTATCCAAAAGATAAAACAGTAATAGAGTTATTTGAAAAGCAAGCAGAAAAAGAACCTAATAAAATTGCTGTAATTTTTGAAGAACAAAAATTAACATATAAAGAATTAAATGAAAAAGCAAATCAAATGGCTCATTGTTTAATTGAAAATGGGGTAAAAAATAATGATATTGTTGGCATTATGCTTGAACGTTCTTTTGAAACCATTATTTCTATGTTAGCAGTTTTAAAAGCAGATGCTGCATATATGCTAATAGATGTAAATCTACCAGAAGATAGAATTTTATATATGCTAAAAAATGCTAATTCTACTTTATTAATTACAGCAAGTGATATAAAAAATATTGATTTTGATAAAAAGCTATTTATTGATAAAGTAAATACTGATGCATATCCAAAAAATAATTTAAACTTAAATTACAATATAAAAGATAACTTATCTATTGTTTATACATCAGGTTCAACTGGTAATCCAAAAGGTGTTTTGTTAATACAACAAGGTATGATTAATTTAATGTTTTGTTATAAAAAATTCATAGATATAGATAATTTTAACAAGTTTTTAAGCATTTGTTCTATTTCCTTTGATATGTTTGCTGTTGAAATTTTTATTCCATTATTAAATAATAAAACATTAGTATTAGCAAATGAAGAAGAACATAAAGATCCTATTGCTATTAGTAAATTAATAAAAACAAATCGTGTTGAGTTCATGTTGATTACACCTTCAAAAATTCAATTATTATTAGAGAATAATGCTACTAGCGATTGTTTACAAAATTTAAAAAGCATACAATTAGGAGGAGAAATATTTACTGCAAATTTATTTGAAACATTGAAAAAATATACAAATGCTCAAATATGTAATGAATATGGACCTTCTGAAATTACATCTTGTTGCTCTTATAAAGAAATTACATCTGCTAATGATATTAATATTGGTGGACCTATTCATAATGTTCAAATTTACATACTTAATCAAGATATGAATTTATGCCCAATTGGCGTAGATGGAGAAATATGTATTAGCGGTGATGGAATTTCTAAAGGTTATATTAATAATCCTACTGCAACAGAAAAAGTATTTGTAAAAAATCCTTATGGAGAAGGCTTATTATATAAAACAGGTGATATAGGAAAATATAATGCAAATGGAGAAATAGAATATATTGGTAGAAAAGATTTTCAAGTTAAATTAAGAGGTTTAAGAATTGAATTATCAGAAATTGAAAAACAATTATTAAATATAGAAAATATTAAAAGTTGTGTTGTAATTTATAAAGAACAACCCAACAATAATTCTTATTTAGTAGCATTCTTTACATCAACAAAAGATATTGACATTTCTTTTATAAGGGCAGAGTTATCGAAACATTTACCATTATATATGGTTCCAAAATATATTATTAAATTAGATAATATGCCTATTACTAGAAATGGAAAAATAGATTTAAAAACTTTAAAAGAATATAAAATTGAAAATGTTGAAACATTAAATTATGTGGCACCAGAAAATGAAACACAAAAGCTATTCTGTGACACTTGGGAGAAACTATTAAATACAAAAGTTGGAATTACAGATGATATCTTTGAACTAGGAGCAGACTCCTTACTTGCTATTAAATTTAAAGTTGAAATATTATCTCATAATATTAATATTGAATATGCTGATATTTTTAAATATCCAACTGTAAAAGAATTATCAGAAGCAAAGAGTATTACTACTACAGAACAAGTAGATTCTTATAATTATGATGAAATCAATAAAATATTAGAAAAAAATAATATAAAAAATAATAAAAATAGAATAACAAATAAAACAAATAATGTTCTTCTATTAGGTTCAAACGGCTTTGTAGGAATGCATATTTTATATAATTTCATCAAAAAGGATAATGGAAAAATATATTGTATTGTTAGAGATAAAAACAAAATATCTGCTAGAACTAGAATTTTAGATGCGTTACATTTTTATTTTAATAGTGAATTAGATGAATTTATTGATAATAGAATTATTATTTTTAAAGGTGATATTACCAAAGAGAACTTTGGATTAAATACAGAGTTATACAATGATATAGTAAATAATGTTTCCGTTGTTATTAACTCAAGTGCAAATGTTAGACACTATGGTAATTTTAAAAATTTCGAAGATATCAATATTGGTCTAACAGAAAAGGCTATCGAATTTTGTGAAAAATATAATAAACGATTAATACAAATTTCTACTACTAGCATTAGTGGAGAAGTAAATAAAAATGAAAATATTAGTTTTTCAGAAAATAATTTATATATTGGACAAAATTTAGATAATGTATATGTAAAGAGCAAATTTGAAGCAGAAAGAATTATTTTAGAACATATTTCAAAAGGATTAAAAGCACAGATATTAAGACTTGGAAATATTACAAATAGATATGTTGATGGAAAATTCCAAATAAATCCTAATGAAAACGCTTTTATAGGTAGAATACAATCTTTCATAAAATTAGGTATTATTCCAGATTATTTATTAAATGCAAAACTAGAATTTACACCTGTTGATTTATGCGGATTTGCAATTATTTGCATCATGCAAAACTATGTACCAGATTTTAGTGTATTCCATCTTTATAACAATAATTATATAACAATGAAAGATTTTGTTGAGACATTAAGAAAATATAATATAAATTTAAAAGTTGTTAATAATAAAGAATTTGATAAAATAATAAAAGATACATTACTTGATGAGAGTAAAAAGGATATATTATCAGGTATTATAAATGAATTAAATTCAGACAATAATTTTGAAATTAATGCAAATATCGACATTTTATCTGGATTTTCTAGAAGTTTTTTACACACTATTGACTTTAATTGGTCAAAAATAGATAATAGTTATATAGAAAAATACATTAAACATTTTAAAAATATAAAATTTATATAGGAGGGAAACTTTATGGAACACATAGGCTCATTAATATTAATGATTATTTCTGAAATATTAATAATAGGGTTAGCACTATTTTTAAGAAAAGAGAAAAAAAGTCAATTAAAAACTGCATTTGCGTATGTTCTTCTTTGTTTATTTATTTGGACTTTTTGCTCAATTTTACAAATATCATTTCAAAATACAGATATAGACCCTTTCCTTTGGGAAAAATTTGCTACATTTGGAGTATGTTTTTGTCCAGTTGCATTTTTTGCATTAAGTGTAGTATTCGCAAAAACAAAGATTAAATTAAAATTAAGTTATATTTTATTTTTAGTAATACCTGTAACAACTGTAATATTGACATTTACTAATGAATATCATCATTTAGTTTTTGAACATTATTCAATTAATATGAATGAGTTAGTTGTAGGAAGTTATAACAATATTCATTCTTTATATGGATATGTACTATACGCAATTGCTTTATTTTATTTTGTAAAATATTCTATAAGAAACTCTGGTTTCTTTTCAAAGCAATCTTTATTAATAATAATAGGAACTATTATTCCATTATTAGTTAATACTTTAGGTGGATTTGGTATTATAAAAATGACTATGTATATGACGCCAATATCTTTCGCACTTGTAGCATTTTTATTCGGTATTGCGATATTCAAATTTAAATTCATTAGCATCACACCAATAGCAATGCAAAATATTGTAGATAGGATGTCAGATAGTTTTGTAGTTATAAATGAAGATAGTAATGTTACAGACTTCAATAAAACATTTACAGATACATTTAAAGTATCTCCTAATAAGGTAAGAAATACAAATATCATTAACTTACTAAAAAACGATATCAAATTTGAAGATGACTTAACAGAAGTGGAAAATGCTATCGAAAAAACCAGAACAACACCTGAAATCATATACTTTGACAAAGAATTCAAGATAGGAAAACAATACTTTAGTATAGAAGTAAGTAACATTTCATCAAAGAAAAACTATTTAGGAACCTTAATTCTATTTAAAGATGTTACGCAACATATGGAAGATATGGAGACTATTAAAAACAACCAAGACATGTTAATGGAAAGAGAGCGTTTAGCATCACTTGGACAATTAATTGGTGGTATTGCGCACAACTTAAAAACACCAATCATGTCAATTGCAGGTGCTTCAGAGGGCTTATCTGACTTAATTAGAGAATATGAAACATCAGTTGGAGATGCAGAAGTTACAGTAGACGACCACCACGAAATAGCGAAAGACATGAAAGATTGGATTAGCAAAATTAGAAGTTACACAGAATATATGTCAGACGTTATCACAGCCGTAAAAGGACAAGCCGTTACCCTATCAGAAGAACAAGCCATCTCCTTCAGTTTAGACGAATTAGTAAAACGTGTAGATATATTAATGAGACACGAACTAAAAAATGCATTAATTAATCTAAACACAAAAATGGAAATCGACCCTAATATAGAACTAAAAGGAAACATCAATAGTCTAGTACAAGTAATCAACAACATGATATCAAATGCAATACAAGCCTACAATGGAAAACCAAATGAGCAAATAGACTTAATTGTATCGCAAGCTGATAATAATGTAACAATCTCTATAGTAGACCATGCAGGCGGACTTCCAAAAGAAGTAGAAGGAAAACTATTCAAAGAAATGATAACAACAAAAGGAAAAAACGGAACAGGACTTGGATTATTCATGTCATACTCAACCATTCGAGCTCACTTTAATGGAAATATTACATATGAAACAAAAAAAGGAGAAGGTACAGCATTCCATATCATCTTACCAATGCAATAAAACCGAACAGGAGGGACGCCCCTTTTCGTTCCATTTTGGAACGCTAGGGACACCCCTTCTTTTTTTCTTTACATTTGAAAAATTTTTAGACGCCATTTTTGTCAATAAATTGCCATCTAAGAAGTTCCTTTTTTTAAACATATAAAAATACACATTTTAATTAAAAAATAAATCCATAACAATCAAAATCCGCTATAGCGGACAAAAAGAAAAATCATGTTATTTTCGTCATATCGAAATACAAAAATCAAAAAAATATAAAAAATTCCGCTATAACGGAATAGTGATTCAAAAAAGTAACGACAAAAAAATAAATATTTCCGCTATAGCGGAAATTGTGATGTAGCATATATATATATATATATATATATAAATGCATAATAAAAGACATATTTGAAATCAAAATAAAAACATAGGTTAATACAAATAAATTAAAAATGAGTAGAAATTAAAATTAATTCCTACTCATTTTTTTGTAAAAGTAGGTTAAAAAGAAAAATAATGGAAAGAATAAACGTAGTATGTAAAAACAAAAATCAAAAACAACAATTCTTCAAATTACAAAATATAAAAAGCATAAAAAATTGCAAAAAGGTTTATAGGTAAAACCTAAACCCAAAACAAAAACCTAAATACAAAAAACAAGGAATGATAAAAATGGTTCATTATAAAAAAGCAGGAAAACAAAAATTAAAAAATGCAGGACTAATCTTTGTCATTGTTGTCTTAACATCTATCACAAGTATATTCTTCTACAAAATCTATGAAGGAATTCAAATAAATACATACGAAACGCAAGGGCTAGAAGCGCAAAAAACTATAAAAAGTGTAGAAGCAATTAAAGAACAAGGAACACAGGTGGCAGATGTAGTAGAAAAAGTAACAACTTCAGTAGTAGGAATTTCTAAAATAAAAAATGCAGGAAACACTATTTTCTTACAAGATGGAACTACACAATTAGGCCTAGGAACAGGAGTTATTGTAGCAGAAAATGGTTATATTTTATCTAACGAACATGTAACAGGGGCAAAATACAGTAATTGCTATGTAACTCTAGAAAATGGAAGAAATTATAATGCCAACGTCGTTTGGTCGGATTCCAACTTAGACTTATCAATTTGTAAAATAAGTGCTAAAAATCTACCATATGTAACTTTAGGAGACTCTAATAATGCGAGAGTAGGAGAAACCGTATATGCAATAGGAAACCCCATAGGGTTTGAGTTTCAGAGAACTGTAACAGCTGGCATTATAAGTGCATTAGACAGAACAGTAAGAATCGATGAAAACGATACAAGTACCTACATGGAAGATTTAATCCAAACCGATGCAACCATCAATCCAGGAAATAGCGGAGGGCCACTAATCAACTTAGACGGAAATGTTATCGGTATTACTTCTGTAAAAATTACTTCTGCAGAAGGCATTGGATTTGCAGTTCCGATAAACATTGTAAAGCCAATCATAGAATCCTACTTAAAAGAGGATAAATTTGAAGAAGCATCTCTTGGAATCTTTGCTTACGATAAAAACATTATTCCTTACTTAGATGAAAAGCTAGAAGTCACAAAAGGAATTTATGTAGGTCAAATAGCGTTAGACTCACCAGCTCGTCAAACAGGACTAAAAATAGGAGATGTAATTACTAAAATAGACGATTTAGAATTAAATAAGATGTGCGACTTAAGAAGTTACATTTACACACAAAAACCAGGAGATGAAGTAACGTTAACAATATCCAGAAATAATAGAGAACAACAAATCAAAGTAACGCTTAGCAAAAAATAGCGTGCGACATAGGGGACGTTTCCATTTGTGTCATCTGTCCCTAATGTATCAAAAAATATTTTAAAATAAAAAAAGTAAAAATAAAAATGAGACAAAAAGGACAGATGACACAAATGGAAACGTCCCTTATGTCGCACCTTATATTATAAAATACAAGAGAGGAGAAGAAATGGATAAATCGTATTGGATTTCTACTTGGGTAGAAAAAAAGAAAGAATACCCAAAATTACAAGGAGAAAAAGCAGCAGAAATAGTTATTATCGGAGGAGGTTTAACTGGACTTACCACAGCATATTATTTAACTAAGGCTGGAAAAAAAGTAATATTACTAGAAAAAGATAAAATATGTAATCACACCAGTGGCAATACCACTGCAAAAATAACGAGTCAACACGGGTTGTTTTACACTTATTTATTACAATCAGTAGGAAGAACAGAAGCAAAGCAATATCTAGAAGCCAATGAAAAAGCTATTCAAAATATTGCTCAAATTATAGAAGAAGAAGACATAGAATGTGATTTTGAGTGGCAGGATTCTTATGTTTTTACACAAAAACAAGAGGATGTAGCCAAAATAAAAAAAGAAGTAGAAGCGCTAGAATATTTAGGATTTCAAGCAGAATTTGTGCAAGATATTCCAGTTCCAATCAAAGAAAAGCAAAAAGAAGAAAATAACGAATATATCAATATACAAAAGAAAGTTCTTGGTGCTATTCGTTTTCCGAAACAAGCTCAATTCAACCCATGTTTATATGCACAAGGCTTAGCAAATAAAATAGAAGAAAGAAAAGGACAAATATATGAAAATTCAAAAGTAGTAGATATAAAAAAACAAGGTGAAGTTTATGAAATTTTAACAGAAGAAGCAAAAATAACAGCAAATCAAGTAGTAATAGCTTCTCATTATCCAATTATAAACGCACCCGGATTTTACTTTATGAAAATGTACCAAGTAACATCTTATTTAATTGCGGTAGAAACAAAAGAGCCATTATTTGAAGGAATGTATATTAACAGCGAAGAACCAACAGTTTCCTTAAGAACAGCAAAATATGGGGACAAAAAACTTCTTATTGTAGGTGGGATGGACCACAAAACAGGAGCAAAAATTAATCTAAAAGATAGTTATAAAAGGTTAGAAGAAGTAGCAAAACAATTATATCCAGATGCAAAAGTACTTTACAAATGGAACACAGAAGATTGTATTCCATTAGACAAAATTCCATATATCGGTGAATTTTCTACTCTTTGGCCAAATGTATATGTAGGGACAGGGTACAAAAAATGGGGAATGACAAGTTCCAACGTAGCAGCAAATATTATTACAGATAAAATATTAGGTAAAAGAAACATAGATGAAGAAGTATTTAGATCAACAAGATTAAAACCAATAAAAAATTATGAAGAATTAGGAAATATGTTAAAAGAGGTGAGCTATTCTGCAATTTTTAATAAATTAGAAAACATTACAGAACTAGTAAAAGACGTGAAACAAAATGAAGGAAAAATTGTAGAAGTAGAGGGTAAAAAAGTAGGAGTTTATAGAGATGAAAAAGGAGAAGTATATGCTGTAAAGCCATATTGTACTCATTTAGGGTGTGAACTTTCTTGGAATAATTTAGACAAAACTTGGGACTGCCCTTGCCATGGCTCACGCTTTACCTATGAAGGAAAATCTATTTACGACCCTGCCATTAAAGATTTAGAAAGATTTTCGTAAAAGTATTATTACAAATATGATAAAAATAACTTAAAAAAGACCTCACAATTACAAATATCGTAATTGTGAGGTGTTTAGTTATTTGCTATAAAAATTTTCAAAGCGTTGCAAAGTATCAGCACACAATTCAAAGGCGTTTACCCTTTTTATTAATTCCAAAGAAAGAAAACGGGAAGGATCAGATTTTGAACGTAAAAGATAAGTCTGAGGTGACTCAATATAATCGACTGATTGTGTACTAATAAAAGCTTTAGCAGGATAATAGGTATCATCTTCAGGTTCATATTCAACTAAATGAAAATAAAGCTTTTGACCAACAATAGAAATTGTTGCACTATCTAAGGCAAATAGCCCTATAATAGAATTTCCATCAATACAAATATAACCTTCATTATATACAACACCTTTTATCCGATACACTGCTTTTATATAAGTTTTTGCCATTAGCAAATACCTCCTTTAAAAATTTTATATATATAGTTTACCATAATTTTATAAAAAACGCAAATTTTAAAAATTATCAAAAAACTATTGAAATTTATCAAAAAATATGTTATTATAATTAAGCATTTGAAAAAATGCTTAACCTCGAGGTGTAGCGCAGTTGGTAGCGCGCGTGGTTTGGGACCATGAGGTCGCAGGTTCGATCCCTGTCACCTCGACCAATTGAAAGGATTTTTCAGGAAATTATAGAGAATTTCAAAAAAGTCTAAACTAAGAAAAAGCACATATCTGTAAGATTACAGAGTGTGCTTTTAATTGTATATATGCTTCCGACTATGCCGGTAGTAAAGAAGGCTTTAGCTTTGTAATAGACAAAACTCCCTTCATAGTATAAAATCAATATGATTCGACACATAAAGAAATTATAAAATGAAGGGAGTTTTGGATTATGAATAGTATATTAACAAAGAAAAACAAAGATGAAAATAATACTATTGATAATATAGCCTTTTAGGCGTTATGAGTAAAATACCTCTGGCTTAGCCGGAGGTATTTATTTAGATATGTCATTTATTTCTGCCTGTAATTTCTCTATTTGAGCTTTTTTATCATCAATAGCCTTTTGCTTTGCAGCTTCTATCCTTGCTCTATGTTCCTGTCTTCTATTTATCATCAAATTAGAATTGTGTGATGCTTTTCCTACTGCTGAAGAAAAAAACTTGATATATCCGTTTTCTGTTTGTCTAACTCCTCCTATATATTTACCACAAGGTTGCTCTGGTGTTTCTTCTAATCCTGCTTCAAGATATCTTTCAACTCTTTTCTTATTTAATAATCCTCTCATTACCATATTACAATAATCTGGATCACGTTTTAATAAATTTAAATCAATTTGTGCTAACACACCGCTATATTGTCTTGAACGTGGACTTTCAAATTTCCCTGTCCTTTCATCTAGCATTTGACAATCATTTTGACCATACCATGAAACTATACAATTATAGACTTCTTGCCCAGCTAGGTTTAAAGGATTATCACTTACAATTAATCTTGTAGTATCATAGAACTGCTTAAAATCTGCTTGCATATCATAAAAGTCTACTTGTAATCTACCGTCAGTAGTTGTTCCATATTCTATATCAAAAGTTTTTAAATCTATTTCTTTTGTATCATTAATTTCAGATTGTACATTTTCTGGTTTCTTTCTAAATTTATCTAATAATCCCATATAATCAACTCCTAACAATATAATTATACTATATCTTACATAATTTTGCAAATTAATTGATTAAAGTATCTTCCAACTACCTTTTTTAGGCGAACCTTCTCTTTTAATAATACCATTATCTTTCTAAAAAGTAAATGAAAAATTAGTCAGTTCTAACAATTTTTTATTTTTTAGATATTCTTTTATTCTTTCACATAAATATTGTAGAAAGTTGCTACATTGAATTGACATTTTAGATAAAATATGCTAATATCATAGATGAATTTTATATGTACCCGTAGTTTAGTTGGATAGAATGCAAGGCTACGAACTTTGAGATCGGGGGTTCGAATCCCTCCGGGT
>CANRLO010000050.1 GCA_947631495.1 uncultured Clostridia bacterium
CATCTTATTTTAAAATTTAATTAAATTATAAATCCTTTTTTTAGGGTTTGAAATCTCCACACTTTTTCTACACTAACCGTTTGCATTTTTATTAAAATTCGTTTATAATCAATTTAAAGCGAGCCACTAAGTATAGTGCTTGCCATGTTTGGTTAGCACCATTCCTTAATGGAAATGGTGTTTTTTTAATTCAATGAACCCTTATCAACCTTAACCCCCTACTGCTTTTGGCTTAGTCGAATAGTATCAATAGAACTATTATCACTAATAAAGCAACTATTAATAAGTCACGTTTATCCATTGTGACCACCCCAATCTTTTAAAAATTTGGATGGCAAACCCATTACTTTTGTGGCTCGCATGGTCACTATAACAAAGAAAAAAAATAAAATGCAAATCACCAATTTTCCAAATTTTCGCCACTTTTGGGCAAATTAACAAGAGAAAAAGGCAAATTGTCGCGACAATTTACCTTTTTTGAGCCAAATTCAAGAAAATTCGTATTTTTTTAATTTTTTTATTGTGGTGTTAAGACAATACGATATCCTACATATTCTCCCGCAGCACCAGAAGCAAAACTATAAAAAGCAAAAATACCATACCACCTCGTGCCATTATAATAGCCACCTCTAAAGATAAAAGGAAAATTTTTTCCCGGAAAATTAGCATATTCATTAAAAAAAGAGCTCTCATAATAATTATTTCTATTATCAAAAAATGGTCCTAACTCACCTGTTGCATCTCCTAGGATTCTTTTATTATATTGTATGCTTGTATTAGTATCACAATCATACAAATCTCTATATTGTTTATCAATTTCTAAATTTTGAAAGTTTGTACCTTTTGAATAAGCCATAACAGCATCCCACGCTCCTCCTGACATATCATAGATACCACTATAATTACTAGTAGTACTTGCTAATACAGACTTATCAAAATAGGAAGTTTCACTTTGATAGCCGGTAATGAAATTAGTGTTATTATTATTTGCTATTCTTGAACATACTATATTTCCATCCTTAACTTCACATGTTCCATATATACTTTGTGATAAATAAGCCACAGCTCCCCATTCGGTATTCTTCATCATATGACTTTCCAATTTCCTTTGATAATTATAACTATTAGCATACATATTATTTATATTTATTGCTCTCCAACTATATACATTTGGTTTTATGATTAATTTTTTTGGTGCTTGTTCATCTCGGTGTGCACCATCTTTTGTCCAACTTTCATTTACATTTATAATATTTGAATTTGTTGTATCTTGATTATATCCTGTCTCAAATTTGCCTACCCAAAAGCCTTTTGAGTTTTCAAACGCTGTAAATGCAGGATGGGTCATCCAATCATTGACATCACAAGTTCCATCCTCTCCACTTGCGTTTGGGGTTTTACATTCTTTTTTAGTTTCATCATCTATTGTGTCTGTTAATCCAAATTGTATTTCCACTGCTGTTGTAGATCCTATATCTTGCACTTGTTCTAATTGGGCCTCTGTATATTTTCCCATATCAAAAATTTTGTATTTATATTTTGGTATCCATACAAAGTAACTTTCGATATTTTCTTCAGGTATAACTTCATCATTTTTATATTCTTTTGTATTATCTACTAAGATAACAGCATTCGCCCATTTCTTATCTTCATAGTTATACCACTCATCTTTTATGTCTGCTTTGGTTACTTCTCCATTTTCTTCATTTATATTTATAGGTATTAGTTCCTCTTTTAATACAGGATCTGCTCCATTTAATATATTTTCTTTATATGCAAAATCAGGTACTGTTCCATTTAAAACATCAAATGTTTTCTCTTCTTTATACAGTGCAAAACTTCGGTATAGACTTATACCTCCTATTAGCATTAGTATTCCTACTATACTTCCAATGACTATTCTCTTTTGTTTCTTATTTTTCGTAAATTTTTCTAATTTCATTTGTTTACCTCATATGTCTTAAATCAAGACTATTCTTTATTATGATTATATGTCTTATAGAAAGACAAGTCAAGAACGAATTGTCTGAAAATGAGATAATTTTTTATAGGTGAATATATTGTGATAGGGAAAATTTTAAGAACAATGCGTAGAAAAAGCAATCTTAGTCAAGAGCAAATTGGAAAACTTACCGGCTATGCTAGAAATACAATTTCGCAGTATGAAACAGAAACCATACAGCCGGCTTTTTCGACTATTGAAAAAATTGCTAATGAGTGTGGTTATGAAATATATTTTAAACATATAACAACAGGTGAAATACTAACAACGAAAAACATTGATAGAAAAGAAATATAGGATTCTTCCTTTTGAACACATTTATTCTTTTAAGAATATAATACAGTGTATCTAAAAGGAGGAATTTTATTTTGAAAAGAAAAATTATAGGAGTGTTACTTGGATTACTTATCATTCTAATTGTTGTTGTAACAACAGCAAAATTAGTAGATAAAAAAGATGAAAACTTAACAACCATTAAGTTATCAGAAGTAACCCATAGTGCTTTTTATGCTCCATTATATGTAGCAATTGAAGAAGGTTATTTTAAAGATGCCGGTATCAATATCGATTTAATTTTAACAAGTGGTGCTGATAAAGTGGCTGCATCTGTTTTATCAAATGATGTACAAATTGGTTTTGCAGGACCTGAAAGTGCTATCTATGTTTATAAAGGTGGAGAAGAAGATTATTTAGTTACCTTTAGTGGCCTTACAAAAAGAGATGGACAATTTATTGTTTCTAGAGAAAAAATAGAAAATTTCACTTTAAACGATTTAAAAGGAAAAGAAGTTCTTGCTGGTCGTTTAGGAGGAATGCCTATTCTTAACTTTATGAACGCTTTGGATAATGAAAAAGTAAATCAAAAAGATATTAATATCAATACAAGTGTTGAATTTGCGGCTTTATCAGGTTCATTTATTGCAGGAATGGGTGATTTTGTTAACCTTTTTGAACCTAACGCTACAAAATTAGAAAAAGAAGGACTTGGGTATATTGTTGGAAATATCGGTGCCTATTCTGGAGAAGTACCCTATACAGCCTTTTACGCACGTAAAAGTTATTTGGAAAACAACAAAGAGTTAGTAACAAAATTTACGAATGCTTTAAAGAAAGGTATTGACTACGTTCAAAATCATACAAGTGAAGAAATTGCCAAAAGTATCTTACCACAATTCCCTGATATTTCTTTAACAGATTTAACACAAATTGTGGATAATTATAAAAAATATGATTCTTGGTTTACTACACCATTTATAACAGAAGAAAGTTACAAAAATCTAGAAGATATTATGATTGGTGCTGATTTACTGGATGCTTATGTTCCATACGATAAACTTGTAAACAATTTCTATAATGAATAAAATACTGGAAATTAAAAATTTATCTAAAAAATATCACACAAAAGATGGAGAAATTACCGCTATTTCGAATATCAATATGGATGTGTATGAAAAGGAATTTATTTCTTTAGTTGGTTCTTCCGGTTGTGGAAAATCTACTCTTTTAAATATCATTGCATCCTTAGATGAACAAAGTAGTGGAGAACTTCATTTTATGAAGGATAACTTTCGAATTGGCTATATGTTTCAAAGTGATTGTCTTTTTCCTTGGCTTACCATTTATGAAAATGCTTTACTTGGTTTAAAGATTAAAAAGGAACTTACGAAAGAAAGAGAAACCTACGTTTTAAATTTACTTAAAAAATACAACTTATATGAATTTAAAGATAAATACCCGAGTTGCTTGTCAGGAGGAATGAAACAAAGGGTGGCTCTTATTCGTACGCTCGCTTTAAAACCTGACCTTTTACTTTTAGATGAACCATTTAATGCTTTAGATTATCAAAGCCGTCTTGCGATTAGCAAAGATGTGTATGACATTATAAAGAAGGAAGGACAAACTGCTATTATGGTAACGCATGATATTTCGGAAGCTGTTTCTATGTCTAGTAAAGTGTATGTTTTATCAAAAAGACCTTGTAAAATAAAGAAAGTATATGAAATTGAACTAGAAGAAAAGAAGGACCCTATACAAAATCGTCAAGATAAAAGATTTATGGAATACTACAATAAGATTTGGAAGGATTTAGATGTCAATGTCTAAAGAACAAAAAGAGTATCTTCATAAAAGAAAACGAAACAAACTATTTATTCTTATTGTGCAAATAGTCATTGTAGCTTTCTTTCTTCTTTCTTGGCAACTTTTATCTGATAAAAAAATAATCAATCCCTTTATCTTTTCGAGTCCTAAAAAAATTATAGAAACGTTTGTTTCTTTGTATCAAAATTATCATATCTTTTCTCATATTTTTACAACGCTTTATGAAACGTTAATTGCCTTTTTTCTTGGTATTACTTTAGGTTTTCTAATTGCAATTATTCTCTATCAATGTAAAACTCTTGCAAAAATTGTGGACCCCTTTTTAACAATGCTTAATTCTTTACCAAAAGTGGCACTTGGTCCTATCATTATTATATGGACGGGAGCAAACGTAAAATCTATTATTACAATGGCTTTACTGATTAACTTAATTATTAGTATTATTACGATTTATAATGGATTTTTAAATACGGATGTGTATAAAATTAAGTTGTTGAAATCTTTTAAAGCAAGCAAGTTGCAAATTCTAAAAGAAGTCGTGATACCTGCTTCTTATAGAACGATTATATCTTCTTTAAAAATTAATATATCGATGAGTTTAATTGGTGTGATTACTGGTGAATTTTTAGTTAGTAAAAAAGGTATTGGATACCTTATCATTTACGGAACACAAGTATTCAATTTAAATATTGTTATGAGTGGTATTCTTATTTTAATCTTTATTTCCTTTATTCTTTATGAAATAATGAATTTGTTAGAAAAAAGATTAGTAAAAGAAAAATAGCATTTTGTTGTTTACAATTTGCTATTTTTTATTTTTCAATTTTTCTTTTTCATCTATATATTGATAGTTCAATTTGTTTTGATTGGTAACAACGGCTTCTCCCAGTAGATTTTCAATTTCATCTCTTGTGTTTTTAGCAACTTGTCCTCCTGCATGGGCGACTTTTATATTTTCTTCTAATCCTTTAGGTTTCGTTTTCTTTGCTAGTATCTTAATTTCCTGATAGCCCTTCATAATTTCAGTTGTTCGGAAATTCCAAACAGTTAATTTAATTATTCCATTTATATTTTGTATATCTTCCACCAGAGATTTTAACAATTTTATCTTCTTTAAGTAATTTATTCAATTGTCTTTCAATTGTAGTTTCACTCAAATCAGGACAATTATTCATTATATATGCTTTATCTATTGGAATAATATTATCTTTAAAGATATCTATAATTCTATCATAAGCAGTTACTTTTTTGTTTTCAACAATATTGATTCTTGAATCAAATTCTTTATAAGCATTTAATATTATTCCTAAATAGTATTCTACAAAATAGGAATAATCATTTTTATTATCATGCCAGCTTACTGAACTTTTTTCTAAAGTATCATAATAACTATCTTTTGTTTCTTCAATAATCTTTTCAATACTAATATATTTACCAACTAAATAATTAGCTTTATATAATAGTAATAAAGTTAATAATCTACTCATTCTTCCATTACCATCTGCAAATGATACCTTAGTCAACTTTTTCAATTAATGTTAAAATTGGTATCTCCATTTAATAGTAATATCTCTATTATCAGTCTCTTTGTTATAATTTCCAATATAAATTCTTTCAACAAATTCATTTAGTATTTCTCTAGTAACTTCTTTTATTGAAGTATATTTTTCATATAACTTTCCAACTTCTTCAAAGTTATTCTCAGCTTGATCATATTCATTCAATTGTTTTTCAATAACTTCTAATCTTAGAGATAAATTATTTTTTTCATTTTTAAAATTTTCTTTAAACATTTTATATTCATCATAATCTATTATACCTGTTTTTAAATCTTCGTACATTCCTTGATAAATATTATCTTTTTGAGCAATTTTCTTTTCAATATCTTTCTTTTCTATTCTTAGAGCTTCAATTTGATTATTTGTATCATCTCCAAGAACTTCTTTAATATTAACTTTATTCATAACAGATAAATCTTTATACTTTGCAATTCTTTCATTTATCTTAACGCAAAGTAAATCATCTAAAGCATCTACTCTTACACTTCTTGTATTATTACAATCATGATATGGCTTACTAATTTCTGCACATCTAAAATATTCTGCATCCTTATCACTCTTAGGAGATGATATTTTTTTAAAATTTTTATGACAACAATTACATTCAATCATTCCAGAATATTTATTTTTAACTCCATGTCCTTTGCAAGCACGCGCTTTATTTGTTATTACTTCTTGTGCTTTATTCCATGTGTCCATATCAATAATTGGTTCGTGTGTATTTTTACATACAATCCATTGTTCTTTTGGCAAATAAATTACTTTCTTATTTTTATAACTTGGAGTAGTAGTTCTACTTTGTGCTAAATGACCTATATAAACTACATCATTTAACATCCTTCTAACAGTAGTTCTTCCCCATACATGTTCTTTGCTTTCCTTATTGTATTTTGCATTTAATCCTTGAGATAATTTATACTCATAAGGACATGGAATATTATGTTCTTTTAAATACGTAATTATTTTATAAATCCCATAACCTTCATAAGCATATAATTCAAATATCTTTTTAACAACAACACTTGCTACTGGATCTGGAATTAAATGATTTTTATCATCTGGATCCTTCATATATCCATAAGGAGCAAATGGTCCTGTAAATTGTCCATTAGCATGCTTATCTCTAAATACATCTCTAATATTTTCTGATAAATCTTCCAAATACCATTCATTAATGAGTCCATTTATTTGTCTTGATTTTTTATTTCCTTTTACTACTGTATCAGCATTATCTACTTTACCAACAAATCTAATACCCCATTGTGGAAACAATCCATGAATATATTTTTCTACATGTTCCATATCACGAGTAAATCTAGATTGCATCTTGCATAATACAATATCAGTCTTACCTACTTCGCAAAATCTTAAACATTTATTATATTCTGGTCTATCATTATCAACACCGGAATAATCTTCATCACAGAATATTGCTACAACAATCCATCTATTAGCTTTAGCATGTTTTAACAACATTGATAATTGATTCTTAATACTTTCACTTAATTCTTCAGGAGTTTTCTTGTCTTTATCTTCTTCTGACAATCTTACATAAAGAATAACATTTTTTCCATACCAGTTATATTCAGAATTATATATTTCTCTAACATAAGCTGCTCTTTTCCTGATTTCAAAACTTGGATCTAAAAAACTCTCATCATTTTTAATATCAAGATTTAATAAATTAACTATACTTGGAGAAACATATTCTAATTTACATTCATCCATCAACTCTTTTAATTGTTGATTTCTTCTACTTGCAATTGTATCTTCTGTTTTTCTTTCTGATATTGCTTTTAATTTAACCTTTATTTGATTTAGATTATCAATAAATGTATCAAATTTATCTTTTGCCTCACTAATAATTTCATTGTATGTAGTTAATACAAGATTTACTGATTTCTCTTTTAACTCCGAAGCCATCTTATTTAGATTAATTCTCTGTATTTCATCCCCAATATAATAACCATCTTTGTATATTCCACAAACATCATATTGTAATTCGTTAGCATAATCTAATAATTTAGTAGTACGTTTACTTAATACACTTTCAATTTCTTCTGTACTTAATGCTTTATTTTCTTCATCTGTTAAGCCTACATATAATACCACCTTTTCCATTAGTACATCACCATCCTTATATGACGACATACCATTTCAGCAAAATTGCTTATGTATATATTATAACGTAAAAACTTATTTTTTTCAGCCATTATTAGTTAATTTTTGATAGATATTTCAAAATAACTTTGACCAATTGTTTATTTACACTTTCTTTTATTTCATTTTCACTTTTATTATTTGGTTCTATTTCATAAACTACAAAATTTCCTTTCATTCAACATACCCCCTATTATTCTTTTACATTAATAATTTACTTCATCAACTAGTTTTCCCACTATAACTATCTGATAACCATTTCTATTTTGGTTACATGTAATTAAAGTTATATATTTATCATCATTTGAATTAATAACTTTAGCTTTACCCGTCTTTTCAATATCATATTTATTAATAATGTTATAGTGGTATTTAGTACCATTATAATAAACATATATATCATCATTATTATCTAATTTATATAACTTATTAAAAAAAGCAATATTACTATTGCCTGAATGTGAATATAAAATAAAATTTCCTTTTTTATTTGGATATTGACTACTATTATCTACACTAATAGCATAATTAATTGATTTAAAGTTTTTTGTACTATCTACTACTCCTCTTTTTAAATTTATTTTAGGTATTTCTAAAACGGCTGTATAAGCAATACTGTTATTATTTTGAGTATTAGATGTTTCTGTTTCTTCATTAATTGGCTCTTCTATTTCAACTTCATTAACTATTGAAGTATCATTAATATAATCTTCAACGTTTTCATTATTTCTCTTATTTATAGCGTTATTATATATAAAATAAAATCCTAAAATTGTAATTCCAATTGTTATTAAATATATTCCTATTTTTTTCATATTTTCTCCTTTGAAATTTCCCAAATTGTAATTTTAGTAGTACCTCTACTTAAATTTCTTGACACGCCAAAACTATAATTTGTTTTTACATAATCTTCTATTTTTTTTATTTCCATTTTATTTATAACTTTATTGATTAATAAACTATAAGAATCTGTACTTTTATTTATTGAAACATCATATCTAACAAATAATTTATTTTTTAAATCATTCATAATATCATTATCAACAATTTCTTTATCATCTGAAATTGATTCAATTCCTTTTGTGGCTCGATTAATTTCTTTTTGAATATCTTGTCTAAACTTATCTTGTATATTCTTAGCTGCTTGATTTAATACTTTTTCACTTCTTATTTCGGAACCTTTTCTTAATTCTTCAACTGTATAATAATTACTAGTTACTCGTTTTAATACCTTTGTTTCTCTATCTATTCCCTCTAGCTTTTTAAATTGTGGAAATAAATCACTATAAATATAGGTATCTCTAAATATTGGATTACTTATTGTAGGAAATATAATTGTTTTATATTTTAATCCCATTATTTCTGTTGCTGTAAGTAAATCTTTTCCCATTAAAGAAGTTGTTTTATTAGCTCCTATTTTCATAACATCTGTACTTTTACTCATAGAATTTGTTTCTATTGTTTCTTTACCTAGTTTTTTTACAATTCGTTCAGCACAATCTACACTATTTGTTTTTAAATAACATAGAGCAACATTATCAATAATAATATTTGCAACTTCCTTTCCATACACTTGCTCTAATTGAGCAAATGATTGAATGAAAAATTGAAATCGCATACGCCTACTTCTAGCAACAGAAACTAAAGTTTCTATTGAATTTAACGGAGGACAGTTAGCAAACTCATCTAATATCCACTCTACCATTACTGGAAGTTGTCCTTTATTTTCTGGTAAATTTGCAAATTTAGTTAAATCTTTAGTAAGCATCCCTATTATAATTGTAACCAATTGGAAGTAAGCACGATCTTCATCAGGTACAATTATATATAATACCGTTGGTTTACTACCTAAATCTGTAAATTTAAACTCATTTGAACTAGTAACATTTTCTACATTTAAATCATCAAATATAGCCATCTTTTCACCAAATACAGCAGTTATTGACTTATAGGTATTTTCCGCAGCCGAAAGTATAGATGTTAAATAATCTTTAGATAAACTACCATACTTTCTATTATTAACATTCTTTTGCAAATAATTTTGGTTTTCTTTTATCAAAGATGAATTTTGAAATTTTTTTACACTTGATATATTTATCTTATTTTCTGTAATAATTCCATTTTGATAATCTTCTAAAAAAATACCACAAATACCTATAAATAATTGCTTTGCACTATTGATCCAAAACTTATCATTTGTTTCTTTATCAACAAATATTAAATCTGCCAATGATATTACTAATCTATTAGATTCTGCTTGATGTTTTGAACTTAAATTTTGATATTCTCTTATCATAGTTATTAACTCTTCATTTGTTTTTAATGATAGAAAGTCTTTTAAATTCATATTATCTTCTATAATGTCTTTAAATAAATCTTTTTCGTACATTTTTTTGTTGCTAATTAAAAGTTCAATATTTTTACTATTACTTAGCACTATATCAATTAGATAATCTTCTAAAGCATACTTATTTTTGATTTTATCAATATACTTTTTATCATCAATATTGTCTAATTTAATCTTATTGATTTTAATAAAATGAGCAAAAAGAAAGAGCATTGCTTCATTATATTTACAATACTCTTTCCACTCATCTATAATCGGTTGCATTATATTTATCTTATTTGATTTATTTGGATTTCTAAAATCTATTGTAATTACATCATAACCATTATCTTTAAACACTTTACTCGTTGCATTAAAGATTTCTGCTTTAGGATCTGTAACTACTACACTATGTTTTTCTTTTGCAGTTGCAAA
>CANRLO010000051.1 GCA_947631495.1 uncultured Clostridia bacterium
TCAAAGTTTGTCCATTCATTTTGGGAAAACCCAAATAAACATCCATCTAATCCTTTGGTTATGATGAACTTTTCTCCCATATCTTCTCTTAATTTTGCAGGCATAATTAGTCTTCCTTTTACGTCTAGAGAATGTTCATATTCCCCGATTAGCACTTTGTTCCACCTCCTACAATTTTTGTTCCACTTTGTTCCACTTTGCTCCACTTTTATTAAATTTTAATATAAGAAAATAAAAAAAGCAATACTTTTTTTAAAATTTTTTTTAAAAGTATTGCTTTTTTTATTTTTATTTATGTATTTTTGTTAATTACTTAATTTCTTTTGCTTTTACTACTAATCTTTGTTTTCCATAATTTGTACAAGTAATTAATGTAACTTCCTTTCTACCATTGGTTAATTGACTAGTACAAGAAGTATCTGTTGGGTCTACTACAAATTTGTTATATACTGAATATTTTACAACTTTTCCATCTGTTCCTTCTAGCTCTATTATATCATCATTTACAATTTCAGATAAACGGCCAAACATAGTTTTATTTTTATAATTATGCCCTACAATGCAATAATTTCCTACTTCATTTGCTTTTGGTCCCCAATATTTGTTAACTGATTTTTTTAATAGTGCTTCTGAAGTTTCAGAAAAAACAGGATAATCAATTCCTAAACGTGGAACTCTAAGGAAAGCTTCTATAGTATATGTAACATTATCTACAGTATATTCTAAATTAGCAGGTGGATCATTTAGTATTACATAATCGTCTGGTTCTTCATTATCTTCCAAAGCTACTACGATAATATCATCTACTTTTTTTATGGTGGTATCTACAATATTTGTTGTTTCTTCTTTTTGCTTTGCTAAACCTGCTAGTATTTCTTGAGATACTTCTTCACTTTTAGTCCTATCATATTCTGCATAAATGTAATAAGAACATAAAAAACATGCTAAAAACACGCAGCAAAAAAATTGTAATTTATACAATTTCTTTTTTCTACGTAATTCAGGTGTTACATATATTTTTTCAGTCACCAAAATTTGATTCATGCAATGTATTTTCCTTTCTCATTAACCTATTTTTATTATAACATACTTTTTCACTTTTGCAATGATTCTTGTAAAATTCAACGAAGGAAATTTTTACTGTTTGTATTTTTTACAATTCATTAGCAATTTGTGCAAATTGCTCTAATGTTAACGTTTCTCCTCTAACATTTTCTTCGATTTCTAGCTTTTGTAAAATTTCTTTTAATTTTTCTTTTTCTACCAATCCACCGTTAGATACTCCATTTAAAAACGTTTTTCTTCTTTGCATAAAAGATTTTTTAATAAGTTCAAAAAAAACGGCTTCATTTTTGACTTCTACTTTTGGCTTTTCTCTTAGTTCTAACTGAATAACAGTTGAAGCTACCTCTGGTGCAGGAATAAAGCTTTCTTTTGGCACCTCTATTATTCTTTTTACTTTTGCATAATAATTTACACTATATGTAATTGCTCCTGCAAGTTTTTCTCCTGGCTGCTCAGCTAATCTATCTGCTACCTCTTTTTGTACCATAACAGTAATTGTTTTTATGTGTAATTTGTCTTCCAATAGCTTCATAATAATTGGAGTTGTAATGTAATAAGGAAGATTTGCTACTACTTTTACATTTTTTTCTTTTTTAATAAGTTCCTGTAAATTTAATTTTAAAATATCTTCTTCGATTATTTCAAAGTTATTATATAAATAAAATCTATCTTTTAAAATTTTTACCATTTTTCCATCTAATTCAATTGCAATTACTTTTTTTGCATTTTCTAATAATAATTGTGTTAAAGTTCCTAAGCCTGGACCTATTTCAATAACACAATCTTCTTTTGTAATATTTGCTGCTTTTATTGTTTGCTCTACTACTTCATCATTAATTAAAAAATTTTGACCTAAGTTTTTATTAGCTGTTATATTATATTTCTTAAGTAAAAACATTGTTTCTTGATAAATATTTTCCATAGAAATACTACTCCTTACTTTAGCTTTTTCTTTTCTAATGATTTATTTTATCATATTTTACAATGTTTGTCTATTTTCTCTTGCTTTTTCTTTTGATTTTCTGTACAATGTTACTAGAAAAAATAAAAAGATGGTGAATAGAATGAAAAAGAAGAAAAAAAGTTCTAATTCAAATAAATATATTGCAAAAGAAAATTTAAATAATAGAAAAACTAACAAAAAAACGAAAGATGTAAAAGTAGTAAAGTCAAAAAGACTATTCATTGGTTCTATTTTTTGTTTTATTATTTTTATTCTTCTGCTTGTTAGGCTTGCTTTTTTACAATTAATACAAGGAAGTGAATTAAAGGAAGCTGCCAATCGTCAACAAACAGCAACTCGTATTATTAGTGCTAAAAGAGGAAATATTTATGATTCTACTGGAAAACTTCTTGCTGCTAGCGCTTCTGTTGATACAATTAGTATTAATCCATCTAAAATTAAAGACGAAAATAAAGAAAAAGTAGCTAAAGCCTTTTCTACTATTTTTGAACTAGATTATGAAGAAGTTTTAAAACAAGTTAATAGTGAATATTCTATTGAAACAATAATCAAAAAAGTGGAAAAAGATAAAGTAGACGAACTTAAAAATTGGATGGAAGCAAATGAAATTTTTTCTGGTATCAATATTGATGAAGATGCAAAAAGATATTATCCTTATGGAAATTTAGCCTCTAATTTAATTGGTTTTTGTAATACCGATAATGTTGGACAAGAAGGTTTAGAATTAAAATGGGATAGTGTTCTAAGTGGAACTCCTGGAAAATTACTTAGTCTTGAAGATGGTAATAGTTCTTTAGTACCAGATAATAACGAAACTTATGTACCAGCACAAAATGGAAATAATGTTACATTAACAATTGACGCTAATATTCAAACTATTGCGGAAAAATATTTAAAACAAGCTTGTTTAGAAAATAAATGTGGAAATGGTGGTACAGTTGTTATTATGCAACCATCTACTGGTGACATTCTAGCTATGGCCAGTTACCCTGATTTTGATTTAAATACCCCACGTGAGCCAAATGAAACTTTAAAGCCTACATGGGATACTTTGTCAGCAGATGATAAATTAAATTCTTTATATAAAATGTGGCGAAATAGAGTTGTTGCAGATACTTACGAGCCTGGTTCCACTTTTAAAATGATTACTGCCGCTACAGCTTTAGAAGAAGGAATTGTTCAAACTGATACTGCTAATGATTTTTTTTGTAGAGGTTATGAATATGTAAATGGTATAAGAATCAACTGTGCAAGCGAGTATACAACGCATGGATATCAAACTTTAAGACAAGCTTTAATGAATTCGTGCAACCCTGCTTTAATTCAACTTGGTCAAAGAATTGGAGCTCCTACTTTATATAAATATTATGATGCATTCGGTTTCTTCCAAAAAACTGGAATTGCTACCTCTGGTGAAGCAAATAGCTACTTTTGGGATTTAGAAGATGTAGGAAATGTGGAGCTTGCTACTATGTCCTTTGGTCAACGTTTCCGTATTACTCCAATTCAATTAATAACTGCCGTTTGCTCTATTGCTAATGATGGAGTGCTAATGCAACCTCGTATTGTAAAAGAAATTGAAAATCCTGATACTGGTGCTGTTACTACAATTGCTCCTTCTGCTGTAAGGCAAGTTATTTCAAAAGAAACTGCTTCTAAATTAATGGATATATTAGAATCCGTTGTAGAAGAAGGCGGTGGAAAAAATGGACAAGTACAAGGTTATAGCGTAGCTGGAAAAACAGGAACTGCAGAACCAGATGAAAATGAAGGTTCTTACTATGTTTCTTCTTTCGTTGGAATTTCACCAGTAGAAAATCCTGAAGTAGTAGTTCTTCTTGCTTTACATGACCCACAAGCAGGTAACCACTATGGTGGTACCATTGTTGCTCCTGTTGTTTCTCAAATTTTGTCAGAAGTACTACCTTACCTTGGTATTCCATCAGATGATTTAACAGTTGAAGGTGGTAACAATACAATTGATACAATTACTCTTCCAGATGTTCGAAATAAAACTGTAGCACAAGCTAAAAAAATAATAGAAGATGCTGGCTTCACTTGCAAAATTTCTGGAGATGACTCCTCTTTATTAGTTACAGACCAAGTACCAAAGCCTGGAACTTCTCTAATAAAAGGAGCAATTGTTAATTTATATTCAGAAGGAAATGAAACTCGTGTATCTCAGCAAGTTCCAAATTTAAAAGGAATGAGCTATGCACAAGCTAGAAATGCTTTGAAAGCAAAAAATTTAAATATTCGTATTACTGGAACAGGTTATGTACTTTCTCAAGATCCAATGGCAGGAACTTTAGTAGAGGAAGGAACTGTAGTTAATGTTACATTAAAGAAACAAATAAATACTACTAACTAATATTCATAAAAAGAAAAAATAATAAAAGATTTGGATGTATTCCAAATCTTTTATTATTTATAAATTTTCCTTTTTTGCATGTGATAACATACTTTTGCAAGTATGCTATCTGGTGATATTTTACTTAAAAATCTTGCCATTTTTATTTTCCACCCTACTGCAATAATGGTTTTATTTTTTAACATTTTATCAATTGCATATTTTGCTACATACTCACTACTTAAACCTTTAATTGCAAATTTTACATTTGCTACTTTGTCAAAATTAGTGTTTACCGGACCCGGGCATAAAACACTTACTTTTACATTTGATTTGCTTTTATTTAATTCTTCTTTAATTGCTTGTGTTAAACGTAAAACATAATTTTTTGTACCATAATATGTTGCCATTAAAGGTCCTGGCATAAAACCTGCAATAGAAGAAACATTTAAAATTCTTCCTTTATCTTTTTCTACCATATCTTGTAAAAACAATTTTGTTAAAATGTGCACTGCTTTTATGTTAGTATCTATCATATTTAGTTCTTTTTGTAAATCTGTTTTGGTAAATTCTCCACATAAACCAAAACCTGCATTATTAATTACTAAATCTACGAAATCATACTTTTGCTTGATTTCTTCATGTAAAGAAATGCACTCTTCTGTTTTAGATAAGTCTTTTATAATAACATCTACTTTTCTTTCATTTTTGCTATTTAATTCTTGTTTCAATTTTTCTAAATTCTGTCTATCTCTTGCTGTAATGATTAAATCATATCCTAATTCATTTAAATAACGTGCCATATCTCTTCCAATTCCGGAAGAACTACCGGTAACTAAAGCTAACATTTTTTATTCTCCAAAGATGGCATCGAATTCATCGCCATCGATTTTTTCTTTTTCTAATAGAATTCCTGCTACTGTGTGTAGTTTATCAATGTGTGTTTTTAGGATTTCTGCTGCTCTGTTATAAGCTTTATCTACAATTTTCTTAACTTCTTCATCAATTATGCCTGCTGTTTCTTCAGAATATTCTTTTGCTTGCGCAAAATCCCTTCCTAAGAAGACTTCTTCTTGTCCAGAGCCTAGCATAATTGCTCCAATTCTTTCACTCATTCCGTATTTTGTTACCATGTTTCTTGCAATACTAGTTGCTCTTTGAATATCGTTACTTGCTCCTGTTGAAATATCATTTAATATTAGTTGCTCTGCTACTCTACCACCAAGTAGTGATACAATGGTTTCTTCCATTTCTGATTTTGACATGAAGTTTTTGTCTTCAGTTGGACGATACATTGTGTATCCTCCTGCCATTCCTCTTGGTACAATTGAAATTTGATGTACTGGGTCTTGTGTTGGTAAGTATCTACTTACTACTGCATGACCTGCTTCATGGTATGCTACTAATTTATTTTCTTTTTCACTTCTTACTCTTGTTCTTTTTTCTGGTCCCATGGTTACTTTTACCATAGCATCTTCTATTTCTTTCATTCCGATTTCTGGTAAGTTACGTCTTGCTGAAAGTAAAGCTGCTTCATTTAAGATATTTTCTAGGTCTGCTCCTGCAAAACCTGATGTATTTTTTGCAATTACTCTTAAGTCTACATCGTCTGCTAATCTTTTCTTTCTACTATGAACTTCTAGAATTTGTTCTCTTGCTTTTACGTCTGGTGCTCCTACTATAATTTGTCTATCAAATCTTCCTGCTCTTAATAGGGCTTTATCTAAGACATCTGGTCTATTGGTTGCAGCAAGGACTATAACTCCTTCGTTTTCTGCAAAGCCATCCATTTCTACTAATAATTGGTTTAAGGTTTGCTCTCTTTCGTCGTGTCCACCACCAAGTCCTGCACCTCTTTGACGTCCTACGGCATCAATTTCATCTATGAAGATGATACATGGTGCTTTTTTCTTTGCTTCTTCAAATAAGTCTCTTACACGAGAAGCACCAACACCAACAAACATTTCTACGAAGTCTGAACCACTTATAATAAAGAATGGTACACCTGCTTCTCCTGCAACTGCTTTAGCAAGTAATGTTTTACCAGTACCTGGTTGACCTACAAGTAATACTCCTTTTGGAATTCTTGCTCCCATTTCTGTGAATTTTCTAGGATTTTTTAAGAATTCTACAATTTCTTCTAATTCTTCTTTTTCTTCGTCTACTCCTGCTACATCTTTAAATGTAACTTTTGCTTTATCTTGTGGGTTGAGCATTCTAGCTCTGCTTTTTCCAAAAGTCATTGTTTTGCTTCCACCAGCTTGATTTCCATTCATTAAGAAGAACCAGAAAATAACAAAGATAATTAAAATTCCAAATGGAGTAAGAAGGCTTAACCCTACCATCCAAATTGATTCTGATTTTTCTGTTACTTTAATTGTGTCTAACTTCATGGCATCTTGCAAGTTATCCATTAAACTATCAATGCTTGGAATGTTTACTTCTTTTGCAATATTATCATTTTTTAGCATAACCTCTGCACTTGTGCCATCAGAAGATATTTCTATTTCTTCTACTTCTCCTGCTTCTATTTTTGAAATTAACTCTGAATAGGCTAATTTGTTATTTGTGTTATCTAATATAGATGTAATAACCACTATAAAGATAACAAATATAATTAACCACATTGCTAACGTTTTAATACTATTTTTCAATTTTGAATTCCTCCTTTTCCATTTTAATTAATGAAATTTTAATTAATCTAATTTAATTAAATTTTTTCTAACCTAATTAAAATTTCCTTTTAAAATGGATTTTTCTACCTTTGCACTATACCATATAAATTTTAACTTGGCAAGTGTTTTTTGAAAAGTTTTTTCCCTCAAACGTTGTTGTATCAAGGCTTTTCTTACGGAACGTCGTTATCGGCTTATTTTATTTTTTGAAAAAAAATTTTTCCTTTGTTTACCAATATTTTAACTTTTTTATTTGGTGTTAAATATTTGTTTCCAATATTGTTTTCGCAAAGCTTTATAATGTCTGTAATATGTACCATTTCAATATTTTGGCTAGTTCCTAGCAATTTATTTATAGTATATAACACAAGCCTATTTTTTATGACTTTCTCTTGTTCATTAAACTTTTTTAGGTCTAATTCAATTTGCTTTTTTAATTGAATATTTCCCTCAACTGTTTCATTCCCTAAGAGTTCTTTTTCATCTTGCTTGCTATTTTCTTCTGAATTTTCTTGTGAAAATTTTGTATCTTCTTCAATATATTCTGCTATACATACTTGTTTATATATTTCTTCTACTTGCTTTTGAATGTATTCATTTTCTTCCTTAATAATTTGCGACATACGATTTAAAGAAGTAATAATATTGGGATTAAATTCTGTTTTTAATAAAGGAAGAAGAATATTTCTTATTTTATTTCTTGTATAAATATTTTCTTGATTGCTTTTATCGTATTTTGGTTCTAATTTTTCTTCTTTGCAGTATTCTTCGATTTCCTCTCTTTCGCATTCAATAAGTGGCCTTATATATTTGTCTCTTTTTACTTCAATTCCCTTTAGACCTGTTAATCCGCTTCCTCTTATTAAATTCATTAACACGGTTTCACTATTATCGTTTGCATTATGAGCAGTTGCTACTTTTGCATTAGGAAACTTTTTAGCTATTTCTTCAAAAAATTCATAGCGAAGTTTTCTTCCTGCTTCTTCAGTTCCTATTTTTTGTTTTTTTGCAAGTTCTTCTACTTTTTCTCTTTTTGTAAAACAAGGTATTCCTTTTTGTTTGCAAAAATCCTCTACATATTTCGTTTCTTCTTCTGCTTCTTTTCTAATTCCATGATTTACATGAGCTACCACAAGATTTACATCTATTTGCTTTTTTTGCTTTAAAGAATGAAGCACGTTTAATAACGCCATAGAGTCTGGCCCTCCAGATACACCTATGACGATATTATTTCCATTTTCTATTAATTCATACTTCTGCAACGTTTTTAATACTTTTTCTTCTAACATATTGCTCCTAATAACTACTTTACCACATTTGTTTTAATTCTTTTTTTAATTTTTTAATTTTTCCTTTTTATTATTTTTTTATTATTTCTTTTAATTCTTTCTTTTTATTCTCTATACTTTTCTATATTAGCAAATTTTGTATAATTTCCAAGCCATAATAATTCCACTGTTCCTGTAGAACCTGAACGATGCTTTGCAATAATTACTTCTGCTATGTTCTTTTTATCACTATCTTCATTATAATAATCATCACGATATAAAAATGTAACAATATCTGCATCTTGTTCAATAGCACCAGATTCACGAAGGTCGGAAAGCATTGGTCTATGGTCTGGACGTTGTTCTGGAGCTCTTGATAATTGAGATAGAGCAATAACTGGCACATTAATTTCTTTTGCAAGAATTTTTAACGAACGACTAATTTCAGAAATTTCTTGTTCACGAGATGCTCCTCGTTTTCCTGTTCCTTGGACTAATTGCAAATAGTCAATAACAACTAATCCAATGTCTTGTTCTAGTTTTAATTTTCTACACTTTGCACGAATTTCCATAATTGAAATTCCTGGAGTATCATCAATAAATATTTTAGATTCTGATAATCTTCCAGATGCTTCTGCAAGTTTTGTCCAATCTTCGTCATCTATCTTTCCAGTTCTTACTTTATTGCTATCTACCATGGCTTCACTACATAAAATTCTGTTTACCATCTGCTCTTTTGACATTTCTAAGCTAAAAATAGCAACTGGTACATTTGCTCTGGTTGCAGCATAACTTGCAATATTTAAAGCAAAAGCTGATTTTCCCATTGCTGGTCTTGCTGCTACTAATATTAAATCAGAATTATGAAGTCCCGCTGTTTTATAATCTAAATCTGCAAAACCAGTTGGTACACCAGTAATGTGTTGTTTTTGATTATATAATTGTTCTAGTTCAGTAAATGTATCTACTAAAATATCTTTTATAGCAAAATATCCCTTTTGATTTCTAGATTGAATAGTATCAAAAATTTTCTTTTCAGCTTGGTCCATAAGAAAATCTACATCTTGCGTTTCATCATAACCTAATTTAATAATCTCATTGGCAGTTTTTAATAAATTTCTAAGTAATGATTTTTCTTCTACAATTTTAATATATTTATCTACATTAGCAGTAGTTGGCACTTTGTCTGGAAGTTCTGCTAAATATTCTAGCCCACCAACTGCTTCTAACTTTCCAAGTGAAGAAAGTTCTGCTTTTAGTGTAATAATATCTACTGGCTCTGCACGATTGTATAAGTTTAAAATAGCAGAATAAATTGCTTTATTATCTTCTCTATAAAAATCTTCTTCTTTTAGTATTTCTATCGCAGATATAATTGCATCTTTATCTGTAAGCATACTTCCTATAACTGCTTGCTCTGCTTCTGTATCATGTGGTGGTACTTTTCCAACTTCCATTTTCTTCTCCTCTATTCTGCTAAAATTTGTACTTTTAATTTTCCTATTACTCCTTCATATAGCTTAATATCAACAGTAATACTACCTAATGTTTTAATTGTTTCTGTTAGATTAATTTTCTTTTTGTCTATTTCTATGTTGTATTGAGCTTTTAAGCTTTCTGAAATTTCCTTTGCTGTAACTCCTCCAAATATTTTTCCATTCTCTCCTGCTTTTACTTTTATTGGTAAGGTTATTTCTTTTAATTTGTTTGCTAGTTTAATTGCTTCTTCTTTTTCTACATTCTTTTTATATTCTATTCCATTTTGCTTTGCTTTTAATTTTAACATATTTTCATTGTTTGCTTCTACTGCTAATTTTTTAGGAAATAAATAATTTCTAGCATATCCGTCACTTGCATTTATAACTTGGTCTTTCTTTCCTACTCCTTTTATATCTGTTAATAAAATTACTTTCATATATTTACCTCCTTAACATGCGTTGATTATATCATATTTTTTATTGAATAGAAAGAGTTTCTACTATTTTTGTTTGAAAAGTATATTTATATTTTTATCTCTTTTACCTTAAGTTCTGTCCAAATGGCAGTTTATTGTCCAAAAAAAAGTGTTCCAAATAAAATAACCAAATTGCAATAAAAAATAAGAAAAATCGTTGATTTTTCTTTCTGAGAGTTGCTAACGCAACTCTTTTTTTGTATAATCTTGTTTA
>CANRLO010000052.1 GCA_947631495.1 uncultured Clostridia bacterium
GAACCTACTAAGCCACCAACTTGTTGTTGTGCCCAAGCTATACTTAAATCTAAGTTAGAAACTTTACAATTTTCAATAATAGTTCCATTACTTGCTATTCCAATTAAAGCTCCTGTTTGAGCCTCACTAGATTTTTTCGTGTAGCCAGTAATTAAAACATTTTTAATTATTGCTTTATTACTACTATTAGCTAAAGCTCCTTTAGCATTATTTGATGGTAATACAACATTTTCTAATTTTAAGTTTTCTACTGTTCCACCATTTATTTCTTTAAATAATGGTTTCTTTAAGTTTTTAATTGAATATCCATTACCATTTAATGTACCTTTAAAAATAATATCAATAGCAGAAAGTTCATCATTTGTATAAGTACCTGCATCTAAGTCACTTTCTAGAGCATAAGTACCATTTGGATTTTTCTTAATTTTTTCAATTAATTCTTCTAATGTTTGAGGACGTGCTTCATTTTTTGCAATTCCGTTTTTTACAGTTCCAAAGTCTATTCTTAAATCTTTTATTTCTTTAGTAACTTCATTTGTAGTATATTCATAATCAAGAATTAAGATTAATCTTCCTTCTTCTTCTAAAACACTTTTAATTTTTCCATGAACGGTAGGTAGTTCTGCCATAGAAATTGTAACAAAGTAAGATTCTTTATTTTTTTGTAAATCACTTACTTTTACTTCTTCTACTGCAACAGTATTTCCATTGTCTTCTCTATATAAAGTAATATCAGTAATGTTTCTTAACTCAATATTGTTTTTGTCAATTGAAATAACCTCATCTAAAATATTTTTGTTTGTATAATTATTTACCCCATTGTCTTTACTTGTATCACGGTCGTAATTTGCTAAAACTTTAATATAGTATCTTAGCACTCCTTCTTGTTTCTTAAGTTGTACTTTATTGTTATATGGGAAGGTTTGAATTTCTTCTTCATCTTCATTAAGTACTTGTATTTTTATGTTCTCTGCTAAATTGCCTTGAACAGATTTATCTAAATCTTTTAGTACAAATTCCATATTGATATTTTCATCATCAATACTATAAACAAAATCTTCCATGGTAACAGCGTCTTTTAATACTTCTGCTTTTACTGAAGCAGGATTTGTTAAAGTAACTTTCTTACCGTTATTTAAGATGATTTCTTCGATTTTAATATCTTTTTCTCCGGCACTATTATATCCCTTAATAATTGAATAAGATTCATTATCTGTATTTTCAACAGTATATTCTTGATTATCTACTATTATTTTATTAACAGAAAGGTTTAAAGTAGCATCTAATTCTTCTATGTTAAAGTTTAATTTAATATCTTCATTCTTTTCAAAGAATTTATCTTTGTTGTTGCTAATTACACTTAAATTAGTTAATTTTATTTTGTCATATTCAGTTTTATCATAAAGTCCATATGAAACTGTATGAATAAGTTCATTAGTATATTTGTTTTGAGGTTGCTCTTGTTCTGGTAAAGTATTTGTATCTAAGTCATAGTTTCCATAGAATTTTAATTCAAATGCTTTATCTACGGTAACATTCTTAAATGTTACTGTGTTTGTTCCTCTTTGAATTGTTTGAACTTGATTATTAAGTTCAATAGTTCCGCTTTCAAATCCGCCGTTATCATCTACAACATCAAATTTAAAGGTTACTTGTTTTTTTGCATAGTCTTCATTTTCAATAGAAAGATTTTCAATGGTTGGTTTGTCTTTTAATACATCAATTTTTGTTATATGTGGTTTTACAGAGAAGAATTGATGTATATTACGGTTGTAATCTTCAAATTGTAATTGTACTCTAGTTGCCTCTAGTTCTACAATACCTGATTCGCTTGGTACTGTAAAGCTTATAGTAGATGTGAAGGCTTGTTTTGTTTTATCTGCATCATAATTTAATCCATTTATAGTAATTCCAGATACTACATTGTAAAATAGGTTATCTTGTATTTTTTTAACGCTATCAGAAGCATATACTTCATAAGTTATTTTATATTGTGGTTGGTTTTTCTGTGGATAAACTGTTGTAACTGTAGCATTTACAATATAAATATCGGTTTGAGTTAGTATTTCTTCTTCTCCAATATTTTTATCTGTATAAATGTGTCTATCTGTACCTAAATTGCAATCTGCAAGGAATTTTACTTTATATCTTCCATCTACATTATTTCCATAAGATAATGTAATAATAGGATTGTTTTTAGGGTTTTCAATATCTTTTGTATCAATAATTTTATCTGTAGAATCTACTAAAACTGCTGTTAAATTTTCTAATGTATCATCTGCATCATTAAAGTTGTAAGAAACAGAAACATTTTTTGCTTCTTTATTTTCTGTTATAGTAATATTTTCAATTGTTGGCGCATTTTTCAATACATTATAAGTTAATTGATTTATGCTGTAGTCTTTATCTTTTTTGAAATCTTTAAAGTTATCTAATACTACTTCTTCTATATCAATATGGAATTTTCCAAAGTTAGAAGTATCTACTTTTTCTAAAATAACTTCATAATGGTTTCCGTCTTTTAAACTAACATCATATTCTTCATTATTAATTACAACATAATCTATTTTAATGTCTTTATTGTTTGTACTATCAAAAGAAATAGTTGGTTTTTGTCCTTTTTCTATTGCATCTGTAATGCTAACATTGCTAATTTTAAAATCATAATTACTTGCTATTTTAAAAGTATGCATATACATTTCTTGATTTTCATATAAGTTTTGTTCCCCTGTAATATCATTTAGTTCGTTACTATCAAGGTCATAAGCTCCTGTAATTAAAATGTTATAAGCTACATCTTCTTCAAATTTATAAGAAATATGATTTTCTTTTTGTATGTCTTGATTTATTACAATATTGCTTTTCTCATCAGAAACTAAAATATGTCCCTTTATAAAAGCATTATCTTTATCTTCTAGTCTAAAGTTTAATGCATCATTTTCATCACTAACGCTAAACATATCTACATATGGTTCATCTTTTAAAACTTCTTTTTTAATAGTTAATTTAGTTTCTACTTCACGTTTATTACTTAAAATTACTTTTGAAATTTTATATTCTTTTACTCCTGCTTCATTTTGTGCATCTAATGTAACATTATAGTATGAGTCATTACTTAATACAGGATAAGTTTGCCCATTAATAATAACTTTTTCTATTTTTTCATTAGGTGTAATAGTAGCAGAAAAGCTTAATGATATTTTTTCTTGTTTCAAGAAATAATGATTCTCGTTTATTTCACTTAATTTTACTTCATATTTTGTATTTTCTGTTGTATCTTGAACGCTTCCACCAGCATCATCAATGTCAACATCTCCATCATTGTCTACGTCGTAGTCAGGGTTACCTGGGCGTTCATTATCTGGATTTGTTGTTTGATTGTTATTATTACTATTATTGTTGTTATTGTTTGAACTAGATGAACCTGTGCTTCCACTATTTTGTGTTTTGTTAGTTTCTCCTGCACCATTGTTTTGTTCTTCATTTATGTTTGGTTTTACATCTTCTTCGTTTGTATTTGTACCTTCTATATCAATAAGATATTTAATAATGTCTTTTGCATCTTCATAGTTTTTAATGCCATCATTATTGACATCTTTTTTGCTTATATTAACTATGCATAGTGAAATAATAGTTATTGCACAAATACAACTTAGAACAATTAGCGCTATTGTAACTTGTTTTCTATTTCTTATTCCTAAAACATTTACTATAATGCAAATTATTATGAATAAAGCAAGCATTACTGAAAAACCTATAATAATAGGTTTTGTAGTAAATGTTTTAATTGTAGTATTTCCTTGTGTATTAGTTGTAATATCTTCATTTTTATTAGTTGGTACTACTTCCCCATCTTCTGCATCACGCGTTACAATGACGGTTGTTGATACATCATCATAATAAAATTTATTCTTTCCGTCTGAAGCAGAAACATTAGTTAAAGAAATGGTTGTTCTACCAACATTTGCACCTTTTTTTACTTTTAAACGAACGCTTAACAAATTCTCTGGAATTTCTCCTGACTTGTTAATTAGACCAAATTTTTTATTTTTGGCATTATAAATCACTTCTTTGTCCGTATCTGCTAAAGTGAAGTTGCCATCATCAATTGCTTCAAAAACATTCTCATCATAACTTAATGTAGCTGTTAGTGCATATAATTTATTTTCAGTAGGTAACTTAGCAGTTACAATAATTTCTTCTCCTATTTCTAAATATTCTTTATCTGTTTGTAAAGTTATATTATCTTTTGCAAAAACAATAGTTGGTAATAAAAAAAGTATTGCTAAAAGCAATATTAAATATTTGATACGTGTTTTTTTCATAATACCACTACTCCCACTTTTATTTTTTATTTTTCATATTGCTATAAATATATTCTTTTTATATATTGCAATATGCTTTGCTTCTATATTAACTTTACTATATTTTTGCTATGTTTTCAATAGTTTTTGTGTATTTTTTTGTCGAAAAAATATATTTTTTAGGTTATTATTTTGAGGTATTTTACTGATTATATTTTTATAATAAAATCTAAGGCTTTCCATATTTATCGTCTGCAGAAATTCCTACTATATAAAAAATAAGAAAAATCGCTTATTTTTCTTATTTTTTATTTTTTTACTTATTATTTTTATATTATAAAACAAAGTATTTTAGAATAATAAATATATTATAATTTTTCTACTTCTTCTTTTGTTAATCCTGTTATTTCTGCTATTTCTGTTATTGATAATTTCTTTTGTTTCAATTTTTTTGCAATTTCTATGGTTGATTCTTTTATTCCGTTTTTTTATTCCTTTTTGCTCTGCATTATATAATGCTGAATTTCTATCTAAATCTGCACTTTGTCTATAGTCTAGTAGTGCTTTTAGTTCTTTATCTGCATATATTTCTTCTAGTTCTTTTTCTACTTCCTCTATAATTTTATATTTATATTTTCCCATTTCGATTAATCCCCCTTCTCCATCGATTAGTGCTAGCCATACTTCTAACATGTTTGCTAGTCTTGGCTTGCTTTTTCTAAATTTGGGTAGTTCTATAAAATAATATGTTATGTCTTTTACTACTTCATATTCTCTATGTTTTTCTGCTACTGTTACTGTTCTGGTGCAATATTCTGGTACTTCTAATAAGTTATAGTTTAAAATGTTAATTAATATTACTGGTTTTAGTTTTATGTATTTCTTCCCTTTTTCTAATTGATTTGTAACTAACTTTGCTCCATAAAATTCACTTCTTTTTTCCATATCATGCTGATTCTTTAATTGCATTTCTATATTTATTATTTCATTTTTATTTATTGTTGCTTTTATATCTATTCTTCCTAATTTGTCTTCTTTTTCATTTGAAGTAAACTTACTTCTCCGCATTACTTCTATTTCTTGTATTTTCTTTTTTAGTAATGCTTCTAAAAAGCTTTTTAAATATTTTTCATTTCCTTGTTTTGCAAAGAAGGCTTTAAATATTATATCATTTTTTAGGTTTAATTCCACTTATTTGTCCTTTCTTATATTATCATGCATGCTAAAAAAGCACAATAGCACAATAATATTTTTGTTATTTTCTCTTAATTCAAATTAGTTGATTTAAGCCCCCTATTTATCTAATAACATACCTCCTTCCGTTTAAAATTTTCTTTTTCTTGGAAAATTAAAGACTATAATTTTAATTTAATTGAATTTTTTGAATTTTTCTTAATTATTTTTATTTTAATAATACTAGACTTTTAATTTCGATGTAAAAAAAATTTTGCATAACATTTTTAATTTTATTTTTCCTAGATTTTTTCTTTTGTGTTGATTTGAATTAAATAAGAATGACTTTACTATATCATGTTATTTTTTGTTTGTAAATAGTTTTTATGTAAATTTTTGTTTTTCTTTTGTATACTATTTTTTCGGTTGTTTATTTTTTAGTTCATTCTAGTTAAAAACAGAACTTCCCTATAGCATCAAAAAAGCCGTAATTCTACGGCTTTTTCGATGTTTCTGTGCTTTTTTGTTTTTTATTTTGAGAAGAAGAAGTAGGTGTTTAGTTCTTTTTAGTCTTTGCTAATTTGCATTTTTTTGAACTAATTCTGCCTTATTTAATCTTCTCGCAGGTCTGGTTACCTACTGTGCATGAGGTTTTGCAGGCCGACTGGCAGGAAGTTTGGCACTCGCCACAGCCTCCGTTTTTCATTGACTCCTGCAGGTTTCTGGTGGTTAAGGTTTTAATTCTTTTTTTCTTTTCCTTTTCCATTTTGTTGTTACCTCCATTTTAAGAAACACATTGTATTAAGTTACTTTTTTATTATAAACTAATTTTTGCTTTTCGTAAAGAGAATAAGGAAATTATTTTACTATTCCTCCAGAAAAACTACATTCATATACTTTTTCATCTTGGAAATATATTATTTCCTTTCCTGAAAAATACTCAAACTTTCCAGTTACTTCACAAGTATATACATAATCACCATCTTGGAATTTTCTTTGCCCTCTATACGGTAATTCCGGATTTACAGTTAATAAGGCTTTTTTTAGAAATGAGCTAGAAAATTTTTCATTTATTTCTATTCCATTATAATTCATCGCCCAAATTGGTTCATTATTAATGAATACTGCCTCTTCTCCAATAAACCTTTCTCCTCCTAAATATGTATCTATATATTTATATTTTCCATCTTCATATTTTAAATCATGTGATTTAGGTCTAGTAGAAACTTGCTCAATAGGATTATTTCCAGCATAAGTATTTTTTTTTGCATTTATTAAAAATTCTATGACTTCATTTGATTTATAATTATAATTGTTATTCAAATTGTCTACACAATTATCATCTTTCAACAATCTATCAAGAGAAATATTAAATATATCACTTATTTGAATTAAATTATTAATGTCTGGCATTGTTTCTCCACTTTCCCATTTAGCAATAGCTTGTCTTGATATATTTAATTCTTCTGCCAATCTTTCTTGCGATAAATTTTTATTCTTTCTTAATTGTTGAATTTTATCTTTTATTTCCATTAAAAACACCTCTTTTATATTTAGTAAAAAGATTATATAACTATAAATATAATTTTTCTACCAATTCAAACTAGCAACATTGACAACTATTAGTTGCATATTATTTGATATCATTATGTTTTTCTTTTCCCTTATCTAATCTATTTTTATATAGTTTACTATCATCTAAATATTTATAATTTAATGCATTTTCTTTACTAATAACTGTTCTTTCTAATTCTTTTTCTAAATTATCACATAAATCTGTTAATGCTACTTCAATATCATTCTTATTATCTTTTGAAGACTAATTTTCTTATATTCCCTCTGAGATTATTATTTAATATAATTAAAAAGAAAAACACGACTTTATGAATTCGTGCTTCTTGTTATTTCTCTTTCTTTATGTAATAATGCTTTCATTCTTGATTTTGCATCAATTTTGCTCTTATGTTCAAAAGTTTTGAAACGATTTGGATTAGTATCATAAACTAATTCTATATTAGGTAAATATTTTTTCTTGGTAAATGCTTTTTTATTAAAAACAGAAAGTAGTTTATTTTTCATTTTGTCGAATATTGTTTCTTCTATTTTTAGTAATGCTGTTACTTTTCTTTCTGAAAAAACTTTTAGACTATTTTCATCAGTTATAACATAATATTCATCATATTGTTCCATTTGAACTGTTTTGCCTTCTTCTAATTTTTCGCAAATTGCTTGAATCATATCAACACGGCTAAATTTTCTAGGTTCATATTTTATAACTTTTTCAGGATTTATTTCATTTACGCCAAATAAGCATACAAATTTTCCATCATATACGCAAATTTTATCCATATATTTTTCTTGTTCTTCAAAGTGACTACCCACATCTGCAATTTCTAATTTTTCTGTTTCGAAATTTTCAATTTCAGCTAAACATGGACATACTACTTCTAATAATACTTTTGATTTTATTTTATCAAATTTAGCATCATTAAAAAGCCTATCCTCTAAAGAATTTTCAATATATTTTAAATAATTGTTATCTACTTCTTCTTTGGATACAGCATTTTTAACATTTTCATGTAAGCTAATAGCATCTGACATTTTCTTTATTTTTTCTAAAATTTTGTCAAATTCTTCTTTTCTTGTTTTACTTACTTCTTCAATTTCATTTGTTTCTGTTATTTTTTTCTCTTCTTCGTTCATTTTCTTCACCTTTGTTTTTTAAATGCTTTTATATTATAGCATGAAACGTAAAAAAGTGTATTACTGTTTCTTTACTTTTGTATTACAATTATATGACATTAAATAATACTCTTGCATTAGCAATAAAACAGCTTAAAACTGCTATGTAAAAAAATAATATAGAAAAACTAATGTATCAAAAAACTAAGGGGTGTCCCAAATGGCAATTTATTGCCAAAAAAGAGCGTCCAAATGGCATAAAAAAAAAAGAAGGGGTGTCCCCAGCGTTCCATTTTGGAACGAAAAGGGGCGTCCCTCCTGTTCAATTATTTTCTAGGATTTTTGATTGCAGCTTGTGCAGCAGCTAATCTTGCAATTGGAACTCTAAATGGTGAGCAAGATACATAGTCTAATCCTACATTATGGCAGAATTCTACAGATGCTGGGTTTCCTCCATGCTCTCCACAGATTCCTAAGTCTAGGTCTGGTCTTGTTTGTCTTCCTAGTTTTGCAGCCATTTCTACTAATTTTCCAACACCGTTTTGGTCAAGTTTAGCAAATGGATCTGATTCATAAATTTTCTTGTCGTAGTAATCTCCTAAGAATTTAGCAGCGTCATCACGGCTGAAACCGAATGTCATTTGAGTTAAGTCGTTTGTACCAAATGAGAAGAATTCAGCTTCTTTAGCGATTTCATCAGCTGTTAGAGCAGCTCTTGGTATTTCAATCATTGTTCCTACTTTATATTTTAGGTCTACTCCTGCTTCTTTAATAACTGCATCTGCAGTTTTTACTACGATGTCTTTTACATATTTTAATTCTTTTACTTCTCCAACAAGTGGAATCATGATTTCTGGAACTACATTCATTCCTTCTTTGTTTACGTTAATAGCAGCTTGAATAACAGCTTTTGTTTGCATTTCTGCAATTTCTGGGTAAGTAACTGCTAAACGGCATCCACGATGTCCCATCATTGGGTTGAATTCTTTTAATCCTTCACAGATATTCTTTAATTCTTCAAAAGAAAGTCCCATTTCTTTTGCTAAATCTCTAATTGCTTCGTCTTCGTGTGGTACGAATTCATGTAGAGGTGGATCTAAGAAACGGATTGTTACTGGGTAACCTTTCATTTCTCTATATAGTCCTTCAAAGTCTCCTCTTTGCATTGGAAGGATTTTTTCTAATGCTTTTGCTCTTTGTTCTGGTGTTCTTGATACAATCATTTCACGGATAGCAGCAATTCTATCTGGTGCAAAGAACATGTGCTCTGTACGGCATAGTCCTATACCTTGTGCACCAAATTTATATGCTTGTTTTGCATCCTTTGGTGTATCTGCATTTGTTTTTACTTTTAATTGTCTATATTGATCAGCCCATCCCATTAATGTAGCAAAGTTTCCTGAAACTGTTGCATCAACTGTTTCAATTTTTTCTCCATATACATTACCTGTAGAACCATCAAGAGAAATCCATTCTCCTTCTGTTACTTTTCTACCTTCTGGAAGTACGAAGTATTTTTCTTCTTCATTAACAGTAATTTCACCACAACCTGCAACACAGCATGTTCCCATACCACGTGCAACAACGGCTGCGTGTGATGTCATACCACCACGTACTGTAAGTACGCCATGGCATACGTTCATTCCATCAATATCTTCTGGAGATGTTTCAAGTCTTACTAATATTAAATCTTTTTCTCCTGCTTTGTGTAATTCAACAGCTCTTTCTGCTGTGAATACTACTTTACCTGTTGCAGCTCCTGGAGAAGCAGCTAAACCTTTTGCTACTACTTTTGCAGCTTTTAAAGCAGCTTGGTCAAAGTTTGGATGTAATAATTGATCTAATTGTTGTGGCTCAACTCTTAATACTGCTTCTTTTTCTGTAATCATACCTTCGTTTACTAAATCAACTGCAATTTGTAATGCAGCATTTGCTGTTCTTTTACCATTTCTTGTTTGTAAGAAGAATAATTTTCCTCTTTCAATAGTAAATTCCATATCTTGCATATCTCTGTAATGTTTTTCAAGTTTTTCTGCATACATTACAAAGTCTTCGTATGCTTTTGGATTTGTATCTTTTAATTGGTCGATATGTTGTGGTGTTCTAACACCTGCAACAACGTCTTCACCTTGTGCATTCATTAAGTATTCACCAAATAATTTGTT
>CANRLO010000053.1 GCA_947631495.1 uncultured Clostridia bacterium
TGTGCTCCCTCATCTGGCACGCCATGCCCTGCGTCAATAACAATTACCTTATTGCTTACTGGAAGTGCTACCGTTGGTATTGTTTCTTTTTTTTGTGCTTTTTGAAAGGTAAAGGCGAATACAGAAATAGTAACGAATGACATGATAACTAAAATTCTCTTTTTATCTAAAACAACCATAAAAAAACTCTCCTTTGATACTTTATATATCTTATGAGAGTTTTTTTATTTTATACCTATATTGGAATATTCCTTACTATTGTAAAAATGCCTAATATAATAATAAATATAATCCAGAATTTTGTTTTTGGATATAAAAAAGTTAAGATTTCTTTTTTTCGAAATGCATTTACAATAAAAATAATATTTACTGTCATTAAATACACTATTGTAGTAAAGAATACAGGATGGTATGTAAAACTGGCGGCAAAATCTCCTGCTATAAAAGAAAGCACACATCTTGTTCCTTGACAGCTAGGACATAAAATTCCAAAAATACGATGAATTGGACATGTTGGTATAAATTTGATTATATCAAATTGAATTATTATAAAAATAATTAGAACTAAAAACAAGATTCCTAGTTCTAACCATAACATATTTTTTATTTTATTCTTTTTCATAATGTTTCCTTCTATCAATTACGTAAGTACTTCCTTGAATAGTTTTTGCTAAGTGTTTTACACTTGCACCTGCTTCTCCAATTTCTAGCACATTGTGAAATCTTCCTTTTTCTACTTCTACAACACCAATTGAAATAGAAGTAAGTGGAAATTGTTCAATAATTCCCTTTCTATTTTCTACCTCTATATAACCTTTTTTACTATCTTCTTCTGTAAAATATTGTAGGACATTTGTATCAAAGTCAGCAATGATATTTTGACATATTCTATCATAATCTGTTTTTGAAATAATAGCTACAAAGTCATCTCCACCAATATGACCTACAAAACTATCTTCATATTCATCTGTATGAACATTTTTTAAAATGGTCTTGGCCGTAAATTTAATAATTTCATCACCTTTTAAAAAGCCATACACATCATTATAAGCTTTAAAATTGTCTAAATCTAAGTACATCATTGCAAAGGTTTCTTTAGCTGCAAAACGCTTTTTTAATTCTGCTTGTATTTGAACATTTCCAGGTAGTCCAGTTAAAGGGCTGACCCTTCTATTAATATAAATTAATTTTAAAATGTTTTTTATAGTGTAATATAAGTATTCTTCATCTATTGGATGTTTTATGTAGTGAGCAATACACATTTTTAGCATAGCTAATCTATGCTCATGTTCATTATTAGAAGATAGGATAATAATAGGAGTAATACTATTATCCTCATCTTGTTTTATTTTTTGACACATTTCAATGATATCTTCTTTTATAGTATCTTCATTAATAATGATAAGAGAAGGAATATTTTTTAAAGCAACTTCTAAATTATTAGTAGTAACACTTGTAAAACGATATTCTTTATCATTTTTAAAAATTCTTTTTAATGTCTCTTTTAGTTCTTTATCTTCGTCTATTAAATAAATTTCTTGTACCATATTTACTCCTTATTTTTCTTTTTACTATTTCTTTTCAATTTTGGAATGTCTATTTTTTGGTTTAAAAAATTGGTAATTGCTTCTGACTTCATACTTGGAAATGCTTTTTTCAAACGATTTGCTTGTTTATAAATACGAATTTTTAATTTTGCTTCTTTTGTCTTTAATTCTTGAATTATGCTTTCAATATTTTCAATACTGCTTTTTTCAATAGTTGCAACTTTTTGCTTATTTTTATCTTTTAATTCTTTTAGTTCCTTCACTTTGTCTTTTATATTTTCTCCTAGCTCATTAATTTTGGTAAGCATTGTTCCAAAATTTGTAACTGCAATAACACTAAAGATTAAATCAACTAAAATTGCAATGGCTAAGATAATATCAGTATAAACTAATATAGAAAAAGGTACCATTTTAATATAGTGTTCAATAAAAGGATGAATACAGCAAACAAATAAAACTCCTAAAATTCCCCAAAATAAAGAATTTTTTAAACACACCCTTCCTTGAAAATTCCATTTTAGGTGAGAATAATCCCAATATTTTGTTTTAAATACTTTTTCTAAAAATACACCTACTAAATATTCCCAAATTGATAATAGAAAAAACGCTGCAATAAATAGTAAAATTGGTTTTTCTTTTAAGAAATTTAAACCTAGTAGCATAATTAATGCTCCAAAGCCATAGATTGGGCAAAATGGTCCATATAAAAAACCACTATTTACAAATTTTCTTTGTTCTATTGTTTTGGATACAGATTCCAATACCCAACCTGCAAAAGAATATAAAATAACATATGCGCCCAAATAGAAAATTGTATCCATATTCATTTTTTCTCCTCTTTTATTTCTAAATTGTTGCTTCACCCGAAGTTTCTTCTTGTAACCCACTAATATTATAAGCCCTAATTGTAATTTTATTTTCTCCTTGTGCTAAAGGCTGTGTAATTTTAAACTCTTTTCTATTTAAAGGTTTTCCTGTATTTTGTGGGTCTGTAGAATAATCTACTCCATTTAGTGTATATTCAACTTTTTGAATACCCTCTTCATCTGTTATTGTAATGATTAGATTATTATCTTTTTTCTCTAAAGCAATTTTTGGTTTTTTTACTCCTTTGAAGATTTGTTCTTTTGTTGTTTCGTTTCCTGCTTTATCTACTGCAACAATATTTAATGTATTTTCTCCTTTTAAAATATCTATTTTTTCTTCAATTTGTTTTGGAGAGTCCTCTCTTACTTGTACTGTTGTTTCATCTTCTTCATTCCAATAATAAGTAATATAATCTATTTCTGTTTCATCTTTTGCTACTATTTTTATTTTTGAACCTTCAACTAATAATTCAATTTCTGGCTCTGTTACATCTCCTTCTGGTAAGGTATAAGTATTTTGATAAGTTGTTGTTTTATTGTTAATATCTGTTACCTTTAATACAAAATTATTGGTTCCTTTTGGCATAGAAATATTTTCTTCTATTTCTAACCTACCCATTCCTTGTAAAACAGTTTCTGTATTTTGATTCCAAGAATATACTACTTTATCAATGATTTTATCATGTGTTATTTTTAGTTTTAACATTGCACCTTCTGGTAAAATTTCTACCACTGGAATTGTTTCATTTTCTTGTTTGTCTTTTATTATTGTAAAACAAGCTACAACGGCTAATATTAATCCAAATAGTATGAAAAGAATAGCAAAAATTAAAAAGATTGTTTTTAACTCTAAAGGTCCACCTTTCTTTTTCTGATTATTCATATATAATATTTGATTCATCTATTTTCACCTCTACTATTATAAACCTAAACAAATTATTTTAAAACTGAAAAAATTATATCATAAGCATTTTTTAATGTAAACTATTTTTCTTTAAAAAAACACACAATTAACATTTGTTAACTGTGTGTTTTTATATTATAAGATATATTTTTTAATTAGAATGACTCCTGTTGCTAAAATTCCTAAAGAAATTGTTGCTATTGTTATATATTGCATATTTGCTCCTATACCTGTTTTTACAGATAAAATAACTGGTGCATCATCAATATCATCTTCGTCTGGTTCTTTATTGTCTGGTGTTGAGTCTATATCTGGTGTATCACTATCATTTTTGTCTTTACTAATTTCAGCTACATTTATTTTTTCTCCGAAGTTGTTTTTACCATTAATCCAAGTAAGTAATACTTCTACTTCTGCAGTTTCACCTGGTTGTAATAAAGTATCTTTTAAGGCTTCTGTTACAATTTTTCCATCTACTTCTTTCCAATCTGGATTATCTTCTTGTACAAATTTTAGTCCTTCTGGAATATAGTCTGAAATTTCAGTTGCATAACCTGCAATTTCTCCTTCATTTTTTACTCTTATTTTATAACGGAATTTTACGACTACTTTATTTAATCTACTTTCTTTTATTTCTACTTTTACAAGTTCTTCTGGGTCGTCTTCTGCTTTATGTCCTGTTGGTGTGACTGTTTCTTTTCCCTCATCTATAACAATTGTTTCTGTTACCCATTTTCTTAATGATAAATCGAAGTATTTTACTTTAACCTTTTCTATATCCTGGTCATCTTCGTCTTCAATCCATTTATCTGGAGTAGAGTCTTCATCTATTACATCTTTTCCATCTTTGTCAGAATCATCAGAAATTTGTGCTTGGTTAATTAGAATTCTATCAGATGTATTTGGTTCTGTTACTTTGAAAGCAATTTTAACATCACGATAATCTGGTTCTTCCATAGTGGTTGGAGCGAATTTTTTTAGTAAATTATCTCTTTCATTTAAATCGCCTTGTTCTTTTGATAGATAATTTGTTGTAATTGCTACTGCGTCTTCTATATTTTCTGTTGGTTCTCCATTTTCATCTACCATAACCCAGCCATATTCTTTGTTAATTTCGTTTTCTGGTAAGAACTCTAGACCTTCTGGTAAATCGTCTTTAATTTCCTTAGCATAACCATCTTTGGTTCCTTCATTGTAAACTCTTAAAGTATAAGTAACAATATTTCCGTTTTCTACTTCTACTGGCTCTTTGCTGTGTTCATAAGTGTATTTTCCGTCTTCTGTTACTTTAAATTGTGGTACTCTACTTGTTATTTCTTTATCGTCTACGGCTGTAATGAATTTTCTTAATGCTAAGTCAAAGTAAGCCAATTTTACATGTTCTTCATCAATATCATCTTCTTTTTCGTTGTTATTATCTGGTGTTGAATCTCTATCTTCTACTTCGTTTCCTGTTTCATCACTATCGTCTGAAATCTCTGCAATGTTTGTAATGATACCTGTATATGTATGAGAAGAAACTACTTTGAATGCTACTTTTACATCTTTATAATCTGGTGAAGTTTTTGTACTATCAAATGCTTCAATTAAATTGTCTCCTGCTTCTTGCTCTTGTTCTTTTGATAAGTAATTTGTTGTAATTTTTACTGCTTCTTCTACATTTTCTGTTGGATCTCCATTTTCGTCTAACATAACCCAACCATATTCTTTATTTGTTTCGTTATTTGGTAAAAATTCTAAACCTTGTGGAATATTATCTGTAATTTCTTTTGCATATCCTGCTATATCACCTTCGTTAAAAATACGGATTGTATATTCTACTACATCTGTAGTTTCTACTTCAATAGGCTCTTTACTGTGTTCATAAATATAATTTCCATTGTCATCTTTTACATTAGTAAATTTTGGCTCTCTGCTTGTTATAGGTGTATCATTTACTTTTGTAATAAATTTTCTTAATGCTAAATCAAATTCTTCTAAGATTAGTTTTTCAAAGTCATCATCATCTTCTTGTCCTTTGTAGAAATATGTTTCATCTGTCAAGATTGATTTATTACTTTCGTTTCCTTTATAATCCATTAAATCTTCATCATTTGGTATATTAGCATTTTTCTTTTGAGAGTCTCTATCTGTAACTACATTTCCTTGTGCATCAGTAAATTCTGTAATTTCTGCAATATTTGTAATAATACTACTTCTAGTTGCTGTTTCTACTACTCTACATTTAATTTTTAGTTCTTTTGAATCTAAATGTTGTCCATCAAATGCCTTAAGCATGTTTTCTTCGTTTTCATCTGTATAAATGTTGTTGTCATCTTGTATTCTTGCAAATAGTTTTGTAGTTGCTTTTCTTAAAGATTTATCAATTGTCCAACCATATTTTGCATTGAAGTGTTCTTCATCATCTGTTACAAATTCTAATTGTGGTGGTAAGTAATCTGTTACTTCACTTACATAACCATCTAATTGTCCTTCATTATAGATTCTAATAGTATAAATTACAATATCTCCAACAGATACTCCAACTGGGTCTTTTCTATGATTATAAATTGCTGTTGTATCTGTGTTTTTAATTAATGGGTCTAAAATAATATTTGGTTCTCTGTTTAATTCTCTTTCTCCAATTTGTGTAATAAATTTTCTTAATGCTAAGTCGAAGCTTCTTGCTGGTATTACTAATTCTTCGTAGTCATCGTCATCTTCATAACCCCATCCTTCTGTAGAATGCTCTGGGTTATAGTTGTTCTTTTCTTCTTCTTTCAAATTGTTTGGAGTAGAATCTCTATCAGTAATTTCTGGATTATCTTTACATGTTGCTTCTACAATTTCTGCTACATTCTTTAAAGTTTGCTCACTTGTTGAATATTTTGCTGTAACAGTACATTCTACTTGTAAATCTTTATACTTAATTTCTTGTCCACTAACATATCCTTCAATTAACTCATTTTGTAATTTGGTTGAAGTAATTTTATTTCCTTCTTGTGTCCATCCGTTAGTTGTGTTAATGTCACTACCTTCTGTTAATTCTAGTCCTTCTGGTAAATAATCTACTACTTTTGTAGCATAACCGCTTAAATCTCCTTCATTATATACACGAATTTTATATAAAACGGTATCTCCTGGTTTTACTTGTACTGGCGTTTTGATATGTTCTTTTCTTGCTGTTGTAGTACTTCCTGTTAATGTTTCTTCTTTTACATCTGGCTCTCTGGTTTGAGGAACATCTATATTATTTACTTTTTCTATAAATTTTCTTAAAGCTAAGTCAAAGGTTTTTCCTGGTATTACTAATTCTTCGTAGTCGTCGTCATCTTCATAACCCCATCCTTTTGTTGATTCTCCTGGGTTATAGTTGTTCTTTTCTTCTTCTTTTAAGTTGTTTGGTATAGAATCCCTATCTACTATTTCTTCATGATTTTGATTTTGCGCTTCTGTAATTTCTGCTACATTCTTAAATCTTTGCTCACTTTCAGAATTTTGTGCTTCTACAATACATTCTACTTCTATATCTTTATATTTTATATCTTGTCCACTAACATATGGCTCAATTAAATCATTTTGTAATTTTGTTGAAGTAATTGTATTTCCGTTTTGTTCCCAATTATTGTCTCTATTAATGGTACTATCTGGGTCTAATTTTAATCCGTTTGGTAAATAATCTACTACTTTTGTAGCATAACCACTTACTTCTCCTTCATTATATATACGAATGGTATATTTAACTTTATCTCCTGGTTTTACTTCTACTGGTGTTTTTGTATGTGTTTTTGTAGCTGTTGTTGTACTTCCTGCTAAAGTTTCTTTTTGGACATCTGGCACTCTTGTTGGATTATTTACAGGGTTACCATTAACCTCTGTAATAAATTTTCTTAAAGCTAAGTCAAAGTTTAAAACTTTTAATGAAACTTTTGCTTCAAAAGTTTTTTCTTGTGGTTTTATTTCTACAACAGGTTGTTCATTAGCAGAACTACTGCCATTTACTTCCCAATATGTAATTGTATTTTGTTTTATTTTTGTATTAATTTTTAATTCTACATTTTCAATATTAGTATCTGCTTGTTTTGGTATTTTTAAATAAAATTGTTCTCCGGATGTTGCAAAGTCTTTTATTGTACTTCCATTTTCTTGCTTACTACTATTTAATAATGTATATGAATTACTATTATTTACAGTCATATCACTTATTGTAAATTCTTTACTTGTTTGTTTATTTATTTGATAAGGACCTGCTAAATAATATTGACTTCCATCAGAATCTTTATGTAATGTTACTGTTGCTGTATCTGATATTAATTTAATTGGATTTGTTACGTCATCTGTACTTGGTTCTGTATTTTTATTAGCTTTAGCATTATTAACAAAGTAATTATATAAAGTAAGTAAATCTTCTGATATTTCAAAATAGTCACTATTTATATCAGATAAGCTTTTATAAACACTAGGTGCTGTATTATTTGCTAATTTTACATTAAAGTTTGTTGCTTGATAATCTGAACCATTAGTAAAATACCAAATAGAAAGTTGTTGTACTATATCAATTAAATCATTCATAATATCATTATCATCATATAAATGACTATCTTGTGGAACTTCAGCATTTTGTAGCAATTGTTTCTTATATTCTCTTGCTTCTTGTATTGCTTCTTGTGTTGGACTTGCACTTGTTTCTGGTACATAACAATGGTCTAAAATCCAAATAATAGAATTATAATTTTCTGTTTTTGAATCTGGCAATTTTTCTTTATATGCTTCTAAAATAGCTTTATCTGCCTCATCTTTTGGGTTTTTCATATCAGCATATTTTTGGTATGTTCTTGGTGCTGTTGGGCTACCACTTGATGAACCAAAACCAACGCCCATTTTTAAACAATAAATGGCATTATTTTGATTTTTTATCGTTTCTTCATTTATATTATATTCATAAATTTTCCACATATCCAATTCTTTTGTAGTACTAGAAGTAATTCCTACTTGATAAGCATAACCTGATTTACGATAAGTTGGAGTATTCATTTTTAATAATTTTCCAGTTTGATCAATAGAAGCTTGTGAAGTCGCTGTAATAGATATTCCTCCTACTAATATAACTCCTGTTACCATGATATGTAGTAAATTCTTTTTCCAATTCATAATTTTACCATCCTTTTATTTTTATATAGTTATCTATATTTTATTTTAAACGCCTTTATTTCATTCGTCAATAGCAATATTTGGCAGGTTTTTTAATAATTCTTTTTGCCACTTTTTAGACGTTTACGGAAATAGATACTTTGTTATTTGATTTTGTATTTCTGCCCTATATTACAATTATATTACATTTTTGTTACTTTTTCAATATATTATGTGAATTTTCTTAGGAAATTAAGCATTTGCGGTTCTTAATTTTTATTGTTTTGTTTTTTATTTTGTAAAATTAGACAGAAAAAAAGAGCAAATCAAATTTGATTTGTTCTTTTTTAAAATTCGTATACATATGCTTCTAGTGTTTTTCTTCCATATTGCAAAGCAGCATTATGAGAATCCATATAAATATCTAATTTACTATTTGAAATAGCTCCGCCTCTGTCTTGTACTACAAACCAACCACCATTTGGCTTGTCTTTTAAAGCTGGAATATAAATAACCGTTCCCATTTTATACCCACTTCCTGCTGCTACGGTATACCATTGAGTAGCTTTTGCTCCAGATGCTGTAATTCCATTTGTTTTTCCACAACATTTCATACAAGCACAATAAGCAGATGTATTAAATGATTTTATTATTGGGGTAATTCCTTCTACTTTTTTAGCAAGTGCTGTAGATGCTGTTAATGCTGGATTTGTTGTAGCAACTCTTTCTGTTGCCCCTCTTGAAGTAACTTGAGCTGTTCTTACTTCTACTATTTTTGTTACTGGCTCTTTTATAATTTTAGATGATATTTCAATTCTTTCTATTTCTACTTCATTTTGATATTTTGCTTTATAAGTAATTTCTTTTAAACCATCAACACCATTTTGAATAATTCTATTTTGTCTTATTCCTTCTCCTGTTGCTTCTTTTGTAATAGTTTCATAAGGAATAACAACTTGCTCTGTTACTAATTTTTCAGTAATGGTTCCATATGAACTTAGAATTTCTTCTTTTGTAATAACATTTTCTTTTTCTGCTTTTTCGCCTTGATATTCTGCTTTATTAAAAATATGAATGGTTTTATTTTCTGTAATATTTTCCTCTAAACTTGGAGTTACTATTTCTTCTTGTGTTAAAGTAATGTGATTTTCGTTTAATATTTCTTCTACTTTTGTTTTTGCGGTTAATACTGTCATTTCATAATCGTTTGAAAGTATGATTTTTATATTAGTTAACCTAGCATTTGATGCCATAACACCGATTCCTGTAATGAATATAAATATGCAACTAATAGCTAATATTCTTGTCATGGATACAGATGCCTTTTCATTTTTGTTCATAAAAATTTTTTTCCTCCTCTTTGGATTGCATGGTCATTATATCATTGTTTCTTTCTTGTGTCAAATTTTTAAGTTTCTTACAGCCTTATGTGCTCTACGTTTTTTTCTTCTTGTTAGAAGGCTTGTAATGCTTGTCTTTACTATAGTATATGCTTTGACTTGGTATTTTATTCTTTTTTTGAGAATTTTTTCCAAAATATTCAACTAATAAAAATATCCAATTATTTTATTTCAAAAATTTTCATTGCATTTTCATAGGTCATTTTTGCTACTTCTTCTAATTTCATATTTTTGAATTCTGCTATTTTTTGCGCTACTAGTTTTACATTTCTGCTATCGTTTCTAGTTCCTCTTTTAGGCTCTGGCGCTAAGTAAGGGCTATCTGTTTCAATTAATATTTTATCCATTGGTACCATAGAAACAATTTCTTGTGCATTTTTTGAGTTTTTAAAGGTAATTGGGCCTGCAAATG
>CANRLO010000054.1 GCA_947631495.1 uncultured Clostridia bacterium
TATTATATTCATTATACTCTTTTTTATTAACAAAAGTCAAGACATTTTTTGTATTTTATACATTTCATTATTTCTATATTGTTACATTTCTAATTCATCTTAGATACTATCATTATCAGTTCAAAAATATTATCTAATTTTTTCTTCGTTATAAAAAATAACAAGATATAACCAAGTCATCAAAACTTTAGCTATATCTCGTTATTTCCATTTACTATTTTAGTTTATTAAAACCCAAGCTCTTGCGTTTTCATCAATATGAATACATTGTGATTCTAAAAACTCGTGAATTTCTTCACACATTTTTTCTCCTTAATACTTGCAGTATTGAGTTACTTGTAGTTCATTCTTTGTTTCATTTAAACAATGTTGTCCAAAATCTAAACATCGTAAATCTAGCTCAGATTGAACATTAGGAAAGTCAAATGATGGTGTTGAGTAAAATCTCATATCAATATTACTTTCCTTAATTTTTACTCTTGTAGTAGATTTGCTTTTTTTCTTTGCAAAATATATCGTAATTCGATAAATAGCAAATGCTACTCCCATAGAAAGAATAATACTGGCTAATGTGCTACTCATAGTAAGTTCCTCCCTTCCAATATTTATTGGGCTGTTTTCTTGTTTTATATGTCAACTCCATAAGAGATTGTATGATAAGAATTATTTATATTATATCATACCATGTTGTTAAAATAAAGTACTTCATGAACATTTGCACTCAAAATATTTAACCTTAATTAATTAACCACCAATCCTAGCTTCACAACTGGATTTTTCTTCTTCAAAAGAACCTTTTTAATTTCAATACTTTTTGGAACAACTTGTCTTTTTGTTTACCATTCTTAACTAACCATTTAATGCTCCTGACATAATTCTATATTTAGTCTCATGATTCCATATACTTTGTAACTCATCAAAATGATTATCAGGGTTTACTAATAATATAGCTAATTCATCTAATTCTTTATATTCTTCTTCTGTTAATTCAAAATTTTTATCTTGTATATATTTTGGTAAATGTAAAAATATAATTTCATCATTCATTAAAGCATGAAAATCATAGAATAATCCTCTTAAAGATGCTTTTAATCCTAATGTAGCAGGGTCAGAGGAGTAATATATTTCTTCTGCTTTATACTTATTATTTCTCATACCTAAATAAGCTTCTGCCCCAAAAATAAATTTATCCCTTGGTATATCATTTAAGTCAAATCCCATTCTATGACTTGGACAATGTTCATCTGCATCAACTAATATCCATCTGTTTTTTATCTCATCAAAGTATTCTGTAATCCAATGATCATAATTTACTCCATCATATTCAATATACGGTGCAAATCCACTCCTTACTCTTGCTGAATATCCTTTTGCTTTTAAAGTAGCAGCCAATAAAATTGCTTCTCCCCTACAAGTAATATGGATTTTATCTTCTGCCTTTCTATCTTTATAATATTTGTTATCTTTTCTTAATAATTCACTAATCATACTAATAGCTGTTGGAAATAAATCGTCTTCATAGTCTAATCTTGTAATTGGCACTTTTGTCATATCTCCCCAAAAACATTTTTCTTGTTTCCTAATATTTACATTATCAAATGCAATAGGATGAATAATTTGCTTTCTTTGTAATAAACATAGTTCATTAATATCATCAGTTAAATTTTTCATAAAGTCTTTATATAAGCCTAAATCTGTATATAAACTAGTTTGTTTATAAAAATCTAATATTTTCTTTTCCATATTAATACCACTCTATAATATCTTTTAATTTTTTTCTTAATCTTTGTCTCGGACTTTCATCTGAATATCCTATTGAAATTGCACAAATCAATTCCATTTCATCTTTCTTTACTAAATGTGCAATTTTATCTTGTGTGTATACAATGTCTCTTATCCATAAAGAACCTAATCCAAGGTCTGTAGCTTTTAAACAAATATGTTCTATTGCCGCACCTATTGATAATGAATCTCCTATTATCCAATTCCTATCTTTTGGTCTAAAAACTAGAATTAAAATTGGTGCTTGTTTGATAATAAGTGCTGTTTTTTTAACACTACTTTTTGCATTATCTATTTGTTTTTCCATACCTATTTTGAATTGTTTTTCTTGTTCTAGCATAATATCTGCAATTTCATTTTTAACCTTGTTTTTGACTATTACAAATTTCCAAGGTTGTCTATTTTTTGCAGATGGTGCAAACCTTGCACAATTTATCAATTCTTCTATTGTTTCATTTGTTATATCAATATTTTTATATTTTCTAATACTTTTTCTATTTTTTATAATAGTATCTAATTTCATATTTTTTATCCTTCAATATTATTCTCTTACTTCTTCTAAATTTTCACTAAGTTCTTCTATATTTAATTCTTTTAACTTTATTTTTTTACTTTGTAAATAATCACCTAGAGTATATACCGTAGTTTGCTCTCCATAGTGTATGAATTCTATCATAGGAATTGAATTATTTTTTATTCCGTATCTTATTAACTCATTACAAATTGTCTTTATATTATTGCTTTTTGTTTCATCTAAAATAGTTCTAAAACTATATCTAAGATAATTACCATAAGAAGAAAATCTTTTTTCAATAACATATTGTGGATATTGCAATCCTAATTTTTTACTGAAAGATGACAATGTTAAATAGCATTTCAAATCTCTTGGATTCATTCTTTTACCAAAAAATGTTGCTGATACTTCAGTAAAAGGTTTATCTTTTGAATAATACTGTTTATCTACTCTATCCATTATAGTCCTCCTAAACTTATTTATTATTAAAATTATATCTAAAAAGTAACAAAAAAGATAAACAAAATAGAAATCAATTTTGCTTATCTTTTATAGGAATATATATATAACAGTTATTATTTTCATAAAGTTCAATTTCAGGTTTATCTAATATTTCATAATTTGTTGATTTTATCCATTGATTGTATACAAAATTATAAACATTTACAATATCTTTTTGTTTTTCATTTCCAACTTCAAAAATTGCATATTTACCTTTATCTATTGTGATTGTTTCCGTATTATCAATTTTCAATTCACTACCCACATAATATTTATATCCATTATCTTCGCAAATAGATATACCATACATTCCAACTTTAATAAATTTATCACGAATACCATTATTTTTTATCTTGTTATATAACTCTCTTATTTTAAATAATAAATCTTCATGTATTGTGGCACTTACTCCAAAACAATATAATTTTTTTTCTTGTATTTCTTTTACTTCATAATTGAATTCTTCATGCATATCATTGTCATTATGAAATTCAATAATAGGAAATACCTTATAGTTTTTTAAACTATTTCTACATTCAGTTGGCGTCATATTAAAATATTGTTTAAAAGCTCTTGAAAATGATATAGATGAATCATAGTTATATTTGATTGCCAAATCAATTATTTTAATATCTGTTGTCTTTAATTCTTCAAAAGCTCTACTTAATCTTCTTTTCCTTATATATTCTGATAGAGACATATTAGTTAAAAAAGAAAAAATTCGTTGCAAATTATATTCCGATATGCCAACTATTTTTGATAGTTCTTTATATTCAATATTTTCAGTTAAATGTTCTTCTATATATTTTATCATTTGATTCAAATGTTCAAAGTTCATAATAATTACTCCTCTATTTTTGGCATACCTTTATTTGTTCTATTATGTTTTTCTACAATTCCAATTATTGATTTATTCATTTATCTTTAACTCCCTTAATGCATAACTATAACGCTCATTCGAACCATATTGTATTAGTTTAAAGTTATGGCTTTCATATATGTTATTTAATTTTTCATTTGATTTTAAACAATCTAATCTCAAATATTTCTTACCATTTAATTTTGCCATTCTTTTGCAGTTTTCAAAAATAATTTTTCCTATATTTTTATAACCAACTTTTGTCACTACTTTGTATATATAATAAGCTGGCGTAATATCATCGTTCCAGTCTTTACTGTTAGTAGATAATTCAAAACCTGCTATGATTTTATTTTCCTGTTTAATGAGATAATAATCTTTATGATTAATAGCTTCTATAAACTCTTGTTTTGGATGATTTTGAAGATATTTACTCCATTGCTTTATTTCATTTTCTTTAAACCATTGTGTTCTTTCGGCATATAAATTTAGTATTGTATCTAAATCTTCTACATTAGCTAATTCACATGTATAATTCATAGTTCCTCCTATGATAAAAGATTGATGTTATTAGCATTATAGCATACCTTTTTTAAGATAACAAATTTTTTAGTCAATTTCATGTAAAAGTTTTCTAATATCGACTTAAATTTTTCCTTACTTCCATTAATTCTTTTACCCCTTGACTTTGTTCTTGTATAATGGTTTCTGCCACACTTCTTAACCTGCTATCTATTCGGTATTGCAATAGATTTTCACACATAGAAATAGCTCCTTCGTGGTGTGGAATCATCTCTCCAACAAAACTTAAATTGATATTACAATATCTAGGACTATGCTCCATTTTTTCGAGCATATTGTGCGTAATTTTTAAGTATTTTTCCATATAGCTTCTAACATCTGCCGTTGAATTATATACCCTAGGGGTAGTTCTTGCAATTTCCTCCATTTGTTCAATTCCTCTTGTTTGCATTTCAATAATACCTTTGGCTATTTTTTGAAGTGGTGGATAAGTAGTATATTGTAATAAGTTTTCACTCATATAGATTGCTGCCTGATGATGTGGAATCATACAATGAATAAAATCTAATGTAATATTATTGGTAATATTGGTATTTAGCATTTTCTCTGCCATTTGGCATAAAATCCTATCAAACTCGTTTAAATATTGATTTGCTCTTCTTATTTTTTGATATTGCATTTTAAAACACTCTCCTTTGTATATGGTATGAAGCAAAAGAGAAATATGTTATTTTCAAAATTTGGTATATCTTTCTTGCTTTTGGAAATAATTTATTTAGGTGGTGATAGAGATGACAAGTAAAGAGCTTTTATACATTGAAGATGCATTAGGCCATGAAAATTTTATGAAATCATGTGCGAAGAAAACATCTGGCAAATTAACAGACCCTACTCTTTCTACTTATATGGCAGAGTTAGAGCAAAAACATGCTGCATTAGCTAGCAAATTTTTAAATCTATTATAGGAGGTACTTATGGAAGATAAGGATTTAATGGAAAGTGAACTTTTAGTAATAAAAGGTGTTTGCGATTTATACCTTCATGGAACAATTGAATCTACTACAGCAGAAGTTCACATGGCATTTAAAGATGCGTTAAATGAATCATTAGATATTCAAAACAAAATTTATAATTTAATGAAAGAAAAAGGTTGGTATCAAACCGATAACGCAGAACAAACTAAAATTGATACTGTTAAGCAAAAATTTGCTTCTCAAAACTAATTTAAAATGGAAAGATTTGGACGCGTCCCAAATCTTTCCATTCTTTTTTGCTATTTGCAAATTGTTCTATTCTTGTTCTTCTTTTTTCTCACTATCTGGTAAAATTACTTGTTCTTTTGCTATATCTTCTTTTTTCAAACTATCTATCATCATAATGAATTTTACATTGCCTTCTGTATTTTCTTCTGCCATTGTAAATGCTTTATATTGATTTGCTAATTGTTGCATTTTTTCTACTCTTACTTGTAAGTCTTTTACCTGTCCGTTGATAGTATTGTAAAGAACTTGAATTCCATCTTTATTGAATTGTGTAATTCCGTCTGTTAATGTTTCAGTTCCATCGTTAATTGTTCCTGCACCTTCTGTTAAACTTTTGCTTGCATCTTTTAATTGACTGCTTCCACTATTTAAAGTATTGATACCAGCTTTGATTTGTGCAGAACCACTACTTAATTGATTTGTTCCTGCTTGTAATGTTTGTGTTCCTACATATAAGTCTTTACTTCCTGTTGCTAAATCTTTTGATGCATTAGCTAATTGGCTAGTTGCATCTTGTAATTTTCCTAAACCGGCATTTAAGTCTTTTGTTCCAGCTTGTAAAGTATCTAATCCATCTTTTAAAGAAGTAAGACCATCTTCTAATGCTTTCATTTGTGTTAAATCTGTTGCTTGTAATGTTGCAATCGTTTGCTTAATTGCTCCATTATTTGTTTCTAATAAAGTAACAATTGAAGAATTGGTTGTAATTTGTGTTTCAATATTTGCTTTTTGTGCTTTAATTTCATCTGTTTCTGGAAGTAGTTTTAGTTGATCTAATGTTGCTTGTAGGCTTGTATTTCCGTTTTCTAATTTTTGGATTGTTCCATTATTAGTTGTTAATAATTGTTTTAAGTCTGCTATTTTAGCACTATTATCTACTGCTGTAACTTGTGATACACTACCAATAATTTCATCTAATCCTGCTGTTAAATCTTTTTCTCCTTGTGCTATATCTTTTCCACCTTCTACTAATAATGTTACACTATCATTTAATCCTAGTTGTTCTTTTGTTCCGTTTAGAGCATCACTAATTGCTGTTGCTCCTGTATTTAATTTTTCAGCTCCAGTATTTAGTTCTCCAGATTTGGCATTTAAATTATTAATTCCATCATTTAAGTCTTTATAATTTTTGTTTAATGTACTAGCACCACCTGCAATTTGTCCTACAGCATTATTGAATTCTTGTGATTTTTCGTAATAAGTATTTGTTCCTTCTTTTAAGGTATTTGCTCCTTCTTCTATTTGATTCATAGAAGAAGAAAGTGTGTTCATTTTAGCATATAAGCCATCTAATTTATCAAATATATCTAAGTCCTTTTCTTCAAATACCTTTGGAGTAGCAAAGATGTAAATTGCATTGCTTTCAAAGTCTTTTGCTTCCATTGAAATTTCTACTGATTCTGGAATTTCAAATTGGCTTTCTGATATAGCTAAATTTTCTTGCATTCTTGGCATAGCAACACCAAATACCATTGTTTTGGTTCCATCATCCATTATTTTTCCGTTTGTAACTGTGATGTTTTTATTGTTTTCATTATCGATAATAGTTCCTATTGCTACTACAAAAGGTACATACATTGTTTGTCTTCTTCCATTGATAGTAACTTCTCTTTCTTCATGATTTGTAAAATGAAGTTTTATTTTTACATTTCCACTTTTTCCTATGATTTCTTCTTTTGAAACTTCTTCTCCGTCTAATTCATAGGTAACTTGGCATTCAATTGGTAATTGTTTTTCTGTTTTTCCTTCATAATAGATGTCTTCTCCTTCTGCTTTCCAAGTTAATGTATTATTTTCTTGTTTTAATTCTTGATCTCCACTTACATTTTCAATATTCATTAAATCTGATAAGTCTTGTAAAACACTTTCTTTTTCAGTATTTTTTAAGTGGTCACTTACAATGGTTTGGTATGCCTTTCCATTTGCATCTAATTTAGAATATACACTTTCCTCTTTTGTATAAGCTAAAACTGGTAAAGTATAGGTAAATATTGTTCCTAATAATATAGTTGAAACTACTTTTTTAAATTTTGTATCCATAATATTCATATCCTTTCTCTTTTAATTTTTTATCTTCTTTGTTGTTTTTGTAATTAGTCCATCGAAAATCATTAAGAATGCTGGTAATACGCAAATAACTGTAAACATACTAATGATAGCTCCTCTTGCCATTAAGTTGCATAATGCACCAATCATTTCAATTTTTGAGTAAACTCCTACGCCAAAGGTTGCTCCAAAGAAGCATAGTCCACTTACTACAATTGAACCAATTGATGTTCCTAATGCTTCTGATACCGCTTCTTTTTTGTCTTTTCCTTCGCTTTTTGCTACTAAATATTTATTAGTAATTAAAATAGCATAGTCGATGGTTGCTCCGAAGTTGAATTGTTCCAATTACTATTGATGCAATGAATGGTAAGATTGTTCCTGTATAATAAGGGATACCCATATTTATAAATATAGCAAATTCAATTACGCACATTAATATAATAGGAAGACTTGCTGATTTTAATACAAATATCATAATGACAAATATTACTGCAATTGAAACTGTATTTACACTATTAAAGTCATGATTGCTAATTTCTACTAAGTCTTTCATTAGAGGTCCTTCCCCTGCTAGAATTGCGTTTTCATCATATGGTTTTACTACTTCATTTATTTTTTCTACTTGTTCATTTAATTCATTTGTTGCCATTTCATATTTTGAATTGATTAAAATCATTTGATATGTGTCGTTTTGTAGCATACTGCTTATTTCTTCTGGTAAAATTTCTTTTGGAATTCCCATGCTGCCTAGTTTTGAATAGCTAAGTACCCATTCTATTCCGTCCATATTTTCTATTTTCTCTGTCATTTCATTTACTTTATATTCTGGAATATCTTTATCTACTAATAGCATTTCCATGGATACCATGTTAAAGTCTTCTTTTAATGAAGTGTTGGCTTGCACACTTTCTAAGTCACTTGGTAAAGATTTGTCTAGGTTGTAGTAAATTTCTGTGTGTGAATATCCATAGTAAGCAATTGGTAGTATGATAACAAATAGCATAGCAATGGCAATGTAATGCTTCATAACAAAGTTTTTTACTATTGTAAATTTTGGTAATATTTCTTTATGTTTTGTTTTTTCTATTAGGTTATCAAAAGTTAATATCATAGTTGGTAAAACGGTTACTACACTAATTACTCCTAGTAGTACACCTTTTGCCATAACAATACCAATATCTTTTCCTAGTGTTAGGTTCATACTACATAATGCTAAGAAACCTGCAATGGTTGTTAAGGAACTTCCAAGAACGGAACTGAATGTTTTGGTAATGGCATTTGCCATTGCTTCTTCTTTATTAGCGGTTAGTTCTTTTTCTGCTTTATAACTATGGTATAGGAATATTGCAAAGTCCATGGTAACGCCTAATTGTAAAACAGCGCTAATTGCTTTTGTAATGTACGAAATTTCTCCTAAAAATACGTTGCTTCCCATGTTATATAAAATGGCAATTCCTATGTTTAACAATAATAAAATAGGAGCGAAGTAAGAATCTAAAGCTAGTTGTAAGATGATTAAGCAAAGTATTACAGCAATTACAACATAAATTACAATTTCTGAATTAGATAAGTTTCTAGTATCTAAAACAGTTGCTGTCATACCACTAATTTTACATCTTTCATCTGTTATTTTTCTTAGTTCTTCTACAGATTTAATCGTAGCATCTGCTGAAATTTGCTCTTTAAAGGTAACTAACATGATAGTTTTATCATCTTCATAAGCAAGGTCTTGTATTTCTTCTGGTAACATTTCCTTTGGAATTTCTGTTCCAACTATGTCTGCTATACTAACTACTTTTTCTACATTGTCAATTTGTTTGATTTTGTCTTCTAATTTTAAAATTTCTTTTGGTTTCATATTGTCAAGTATAACAACAGAAAATCCTCCCATGTCAAAATCTTCTGATAGAATTTTCTCTCCTTGTATCGTTTCTATGTCTTCTGGTAAATAAACTAAAATGTCATAATTGATTCTTGTTGCTTTTATTCCTAAAATAGATGGAATGAGTAGCAACAAACTGATGATTAAAATGATTTTTCTGTGCTTACAAATTGCTTCTGCTATGTGTTTCATTTTCATTCTCCTTTCTTTATGACCAACGGTCATTTTTTATTATAATGCTAAACTGACCATTAGTCAATATATTATTTGAAATTTTTTCACTTTTTTTAATTTATTCCCAAAAATGCATAAAAATTCCTATTTATTTTATATTATATAAAAGATTTTAAATACTTATTTGCTAATAAAAATTTCTAATTTTCTTATTGACTAATCGTCTAGTTTGTGTCATAATGAAAGCATAAAGAAGAGCATTTCATTTTAAAAAATCTTTCATTATGTGTGTGCTTTCTAATTGAAATAGGAAAGGAATGAATTTTTATATGAAAGAGGAAATAGAAAAAGATAAAAAATCACGTTTGTTAGATACTGCTTTTGAACTTTTCACTGAGAAGGGAATAAAAAATACTTCTATTCAAGAAATTGTAGATCGTGCAAATGTTGCTAAAGGTACTTTTTATCTTTATTTTAA
>CANRLO010000055.1 GCA_947631495.1 uncultured Clostridia bacterium
AAAGCAATAGCAACAGGAAATGGAGAGATGGTACCAGTACCAGAAGGATTTTACTATGTAGGAGGAACAGTATCAAGCGGAGTAGTAATATCAGACAATCCAAATGATAAAAATAAATATAAAGATGCAAAAGATGGAAATGTACCAGCAGGAGCAATATATAAAGAGGATGGAAGTGCAAAAAGAATAGCATATAATGATGCAGGAGAAGTAACGATAGATGATTTTACAGCAGAAGAAAAAAATACAGCAATACTAGGAAATCAATTTGTATGGATACCAGTAACAGAAGAAAATTACAAAAAAACAAGTTGGAGTTATCCAAGTGCTACATGGGAAACACAAACTAATAGTGCAGAGCTTGTACAAATTTCAAAATATGGTGGATTTTATGTAGGAAGATACGAAGCAGGAACAAGTGAAATTACAATATCAACAGGTACAACAACAGTAGATTTTTCAACAAAAAATACAGCAAAAGATTGGATAAATGATGATTTTTCTATAAGAGATAACTTAAACAACCATACAGTAACAGGAAAAATAACAAGTAAGGCAGGAGAAATACCATATTATCATGCTGACTATTTTACAGCATTAAAACTATGCAACAACATGTATAAAACAGAATATGTACGAAGTGGATTAGTAACAGGAACGATGTGGGATACTATAATGAATTTTATAGCAGGTGATAAAATTTCAATAGTAACAACAAAGAGTACATGGGGAAATTATAATGCACAAACTGAAGGTGTAACCTTTGAAGTAGGGAAAGGAAGATATGCTAAAGTAAATTCTAGCACTGGAGCTATGGAAACAGCATTTCAACCATCAGATGACCAATATCGCTATGGCATAAGAACAACAGCAAGTACAGAAGGAGTAAAACAAAAAAACTTATATGATATAGCAGGAAACTTATGGGAATGGACACAAGAGGCATCTTATCCTAATAAAACAGTAGAGAACTACATGGTTCGTGGGGGTAGCTTCCGTTACGCTTATTCTAGTCAACCTGCGTGCTACCGTTCTAGCAACACTGCGACTTACACTAGCATGGACTTCGGCTTCCGCCCTGCACTTTTCTTTATGTAGTGATTAATATAGTTAATGTAAGAAAACTGTATAAAAATAATACAGTTTTCTTTATTGTTTATGTGATAAAAAAATTACCAAATCAGTTTATAAAAAATACTTTGTAAAATCTTGACGAATTTTGTAATTAAAGGTAAGATATCAATAATATAAATAAAATATAATAGTAATATTAGTTAGTAATATTATGAAATTTTACATCATGTGAACAAGATAAAATTGAAAGAGAGGAACAAGCAAATGAGAATAGGAATTGATATTGATGGAGTGCTAACAAACATAGAAAGATTTATTGTAGATTATGGAACAAAATTCTGCATAGAAAATAATCTACCAATAGAAATAGAACCAAATTATTATGACGAAGCAAAAGCATTTCATTGGACAGAAGAACAGACATTAAAGTTTTGGAATGAATATTTAGTTTATTATGCAAAAGAATATCCAACAAGGGAATTTGCATCAGAGATTATTCAAAAATTAAAAGAAGAAGGAAATGAAATATATATTGTAACAGGAAGAAATGAATATGGAATGCCAGATGAATATTATGGAAAAATGAGAGAGTTAGTAGATGCATGGCTAAAAGAAAATAATATTTGTTATGATAAAATCATTTATACAGAAGGCAGCAAGCTACCATATTGTGTAGGAAACTATGTTGAACTTTTAATAGAAGATAGTCCAGAGCAAGTTCAAAATGTAGCAGAAAAATTACCAGTATTCTGTTTTGACAATCAATATAACCAAAACTTAGAAGGAAATAACATTACAAGAGTATATAGTTGGTATGATGTGTATGATAAAATAAAGAATAAAGAAACTAAGTAGCAAAAAAATAGTAGAAATAATTAAGCTAACATAAGCTTTTAAAACTAAAAGAGGTATCTTTCGATACCTCTAAAATTCTAATTGTTTCATCTGATATTTAGTATAAAATTGAAATGGACTTAATACTTCTATATTATGACTTTTCTTAATTTCATCACTAATATTATTTATATGTTTATCTTGAGTTATTAAATATTTAACATTACCATCAATGCAACAATCAATAAATTTATTGTCAGATTTATCTTCTATACAATAGTTAGTATTTATAATATGGTCAATTTCTTCGATTTGCCATAAACATTTAGATAAGCTTGCTGCTAAAGGTAATACTTTAAATTCTTTATTAGTTTCACCTTTCTTTTTAAAGGCTTCTAATAAAATATTATAAAAAGTATATATTAATTCGCTTTGCATTTCTTTATTCATTACAAAAGTAAGCTTATTAAGATTTTTTAAATTAAATATAGCTTTACAAAAATTGTCGCCTTTAAATATACCGCTTATAAATACGTTAGTGTCAACTACAATTCTCATAATTATATAATACCATTTTTAACTTTCATAACAATTTCATCTATATCTTTGTCTGTCATACCAGCTTCTTTTATTAGGGAAGAACATGCATCGCATAAATCATTCCAATCATTACTACTGGAATGTTCAATTTCATCAATTACTAATTCTTCTATTGAAGGTTTTTGATTTAATTTTTTAGCCATAAATATTCTCCTCCTATCAAATTTTTTATAATTTTTAATAATCATATTATCACCTTATATATATATTATTGCCAATAAATAATAATATGATACTATGATATTATAGCATATAATTGACATAAAATCAATACATATTTTAATTATTTTATATCATTAGACTAGGTAAAAAGTCAATATATTTCTTTAAAATTCTTTAATTTTAGAGAAAATATTGAAGTTTATTGTTTCTTCATTTTTGGCTTTGAAATTAAAGAAGCTAAGTAACCAAAAAATACTGCAGCAGCAATACCACCAGCAGAAGCTTTTACGCCTCCAATAAAAGCTCCAAGTAAACCATTTTCTTGCACAGATTCTATGGCACCTTTGGCAAGATTAGCACCAAATCCAGTTAAAGGCACAGTAGCACCACAACCAGCAAAATCAATAATGTATTTATAAATACCAAGCCCTCCTAAAACAGCACCTAAAGTAACAAACACAACTAAAATTCTAGCAGGGGTTAATTTTGTTTTATCAATCAAAACTTGACCAACAATGCAAATAAGACCACCAACTACAAAACAACGTAATAATTGCATCCAGTCAATACTCTGTATAAATTCCATTTTATAATCTCCTTTCACAATTAGGGACAGTCCCAAACTGTCCCACTTTTCTCAATTGGGGACTGTCCCCAATTGTTCCATTTGTCCCAATTTGGGACAGGGTTTGATAGTTAGTACTGTATTAGCATTTTTCATTTTCAATGGCAATAGCATGGGCAATACCAGGAATAGATTCTCCTTGTTGAGAAGTAGTAGCATTGGTTAAAGCACCTGTTGCCATAAGTAAAATCTTATTAATTTTCTTTTCACGTAATTGTTTGAAGAAATAGCCAGAAAATACAGTTCCTATGCAAGCACAACCACTACCACCACTATGGGTATCTTGTTTTGATTTATCAAAAATTAAAACACCACAATCATCATAATTAGCATTGATATTATAGCCTTTTGTCTTACATAAATCTTCTAAAATATCTTTTCCTACATGACCTAAGTCTCCAGTAATAATAGCATCATAATAACTTGGTTTTCTTCCAGTATCCTCAAAATGAGTCATTAAAGTATCAAAAGCAGCAGGGGCCATAGCAGCTCCCATGTTGTTAGCATCTTTAATTCCCATATCTACAATCTTACCAGGAGTAATATGAGTTATAAATGGACCATTTCCATTAGAAGATAAAACAGCTGCGCCTGAACCTGTAACAGTCCATTGTGCTGTTGGAGGTCTTTGGTTTCCAAGCTCTAAAGGAAAACGAAATTGTTTTTCAGCACTACAGAAATGGCTAGAAGTAGCACATAAAACATTATTTGCTGCACCTGCTTCAAGGCAAATACTAGCAAGACACATGCCTTCAACAAAAGTAGAGCAAGCACCAAAAATTCCAAAGAACGGAATATTAAGTTCTCTTAAACCAAAGCTAGAAGAAATACATTGGTTAAGTAAATCACCTGCAAAACAGAAATCTATATTAGTTGCGGGAATTCCAGATTTCGTAATAGCCAAATTAACTGTTTCTTTTATAATTTTACTTTCTGCTTTTTCCCATGTTTTCTCACCCCAAAACTCATCCTCTAAGCATTGGTCAAAATAGCCAGCCATAGGACCTTGTGCTTCTTTAGGACCAACAATAGAGGCAGTTTCTACAATTGTGGGTGGATTATCAAAATGAATAGTTTGTTTTCCTAATTGATTCAAAATTATCATCCTTTCTTTATACATAGAGGAGTTTGCTACAAAAGGGACGTTTCCTTTTGTAGCATCTGACCCTAATGTGTCATAATTATGTTATAAATGCTCCAAAAGGGACAGATGATGCAAATAAAAACGTCCCTAATGCATCAAATGTCTCTTTAGAAAACGTCCCCCAAAAGACATCACGCAAATAAAGTAGCAATAATACCAATAATAACAGAGGCAGATATACCAAATACTAAAACAGGACCTGCAACAGTGAACATTTTGCCACCTACTCCCATTACATAGCCTTCTGACTTATATTCGATAGCAGGGGATACAATTGAGTTAGCAAATCCGGTAATTGGAATTAAAGAGCCTGCACCTGCAAATTTTCCTATTTTATTAAAGATATTAAGGCCTGTTAAAAAGGCAGCAATTCCAATAAGAACAATAGATACTACAGTATTAGAAGCGGTTACATCCATTTCTTTATATTTACAAAAATCAAAAATAATTTGTCCAATCGAGCAAATAAGTCCTCCTACCCAAAACGCATTAAAACAATTTTTTAAAATAGGGGAATTAGGAGATTTTTTATCTACATAGTCACTATATTGCTTTGGTGTTTCTATCGGATTCATTTATTTATCACTTTCCTTTCTATTCATCTCTATCTCGGTCAATTGTAAAGGCTAAATCTAAGTCAACCATATATTCCTCAATTTTTTTTCCATTAATTTTAGCTCTTTGATCTAAAACTCTAACTTCTGTTAAGTAGTCAAGGGTTTTAGAAGCTTGTGCAATCGTTTGTAAAATAGCATCTTTCCAAGATACTAAAGATGTTCCTGTAACGTGAATATGTTTTTCCATGAATTATCATCCTTTCTTTACGTTTTTTCTACCTATATATTTTCCTAAAATTTGAAATTTATACAAATTCTTAAAAAGATTGATTTTTATAAGTGAAAAAGTTAAAAATAGCAAATAAAAAATAAAATAGAAAAAATTTTTTCTTAAATAAAAAGAAAAAACTTGAAAAGTCGAAAAAGATAAGATAAGATAGAAATATCAAACTTAAGTAAAAAAGAGGGAGCAAATATGAGAGAAAAAAAAGAAAAAAAGGAAAGAACACATTGGATTAGAAAATTCATAATAATAGCCATTTTTATAGCTTTTATTGGAGTTATTATTAATTTAGCGCCAAATTATATTAGAAAAAATACAAAAGGAAAAATAAGCGTTATTATAAACAATAATGACGTAACTGAAAGCATGAAATTAGATGCATATGTTGACGAAAATAATATTGTTTATATGTCAACAAAAGATATTGCAAATTTCTTTGATGAAGATATTTTTTATGATAATAAGTATGACCAAATAATTACAACGTCAGAAACAAAAGTTGCAGTACTTCCAATTGACAAAAATGAAATTACTGTAAATGGTAGCAATTTAAAAATTAGTGGAGCAGCAACAAAAAAACAAGGAGAATTCTATTTACCATTTTCGGAAATGCAAGATGTTTACCATGTAGAAGTAAATTATGAAAAGGAAAGCAATATTTTAACTATTGATTCTTTAGATAAAGAACAAAGAAAAGCAAATGTTTCTAAAGATATTTCTGTAAAATATAAACCAACTGTTTTATCAAAAACATTAGATAAAGTAAAACAAGGAAATAGTGTTGTTGTGATAGAAGAATTAGAAGGCGGCTGGAGTAAGGTAAGAACTAGTTTAGGTTATATAGGGTATACCAAAGATATTGCAAATGTTTATATGGTAAGAGAAAACATGGAAACTAAAAAACAAATTGAAGGAAAGGTAAGCATTGCTTGGGATTATTATACAAGTAATGTACCAAGTAGAACAGGTACTACTATTAATGGAATTAATGTAATTTCACCATCTTTTGCTGAATTAGTAAATTTAGGAAAAGGAGATTTATATGTAAAAATTGGAACTAAAGGTCAAGAATACATTACATGGGCACACTCTCAAGGTTATAAAGTATGGCCTATGATTTCTAATGCTTGCTCTCCAGATATTCAAGACACCACAACAGAAATATTGCAAGATTATAAGTTAAGAGAAAAATTGATTAACAATATTGTAAATCTTGTTTTAACATATCAATTAGATGGAATTAACATTGACTTTGAATATATGAAAAGTTCGAATAAAGATATGTTCTCTCAATTTATTATTGAACTTGCTCCAAGATTAAGAGATTACGGCAAAGTGCTTTCTGTTGATGTAACAGCACCAGACGGTAGTGCAGATTGGTCTGAATGCTATAACAGAAATAAATTAGCAGAAGTAGCAGATTACTTAATTTTTATGGCATATGACCAATATGGAAATGCCTCTAAAGAAGCTGGAACTACTGCTGGAGCGGATTGGGTAGAAGTAAACCTTAAGAAATTTATTGATAGAGAAGAAGTAGCTCCAAGTAAATTAATTTTAGGAATGCCATTTTATACGAGGCTATGGAAAGAAAGTGGAAGCAATTTAAGTAGTGAAGTTATTTTAATGAAAAGCATTGATTCAACACTTCCATCAGATGTAGAAAGAAAATGGGACGATAGCAAAAAACAATACTATGTAGAATATCAAAAAAATGGTAGAACTTATAAAATGTGGCTAGAAGAAGAAACTTCAATAAAAGCAAAATTTGCATTAATGAAACAGTATAATCTAGCAGGAGCAGCATATTGGCAAAAAGATTTTGAAACATCTGATATTTGGAATATGATTGCAGAAGAAATAAAATAAATAGGAATAGAAGACAAACACCTACATATAATGTAAAACAAGTTATAGGTAGGTGTTTTTTTATGATTACAATTTATATAAAAGAATGTGAAAAAGAAGAAATTTTTTTGAATTCCATTTTACCAAAATGGGTTAAAACTTTAGCATGGAAAATAATGAAACAGCTTAATTTTATTCAAGTAAAAGAAATAGAAGAAAATAGAAAATTATATCTTGTTCCGAATCCTAAAAAAGAAAAAGTCTATAAAAAAATAAGAAAAAGATTAGAAAAAGAAAAAACAAAAACACAAAAAATACAAATTGTGTTATCAAAACAGCTAAAACAATATGAAAGCTACTTTCAAGGTTATAAAATAATAGATGGAAGAACCGTATATATATCTGCTTTACCAAATATATTAGAATATATTTTAGAAGAACAACCACTTGCCTTGCAAGATGTTTATTTATTAAGTAATTACTATGGAGAAAAAAGCATAAATTTTATAAAAAAAATAGCTCCAAAAGTAAAAACATTGAATATTATTACAAAAGAAATTGAAAAATATAAAATATTAGAAGAATTATTACAAGAACAAGGTATTATGCTAAGCGTTTCAAACAATAAGAAAAAAAGTTTAAAAAAAGCTAAGATAATAATTAATTTTGATTTTAATAGTGAACAACTGACCGAATATTCAATTTTTAGAGATGGTATTTTTATTAATGTATCACAAGAAAAATCAATTCAATTAAAAGGATTTCATGGTATTATTATACAAAATATAGAAGTAGAATTAGAAGAAAAACAACTGCAATGGATAAAGCAAAATGGTTTAGACAATGCGTTTATGCAAATTGAAATATATGAAAGTATACAAAATAAAAAGGCTAGTGAAAATTCAATAAAAATAAAAAATGTGTATGGAAATCATGGAATAATTGTTCAAAAAGAACTACAAAATTGGCAAAAAATATTGACAAATGAAAAAAATTAGATTAATATTAAAAACAACTAAAAAATTGACTTATAAAATGTCAAAAGTGAAACAACATAAGATTAATTTAACAAATAACTTATTATGCAAGGAGGAAAGTCAATGGAAGAAGATAAAGCAGTGTTATTAACACAAGAAGGTTATGATAAACTAGAAAAGGAATTAGATTATTTAAGAACAGAGAAAAGAGCAGAAGTAGCGGAACGTATTAAGGTTGCTCTAGGATTTGGAGATTTATCAGAAAACTCTGAATATGATGAAGCAAAAACAGCACAAGCAGAAAATGAAGCAAAAATAGCAGATTTAGAAAATAAAATTCGTTATGCAAAAATTATAGATGAATCTGAAATTGATACAAAAACTGTACAAGTAGGTAATGTAGTAAAAGTATTTGATATGGAATTTGAAGAAGAAGAAACTTATACAATTGTTGGTTCAACAGAAGTAGATTTATCACAAAATAAAATTTCAAACGAATCTCCAATAGGCGCAGCTTTAATGGGAGCAAAGAAAAATCAAATTGTAGAAGTAAATGCACCAGCAGGTGTTATAAGATATAAAGTTTTATCTATTACAAAATAAAAAATATTGTATTACAAAAAATGTATGATATAATATAAACGGTATTGGACACAAACTATCTGTATGGTATGTATTGAAGTAGCAGCTAAAATTTAAGCTGCGGGACTCCGCACCAAAAAGCGGATGAAAAAGGTACTCACGTTGTATGACGCATGAGTACCTTTATTTTTAACTCAATTTTAAAGCACTTTCTAAAGCAAGCAAAATCATATCTTTCAAGCCAGTTTCTCTTTGCTCTGGGGTAGCCACTTCATCTATATATTTGGAATCTACTACACTCATTAAGCAAGAAGCTTTTTTGTTTAAAACTTTTGCAATATAAAATAGGGCAAAGGCTTCCATTTCTGCTCCAATTGGCTCAAAATCTTTTGGAATTCTAGATAAAAATTGGTTGATATCTTCAAAATATACATCAAAAAATTCAGCACAAATGGTATTTCCTTTTACCACATGAATTTGTTTTTCTTTTGCTGTTTCCTCAATGACTTTATTTAACTCATTATTAGATTCTACAATATGGCAAATTTCGTTATGAAAAGTTAATGCAAAATTTCCTTCTGTAAAACATTTTTCAGAAAGAATAATGTCAAATAGTTTTAAATTCTTATCATAAGCACCACAAGAGCCAATACGAATAATGGTATCTACATCATAAAATTTGTATAATTCATAGCTATATATAGCCATACTTGGCATTCCCATACCAGAAGCCATAACAGTTATTCTTTTTCCTTTATAATTTCCAGTATAAGCATACATATTACGAACAGAATTAACAAGTTTAGCGTCTTCTAAAAAATTTTCTGCAATATATTTAGCACGAAGTGGGTCTCCGGGCATAATAACAATATTTGCGATATCTTCTTTTTTTGCTTCATTATGTGGGGTCATATATAAATCCTCCTTGTATAATATATTTAGGGTTTGAAGTTGACCCTAAACTTCATCTTTTGTACCTTTATGGTATAATTGATT
>CANRLO010000056.1 GCA_947631495.1 uncultured Clostridia bacterium
ATATATATTATGTAATATAATACCACTAGTTTTCATTTAGTAACTTAAAAATATAATTATATTTTAAGGAGGAAAAAATATGATACGTGTAACAATTTATTGGATTGGCTTTGTCATAGTATTAGTGCTGTTAGGGTTATTTTTGATTTTCAAAAATGAATATAAAAGAAGTAAAAAAAATTCAAAGTACAAACAAGTCATAGGGATATTATGCAAAATATTTAGGGTGTTATTTTTTGTATCCTTAGTTGCATTCTATGGGTATAATATATATCTATTGGTGGCAATGAGATATGATATATCTCTTATCATACTCTCTCTAAGTTTTATTGTATTTATTCCTAGCTTGGGTATATGCGTTTTACTATTCAGCCAAGAATGGAAATACTTTGATATCATTCGGAGCTCATTTTCATTTATTTTAGGATTAATTAGTGTAGTTAGTAGTTGTTTGTATATGTTTTGTATCTTAATGATATTTCTATCTAGCCCTTATTATACTAATATTGATGAAAAATATACGCAGTATGGCTATTCTATTGACATTCTAAAAATAAAAGAAGTAGAATATGTCAATGTACATGGTGGCGGGTGGTATATTTGTTCTACTCCAAGCAATGCTTACTATTACGAAGTATCTACCAATAATGGAAACACTACTACAAAAGTGTTAGATGGTTATTCTCATTATGTAGAAAAAGATGAAGATGATAAGTACATCGATAATCCTCATATTGAAGTAATTTACACAATGCAAGAATACTACAATATGTACACTATGAAAACATATACGAAAGTAGTAGGAGAAAATTACATTATTTGTGTTCCTGAAAATGCAATTTATTATTATGAAGAGTAATACAAAAAAGAACATCATTTACTTAGGTAAGTGGTGTTCTTTTCTTTGCTATTTTTCTATTTTATATGCTATCCAAAAGCCAATCACAAAAAGCAGTAAAGAAACAAGCGAAAAAGAAGAAGGAAGAAGCACAAAAATACTACCAAGCACAAAACCAATAATGGCATAATAGGTTTGCACAGAATAATTAGTTAGTAAAAAACGAATTACGAGTAAAAAGAAAATAGAGCCACAAAAAATACCAAGTCCCATCGGAATTAAAATAGGCAAATAAAAGCTAGCTACTGCTTGTAAATAAATAGAATAAGTGCCAAGGCATAACAAAATAACTGTACTACTAACGCCAGGAATAATAATACCACAAGACATAGCAAAACCAGAAAAAAATAAAAATGAAAAATGAGTATTATTAGGCGTTAAAACAACGTTCATTCTTCTTTCAAATAAAAACAAAAGTAAGCCAATGGCAAAGCTAATAAAAGTATAAAACAAAAAAGAAAGACGAAATTTTTTCTTCTTACTAACTTCTTTAAATAAAGCAGGAATACTGCCTAAAATAAGTCCTAAAAATAATAATTTACATTCAGCCTCATACAAAATGAAAAAATAGTGAAGCAAATTACCAAATAGAAAAAAGCCAATAGCAATACCTATAACAATAGGAAGTAAAAAGCTCGCATTTTTCTTGAAATTTTGAAAAATGCCTAAAACGCTATTTACCAATTTTTCATAAATACCAAAAATAACACAAAGAACGCCACTACTAATTCCGTGGTAAAATAGCACCTGCACCAATTAAAATTCCTTTTCCAACTGAGCATAGAAAGTTCATATTGAAATTCCTCCTTATAGCTCTATATAAATAATATAAAAATATAATGTCACACTTAAAAATATGCTATAATTAAGGCGCATATACGTTAAAATAAAATAAAAATATTGTATCTTCCTAACCAGTATGGTAAAATAAAACCATAAAACAAGTAAGGTTAAATTGTAGCAATCAATGTTTCTAAAAGAAGACCTTGGTAATGGAGAAAAGTTAAAGAAGGAATGAAAAAATGGAAGAACTAACCTTAGAAGAAAAAATAGGACAACTATTTATGGTAGGACTAGAAGAAAAAGAAAAAACAGAAATAAGAAAGTTAATAGAAGAAAATAAAATAGGTGGAGTAGTACTATACAAGAAAAATTATCATACATATCAAGAAATGTTACAATTTGTAAATGAACTAAAACAAATAAACCAAAATAACAAAGTTCCTTTAATGATTAGTATAGACCAAGAAGGTGGGCGAGTAAATCGAATGCCTCCTGAAATAGCTAACTTAAAAAGTGCTGCAAAAATTGCTAATACAAAAAATGAAGAAATTTTACAAGGGAGTGGAGAAATTTTAGGGGCAATGTTAAAGCAAACTGGAATTTCCATGAATTATGCACCAGTATTAGATATTTGCAGATTTGAAGAAAAACACGCGATTGGAGACCGCTCTTATGCAAAAACAAAAGAAGAAGTATCTCATTATGCTATTACTGTCATGAAAGAAATGCAAAAGCAAGGAGTTATTCCAGTTGTGAAGCATTTTCCAGGACATGGACTTACAATAAAAGATTCTCATTTCCAAATTCCAAAAATAACAGCAAAGATAGAACAATTAGAAAACGAAGATATGCTCCCTTTTGAAAAAGCAATTCAAGAAGGTGCAGAAGCAGTAATGGTAGGACACCTTATTTTAAAAGATGTAGATAAAAAATATCCGGCATCTCTATCTAAAAAGGTAATTCAAACTTATTTAATAGAAAAATATCAATATAAAGGTTTAATTATTACAGATGACTTAAAAATGATGGCAATTCAGCTTCATTATAATCTAAAAAAGGCAGTTTATAAAGCAATAGAAGCGGGAAATGATATTGTCATGGTGGGGCTTCCTTATAAGAAAATAAGAAAAATAATTAAATATCTTCTAAAAAAAGTAAAAAAAGGAAAAATCAGTATAGACAGAATTAGTGACAGTGTAGAAAAAATATTGCAAATAAAAGAAAAATATAATGTAAGTGATGAAGCAGTAGAAGGAATGAACATAGAACAAATAAATGAAAGAATAACAAAATTAAACGAGCAAATAGAAAAATAATTATAAATTAGTAATAGAAAATAAAATATATAATGTGAAAAAATATTAACCATAGTCAGGCACTTTTTGTTTTTTAAAACATATAATTTGGTATGTAAAAAAGAAACGGAGGTGCCTATTATTTGCTTAGCCTTAGTCTATCAGGATTTTTTGCTTTTCTTTCTTCAGCTATTTTTTTAGTAGGATATATTTCTAGCAATCAACTATTTCCAGAGCCACTATCTCCAGAAGAAGAAAAGATGTATTTACAAAGGTTAAAAGAAAAAGATGAGGAAGCAAGAAATATTCTAATTGAAAGAAATTTAAGATTGGTGGCACACGTATGTAAAAAATATGCTTCTTGCAAGGTAGAACAAGACGATTTGATTTCCATTGGAACAATTGGATTAATAAAGGGAATTAATAGTTTTGAACCAACTAAAAATGTAAAGTTATCTACGTATGTTTCAAGATGTATTGATAACGAAATATTAATGCATTTAAGAGCAACGAAAAAAATTAGTGCAGAAGTTTCCTTAGAAGACCCAATTGGAAAAGATAAGGATGATAATACTGTAACTCTGCAAGATGTTCTAGAAAACAACGAAAAAAATATTGAAGATGAAGTGGATTTAAAAATAAAAATGAAAAAGCTATATGAAAAGATGAAATGTGTATTAAAAGATAGGGAAAAATTAATTTTAGAATTACGTTTTGGTTTAGATGGAAAAAAGCCAAAAACGCAAAATCAAATAGCAGAAATGATGGGAATTTCACGTTCTTATGTTTCGAGAATTGAAACAAAAGCCATCGGAAAATTAGCAAAAGAAATAAGAGAATAAAGAGAAAGAAAGAATTGGAGTGCGTCCAAAACTTTCTTTTTTTTCTCTTTTTGCTAATTTCCGTAAAGAAATTAAAAAAAATATCAACATTTTCTTGCTATTTTTACCAAATTATTGTATTATATTATAAGTAATATTTTATGCAAAAAGAGAAGAAATAAGAAATATAAGAAAGGGGCATTATAAATGAAAAAAATAGGCATACTATTAGCAATAATACTTTGTGTTGTTTCTAGTAGTGCTGTGTTAGCAACAAATACAAATGCAAATGCAACGAAAAAAAATAATCAGTTGCAAACACAGAGTGAAACAGTAAATCAATTAGTTGAAATGAAAGATAACGAAAAGAAAACATTAGATGATTATGTTGCAGCATATGGCTCAGAAACATACGGACTTACGGCTTACATATTAAATAAAGTACAAATATGTAGTATTCCACTTTGTTTTGTAGGAATTGCTATTAGTGCAATATATCAATATGTATTAGGAATTCGTAAATTAGATACAAGAGATAAAGGTTTTGCTATTATGATATCTATTATTACCGTATTTATCATAGCGCAAGTATTACCATTAATATTTGCTATTGTAGTAAAAGGTTGGAGGGGTTAACAAATGAAAGTTTTATTTGCAGTCAATAACGAAAATATATCAGAATCAATTGTAAAAAAATATCAACAAATGTATAAGGAAATTATTTTAAGTAAAAATGTTTATTATTTTAATGCAATTTTAAAAGAAATACAAAAAGATAAATCTTACGATTGTATTGTCATTAGTGAAGATTTGGAACCATTTACAAATAATAATTATGAAGCAATTGATAATTTTATCTTTGAAAAATTAGATAGTATCTCAGATGAAGCAGTTACACCAACAGGAGAAGATATTCCAATTATATTAATTGCAACAGAAAGACGTACTAAGTCTGATAATTTACTAATTAAATTATTTGGAATTGGTATTTACAGCGCACTATTAGGACAAGATAGAAGTATTGAAGAAGTCTGCAAATTAATTCAAAAACCACGTTCAAAAAAGGAAGCAAAAATTTATTATAAAATCGATTCTAATGATGTAGAATATAAACCAGAAAGTGAGACCAATGTTAGTGAAACAGAAATTCAAAATATTTTAACACATTATAAAAGATTAGGTAAAAATGAAGAACGTTATGCAGAGAGTTTTGATAGTATTGCTGATCAATACACAGATGAACAACTAAAGGTAATTATTAAATTTTTACCATTAAATGTAAAAGCAGTATTGGAAGAAACTAGTCCACGTTATCAAAGGTTAATGTCATTTAATAATAAATCAAATCAACTAAATCAATATCAAACTAAAAATAAAACCAAAATGAAAAATAATACAGATAAAGCAATTAGTAATTCAGGAATAAAAGTAGAATCTATTTCAAGTGGAGAAAGAAAAATAACAAAACCAGTTATTATTCCACCAATTAGTCAAAACAAAAGAGTGGAAAAAGTACAACCACAAAAAGAAGAAAAACCTATGGAAACTGTATCAGTAGAAGAAACTATAAAAACTGAACCAAAAGTAGAAGAAGTAGTAACAACAGAAACACCAAAAAGAAGAGGAAGACCTAAAAAGGTACAAGTATCACCACAAGTAGCACCTGCTGAAGAAACAGTAAAGAAAAAAAGAGGTAGACCAAAAAAGAATGTAGAAGTAGCAGAACCAGAAGAATTTTTACCAGGATTTGATGAAAAACCAGAAGAAACTGTAGAAGAAACAATATTGCCAGGATTTGATACAGTGGAAGAAGAAAATGTGCTACCTGGATTTGAACCAATAGAAGAAGATAAAGTATTACCTGGATTTGATACAATTTCACAAATGCAATATGAACCAAATGAAGAAGTACAAGATATTCAGCCTATTTACAGACCAAGTACAGGAATAGAAAATCTTTTAACGAAAGATAAAAAAATTGTTGCTTTTGTAGGAACAACCAAAAATGGAACATCATTCTTAGTAAATAATGTAGCAGAATTAATGTCACAGCAAGGAATTAAAACAGCAATTTTAGATTTAACAAAAAATAGAAATTCTTACTATATTTATACTAAAAATGAAGAACAATTAAGACAAGTTGCATTTTCTTGTAAGAAAAATTTAACTCAAGGAGTAGCGCAAGGAATTAAAGTAAATAACAATTTAGATGTTTATACATCCTTACCAGGTGAGGATACAGATGAAGAAGATTACCAAATAATTTTACAAACTTTAGTACAAAACTATTCTCTTATCTTATTAGATTGTGATTTTTCAACAAAATATGAATATTTTACACAAGTACAAGAAATTTATTTAGTACAAAGCATGGATGTTTTAACAATACAACCACTAACAGCTTATTTAAGAGAGTTAAAAGCAAAAGGCATTCTAGAACAAAATAAATTAAGAGTTGTAATTAATAAATATACTAGAGTAAAAGGTATTACAGAAAAAGCAATTATTGGAGGAATGGCATTTTACAATGACCCAGCTATGTCTTTTATGACAGAATTATTTAACAGGGAAAATATATCATATTGTGTTATTCCATTTGATGGTCAAGTATATGAAAAATATTTAGAGGGATTAATAAATTGTAATATTTCATTACAGGGATATCCAAAAGAATTTATAGGAGCTTTAAAAAAATTAGGAAATATGGTATATCCATTAATCGGTAATGAACAAAATTATAAAAAAGCAAAATATGAAAATCCAAAATATAATAAATATGCAACAGATGTATTTTCTAATAGTACAAATTCTACTTTAGATAAAATGAGAAGAAATAATTAAAAATAGAGATGGAGGTACAAGCCTTGATTATAGCAGTTATTATACTATTAGTAGTCATTATTGTATTCTTAATGCTATATAATATGTCAGTTCACAAAAAGATTGACACATTTAGCAACTTAAATCAAAAAATTGTAAGTTTAAATGTATTACAAGAATTTATGGATACAATTAGTGAAGAAAAAACAGCAGATGAAAAAATAATAAAAATAAACAATATTTTAATTGAAAAATATGATATTAAATACTCTACCATTGTTATATATGATGGAGCAGAATATAAAATAAAAGCTACCAATGTAGATGAAAAGCATTGGGACACCTTGAAAAATTTACACACAGAGCAAATTTTTAAGGATAGTATAGAAACAGCTACACCAAAATACATTACTGTAGATAAAGAAGGAGAAAGACTTCCTTATCAAAAAATGGAATTTGGAAGGGCAAAATCAGCAATGTTTTTCCCTTTATATATTGATAATATTTATATTGGTTACTGGATTATTGAAAGTGGTAAAGAGCATGATTTTGACAATATTGATACAACTATACTAGAAGTAGTAAAAAATAATATTATTTCTGTTATTCGAACAATTGAAAAGCAAGATATTATAGAAAATATTGTTAGAGATGATGAATTTACAGGGCTAAAATCAGAAGAATATCTATATGGTGAAGGAAAAAGAAAAATTGATGAATATGACACCTCTGCCGTATGTATGCTTGAAATTACTAATATAAAAGAAATTAATGAAACATTAGGAAGACATACAGGAAATCAAGTTATTGCTAAAGTAAGTAATGTTGTAAGACAAAATATTGCAACAGAGTATATTTTTGTAAGATATATGGGTCCTAAATTTGTAATTGTATTTTCTGGAATTAGCACAGAAGGAACTTCAAATTTTGTAACAGATATTAAAAATAAAGTAGAAAAACTACAAATAGAGCAAGCAGAAGAAGATATGTTTGAAGATGAAGAAGCAAAAACAGCAACACCAAAACTTAATATTGCCATTACTACATATTACAAAGGAACAGCTTTAGAAGGAACTACTCACAAATTAGAAAATTATCTTGAATCTGCTCCAAGAGAAGAAAGTCAAATCAATTATATATAAAAATGCCTAAAAGGAGGTATTAAACTATGACAAATGATGAGACAATGTTTTTTCAAAAACCAAAACAAGAAAAAACTGAAACAAAAGAAATCTTAAAAGAAGTATATGATGCCTTAACGGAAAAAGGATATAATCCTATTAATCAAATTGTAGGATACATTTTATCAGGAGATCCAACTTATATTACAAGCCATAAAGGTGCTAGAAATTTAATTCGTCAAATAGAAAGAGATGAATTACTAGAAAAAATGGTGAAAAATTATATAGGAATGAAAGAGTAAAACTGTATATGAGAAAATTAGGAATTGATTATGGAGATGCAAGAGTAGGAATTGCCATGACAGATGCATTAAATATTACAGCGCAAGGTATAGAAACAATACACCATCAAGGAAATGATAAAATTGTATTAAAAAGATTAGAAGAATTTTTACAAGAATATGAAATTGATACATTTGTTGTTGGAATGCCTATTAATATGAATGGAACAAAAGCTGAAAGAGTAGAACTAACCGAAAAATTCATTCATAAACTAAAATGTAGATTTCCAAAAATCAAAATAGAAACAATCGATGAAAGACTTACAACAGTAGCTGCACACAAAACAATGAATTTTTTAAATGTAGATAACAAAAAAAAGAAAAATATTGTAGATACAATATCAGCTGTATATATATTAGAAACCTACATGAAAAAAATAGAAAATAAACACGAATAAAATATTGCAGAAAAACAAAAAATAGTATATGATAAACAAAAATAACAAATACTAAAAAAAAGAATATTAAAATTGTAGAAATACAATATAATATATAAAATGAAAGGAGAAAAGAAAAATGGATGAAGAAAACAATACCCCAGAGGAGGAGTTAGACAATATAATCGTATTAAATGATGAAAATGGAGAAGAAGTTTCTTTTGAATTCTTAGATTTAATTGAATTAGACGGAGAAGAATATGTTGTATTACTTCCAGTAGAAGAAGAGGAAAATGAAGATGAAGCTGGAGAAGTAGTAATTCTAAAAGTAGAAGACACAGAATCAGAAGAAGAAGAATCTTATGTTAGCGTAGATGATGAGGAAATTTTAAATAAAGTATTTGATATATTCAAAGAAAAATTTAAAGATGAATTTAATTTTACTGATGAAGAATAAAAGGTAGGAGGTTGGAAAAAATATTCCAACCTATTTTTATTTATAAAAATACAATATAGAAAAAAATAAAATAGAAACGAAAGGAAAAATAAAATGAAAAATTTAAGTAGTTGGTTAATCACAATTTTTATTATTATGTTTTGGGCATTTAGAGTTTTAGTGGCTGTTATGGGACAAATGGATGCGGAATTTATGCTTAGACCAATGGACATTACTACAGAAATTATTTTATTATTTGTTGTACTAGCATTAGTACCATTTATTTTTAAAAGAAAAATATGGGCAGGAATTGCATATTTAGTAGTATATGGAGGATATTTTGGCTCAAATCTACTAACTAATGTAATGGCTATGATAAATAAAGAAACATTATCATCAACTACGTATTTAGAAATGTTAATTTCATTAGTTGCTGTTACCTTAGGAGTGGTAGTAGTATTTGATATTTTATTTGATAAAGCAAGAATGAAGAATCCAGTAGATAAAAACACAGATTGGTTTTATAAAAATAAAGAATATGATAGACAATTAGATGATAGAGCAGATAAGAATAATTATAGAACATTGTAATTTTTTGCGCATACTGTCAATAATTTTTGAAAATTTCACCAAAAAATAAGATTATTTTATTAGCGAAAATTTCACCTATGTATAAACTTGA
>CANRLO010000057.1 GCA_947631495.1 uncultured Clostridia bacterium
TTTTTGAGGCATTTTTGTGATGCCTATTTTTTTGTCCTTATTTTAGTTTTAAAATAGAACTTTCCTATAATATAAAAAAGGTTTCTATTTAGAAACCTTTTTTATATATCATTTTCGTTATTTTCTTCGTCTTCTGACTCTACTTCAAAATCGTCTTCTTCGCATCCATGGCAACCAGAGCAATGTCCTGTGCAACCTTCGTTTTGCAATAACTTTCAAATAATAATTTTTTTATTAAATATTAAGAAAGGGAGATGGTTTAAAATGAACGAGTTAGAAAAAATTCAAGATTATACTAATGAAAATTTTGAAGATATTAAACATATTGATGAAAATGGTATTGAATTTTGGTACACTAGGGAACTTATGGTTGTTTTACAATATCATAAATGGCAAAATTTTGAAAAGCTAATCAATAAAGCAGAAATATCTTGTGAAAATAGCAATATAAGCGTACTTGAACGTTTTACTGACGTCAGTAAAACGTTCAAAATGCCAAAAGGAGCAGAGAAAACGATTTTAGATTACAAACCAACTCTTTATGCTTGCTACTTAATAGCACAAAATGGAGATAGTAGAAAGAAAGTAATTGCTCTTGCATTAAAAACTACTACTAACAACAAAATTAGTAGTAGTTTTTATTTTTTTACATATAATCTTGGTTATCTTCTTCATCTTGTACTGTAGGACCGCCTATACAACTTATAAAACAATTCAACCATATAACTATTAAAATTTTATTAAAATTTGCATAAAAATATATATTATTGAAATAATAAAATTGTATACAAATGTTGACAAAATGTATACAATTATCATATAATAAGGTAAATGAATAATTAAAAGAGGTGATGAAAAATGTCTACTGTAAGAGTAAATGATAATATAAAAAAGGAAGTTTTGCCAATATTAGATGATTTAGGAATATCTTTAAGCGAAGCTATAAATATGTTTTTACATCAAATTAAATTAAATAATGGAATACCTTTTAACTTAAAATGCCCTACTTTTAGCGATGAAATGAAAGAGGCATTAAAAGAATCTGAAGAAATAATGAAAAAACCTGATGCTTATCCTAGTTTTAGTAGTGTAGAAGAATTCATGGAGGACTTGCACAATGAAATACGAGATAAAAAGAACCAATAAATTTATAAAACAATACTCTAAAATATTAAATCAAAAAGAATTTAAAGAAGATGAATTTATAAAAGTATTATCAATATTGTCTAATAATGAAGTATTACCAGCAAAATACAAAAATCATTTATTAAATCCAAAAAGTAAACGGCATTTGGGAATGTCATATACAAAATGATATATTATTAGAATATCAAAAATATGATGATAAGTTAATATTATTGCTCATTGGAATTGGTACACATTCTTTACTATTTAAATAGAGCCTTATTAGTTTTTATTATATGAATATTATAAGAATAATATAAATAATAAAAGCTATTGAAATAGCTATTCAGATTTATTTTATAAAGAATAATAAAAGAAACTACTACTAACAACAAAATTAGTAGTAGTTTTTATTTTTTTACATATCATCTTCATTATCTTCTTCGTCTTGCTCATCTTCGTCAAAATCGTCTTCATCTTCTTCGCATCCATGACAACCAGAGCAGTGTCCTGTGCAACCATCTTCATCTTCTTCGTTCCAATCTAACTCAATAATATTGTTACATTCTGGACAAGTTATTTCATCTTTTCCTGTAATTTCTGCTGTAAATTCATAGTTGCAATAAGGACAAACAATTTCAAAATCAAAGTTTCCATCTTCTTCGTAAATATCGCCTTCAATTTCGTTTACAGCGCTCTCTACCATATTAATTTTATCTTCGATTTGTTTTTGTTTTTCTTCCATTTGCTGAATCTTTTCTTCTGTCTTATCTGCTAAATTATCAATAATATCCATAAATAGCATAGATAATTCTGCTACTTTTTCTTTTACAAATTCTAATTCTTCTGGATTTGTAATTTTTCCTTCTATTTCTGAAACAATTTTTTTGTAGTTATCACTTAATACTGACATGTAATGTTTTCCTCTTTTCTTTTAAACTCTTTCCATATACTCGCCAGTTCTTGTATCAATACGAATAACATCTCCAATGTTAATGAATAGTGGTACAGAGATTTCATATCCATTTTCTAGGGTTGCTGGTTTTCCAGAGGTTGTTGTTGTGTTTCCACTAAATCCTGGTTCTGTATAGGTTACTTCTAGTTCCACAAACATAGGTGGTTCTACAGCGAATACATTTCCTTTGTAAGAAAGTATTTTTACTGACATATTTTCTTTTATGTATTTTAAAGCATCTCCAATTTGTTCTTTGTTTAAAGGCATTTGCTCATATGTTTCATTATCCATAAAATAATATAAGTCTCCATCTGCATATAAATATTGCATTTCTCTTTTTTCAATTTCTGCTCCTGGATATTTTTCAGATGGGTTAAATGTTTTTTCTAATACTGCCCCTGTAATAACATTTTTTAATTTTGTTCTTACAAATGCTGCTCCCTTTCCTGGTTTTACGTGTTGGAATTCTACTACTTTAAATACGTTTCCTTCCATTTCAAATGTTGTTCCATTTCTAAAATCTCCTGCCATATATACTTCTGCCATGTTTATTTCCTCCTTTTATTTCTATTTTTTCTTTCTCTTTTTGGTTAACGTTTGTTATTTTACCATATATTTGGCTAAAAAGCAAGTGTTTTTAATTATTTTGTAACTTTCGATTTGCAATGATTATATATATATTATATTTTTTTGTGAGCTCGTGTGGGGACCGACAAATTAGAAACTTTTGACAAAATTGAGATTTTTCTCAATTTTGATTAAAGTTTCTTATGTAGTTGGGACGAACGAAAAAATATAATATCTATATCATCATAGCAAAATAGAAATTATATTTTTACTTTCCTTCTACTACAATATAATTTTTATCCGATTTTGTTAAATTTATACAACCAGATTTTGTAATTAACACAGTATCTTCTATACGAACCCCAAATTTTCCTGGAATATAAATTCCTGGTTCGTTGGTTACAACCATTTTTTCTTTTAGAAAACTATCATTTTTTCCATGTAAATATGGATATTCGTGAATATCTAATCCTACGCCATGTCCTAAACTATGAACTAAATCGTATCCATGTAGTTTAAAATCATTTTCCACCATGCGAGAAATAACTTTTATATTAGCACCATCTTTTAACTCTTTTGCAGTTTGCATTTGATTTTTTAAAACTAAATCATAAATCGGCTTTATTTCTTCTGGCACATATCCTACAAATATAGTTCTTGTCATATCTGAGCAATAGCCTTGATATATACAGCCAAAATCTAAAGTAATAGGGTCTCCTAAATCAATTTTTCTATCTGTTGGCACAGCGTGAGGTTTAGAAGAATTGCTTCCAGATGCTACAATAGGAGCAAAGGAATTTCCTTCTGCTCCATGCATTTGGAAAAATTTTTGAATTTCAAATGCAATTTCTTTTTCCGTTTGCCCTACTTTTATAAACTTTAATAAGTGTGAAAAACATTCATCTGTAATTTCACATGCTTTTGTAATTTTTTCAATTTCTTCCTCATCTTTGAACATTCGTTGCTTTTCAATGGCTTTTTCTGTTTCTTGTAAATTATTTACTTTATATTGATGCATATATTGCTTATACTTGCTATAAGTTACATAGTCTTCTTCAAAACCTACATTTTCACAAAATAGAAAGAAGTTTTCATATTCTTCTTTACTAAAGTCTTGAAATTGATGCACTATGATTTCGTCATCTATGGTAAGTATAGAATTTACTTCTTCTACATATCTACCATCTGTTAGAAAGATATTTTCTTTTCTTGTAATTAGTAAAATTCCCTCTGCTACAATTCCTGTTAAATAACGAATATTGACTGGATTTGTTACAATCATTCCTTGCATATCTAACATTTTCATTTTTTCTCTTAACCATTTTAGTTTTGTATTCATAGGACTTATTCTCTCTTTCTTCCTATATTTTTCTATTTTTTTGCTTTTTTATACGATTGTTTTATACATTCCTAGTGTAAAAATTTTCGATAGCACTAAGAATAAAATATCAAATGGTACAAATATAACAGTAAATGAAGCTATTACAATAAATGGTCCAAATGGAATGTAGGCATCTGTTCCCTTCTTTTTAGATATAATTAGTCCAATGCTAATTATAGCAGCAAGTAAGAAGGCAATTAAGGAAATGAAAATCATATTAAGCCATCCAAAGAATAACCCTAGAGCACCCATTAGCTTTACATCTCCAAAGCCCATTGCTTCTTTTCCTGCAATGACTCCTCCTATTAAAGTAATTAGTAAAAATATTCCTGCTCCTGTAAGACTTCCAAGTAACATATCAATTCCTACTTGTATGTTGAAAATGCCTTGCACAAATGCAAAAAGTAAGCCAACTTCAAAAATAGCTAAGTTTAGTCTGTTTGGAATAATTTGTAGTTTCAAATCAATGCAAAAAGCAGATACTAGCATTGGCGCTAAAATAAAGTATTTGATTAAGTTTATTTGGTTAATAAAATTAGATTGCCAACCTATAAAGTATAATAAAGCAATGTAAATTCCTGCCATAACTACCATAAGAATATAGTTTGGTTTGAAGTTTTTTAAGTAGATGGTAAAAAATTCTTTTGAAAATACTTTTTTATATTCTGGCAATCTTATATTACACCATTCTACGAATTGGCCTACTATTAAGCCAAGTAATCCCACTAATACATAGTAGATAATAGAAATGTCATTTAGGTACATTTTTTATTTCCTCTTTTCTTCAGTTTGCTTTTTTATTTTTTTCTCATATTTTTGAATAACATAGTTTTCTAGTGGTCTTTTAATTCTTGTTATGAAGATGTCTTTTTGTCCAATTGGTTTTACTAAAATGGAATATAGTTTTGCATGGTTTGCGCCTATTACATCGGTAAAAATTTGGTCTCCTACTGCTGCTATGTTTTCCTTTTTTTCGTTTAGTTCTTTTATTGCTTTTTTAAAGCCTCTTTTTAGTGGTTTTGTAGCAAGGTAAAAGTAAGGAAGTTCTAGTTTTTCTGCTACCATTCTTACTTTTTCCTTTTGGTTGGTATTAGATAAAATGCACATTTTTATTCCTTGCTTTTTTAAGTCTTCACACCACTCTTTTACTCCTTCTGGAATGTTTTTGTCAAAGTCTAAAATGGTGTTATCTACATCTAAAATTAACGCTTTTATTTTATTTTCCTTTAAGAAGGAAATTGTTATTTCTTTTACACTTTGAAAATAGGCTTTTGGGTATAATATCATTTTTAAGTATCCTTCCTACTAATTTCAACCTTATCTTATCAATATGTATGTTATTTGTCAAGAAAAAATGAATGGAAGAATTGCTAAGTGATAGCAATTATAAAGTAATTCTAATTATTTTTCTAAGCAAAAACAAACCGATAGGAATATCCTACCGGTTTGCTTTGTTGTTATTTTACTAAATCGCGAATCCATTTTTCTTTTGTTCTTTTACATATTCTTTTGTTTCCTTCTGTTATTACAAAGTCTTCTCTTTCAAGAAAGATAGCAGCAATAACACCATCAACTTGTTTATCTTCATTTGTTACTTCTTCCTTCAATATTTCGTTAAGAAGTTCATTGGAGGTATTTTTATCTTTTACTATCAAAAGACGAATATTCCAAGCACTTGACTTTGCACAAAGTTTTTGGTTTTCTTTTGTAATTGCAAAGTCTTTTCTTTTAAAGATAGCTGCAAGAACATCAGGATCTTGCTTATCTTCATTTGTTACCGCTTCCTCAAGTATTTCGTTAAGAAGTTCATTGGAGGTATTTTCATCTTCTACTATCCAAAGACGAATCCTCCAACTCCTTGACTTTGCACAAAGTTTTCGGTTTTCTTCTGTTATTGCAAAGTCTTCTCTTGAGAAAATAGCTACAAGAACGTCAGGATTTAGCGTATCTTCATTTGTTACTTCTTCCTTAAGCATTTCGTTAAGAACTCCATTTGAAGTTTCTTCGTCTTTTGCTATAAGTAGCCGAATTGATGGAAATTGTGACTTAGAAGCATCTTCTCTAAATTCATCTTTTTTTGCTTCATAAAACTTTTTTTGCATTTCTTCTGTAAAATCGTTAAACCTTATCTCAATTCCCTCTACAAACATTGTTTTCATATTATTTCCTCCTATAAAAAAATTTTTTATTCTATGTAGTCTTTCCTTAGATGAAAAAATAGGATTCTACATTAGTATAATTTAATTATATCATATTTTACATAAATTGTAAATATTTAGCAACAAAATTAAATTAAAGTTTATGAAAAGTAATATTAATTATAAAGTGATTTTAATTATTTTTCTATATAGAAGAACCAGTGGAAATAATTCCACTGGTTCCTTTGGCTTTTAGTATATGATTGCTTTTATTTTTTCCAAACATTCTACTGCTTGGTTTTCAGAAGGAATAAATCCTTTCAGCACTTCTAACACTTGCTTGTTCTTTTCCTTATTGGACAGATTGGTGTTAATTGCGTCTTTTATATTCTCAATTTCTTCTCCTTTACTCATTGCTTCTAAGAGTTCCTCTGGGGTTTCTATATCTTTTGCTATCATCAAGCGAACTTCCCAATTATTAAACTCTGCGCAAGCATTTCTTAAGTCATCCTGCAAAAGCAAATTTTTATTACTTAAAATTGCTTTTATTACATCTTTATCTCGCTTGTCTTCGTTAGTGATTTCCTCGCGAAGCATTGCATTTAAGAACTCAGAAGATGAGCCTTTATCTTTGGCTGCTATTTTGCGATATTCCCAATGATCTGACTCTGCACAAAGTTTTCTTGTTTTTTCCTTCATTGTAAATTTTGGATTAGCAAAAATAGCTGATAGCACATCATCATCTTGCTTATCTTCGTTAGTGATTTCCTCGCGAAGCATTGCATTTAAGAATTTAGAAGATGAGTTTTCATCTTTGGCTACTATTTCGCGGTATTTCCAATAGTCCGACTCTGCACAAAGTTTTCTTGTTTCTTCCTCCATTGTAAATTTTGGATTAGCAAAAATAGCATATACTACGCTATCTCTCTTCTTATCTTTGTTAGTGATTTCCTCACGAAGCATTGCATTTAAGAACTCAGAAGATGAGTTTTCATCTTTGGCTACTATTTCGCGGTATTTCCAATAGTCCGACTCTGCACAAAGTTTTCTTGTTTCTTCCTCCATTGTAAATTTTGGATTAGCAAAAATAGCATATACTACGCTATCTCTCTTCTTATCTTTGTTAGTGATTTCCTCACGAAGCATTGCATTTAAGAACTCAGAAGATGAGCCTTCATCCTTGGCTGCTATTTCGCGGTATTTCCGATAGACCGACTCTGCACAAAATTTTCTTGTTTCCTCCTCCATTGTAAATTTTGGATTAGACAAAATAGCATACTCTACGTTATCACTCTGCTTGTCTTTGTTAGTGATTTCTTCGCGAAACATTGCATTTAAGAATTCACAAGATGAGTATTCATTCTCTGCAACCATTCGTCTAATATTAACATACCCTGAGTTAGCCGCCTCATTTTTGAATTTTTCTTTATCTGAAAGATAAAGACTCTCTTGTGCTTCCTTCGTTAAATCGCGAAATTCTACCTCTACTCCTTGCATTACATTTGCCATAATTTTTCCTCCTTAAAATTTTAAGATTGGTTTTTTCTACGTTTCTTTATAAAAAGGTTGACAATATTATATAGTAAATTACATAATATTGTCAACCTTTTAATATTAAAGTTTTTGAAAAAAAGTGGCATTTTGCTACACTTTTATTACACCTGTTTTTTTCTTAAGTCCCCAAAAACAGGTATAAAAAGCAAACCGATAGGAATATCCTACCGGTTTGCTTTGTTGTTATTTTACTAAATCGCGAATCCATTCTTCTTTTCTTCTTTTACATATTCTCTTGTTTTCTTCTGTAATTGCAAAGTCTTCTCGTGCAAAGATAGCTGCAAGAACATCTTTATCTTGCTTATATTTATCTGTTACTTCTTCCTTCAATATTTCGTTAAGAAGTTCATTGGATGTATTTTTATTCTTTACTATCCAATAACGAATATACCAATAACTTGACTTTGCACAAAGCTTTTGTTTTTCTTCTGTTATTGTAAAGTTTTTACTTGCAAAGATAGCTGCAATAACAGCATCATCTTGCTTATTTTCATCTCTTACTTCTTCCTTCAATATTTCGTCAAGAAGTTCACTGGAAGTATTTTCATCTTTTACTATCCAAAGACGAATATTCCAAGCACTTGACTTTGCACAAAGTTTTCGGTTTTCTTCTGTTATTGCAAAGTCTTCTCGTGCAAAGATAGCTGCAAGAACATCTTCATCTTGCTTATCTTCATTTGTTACTTCTTCCTTCAATATTTCGTTAAGAAATTCATTGGATGTATTTTTATTCTTTACTATCCAAAGATGAATCTCCTCATCACTTGACTTTGCACAAAGTTCTTGGTTTTCTTTTGTTATTGCAAAGTCTTTTCTTTTAAAGATAGCTGCAAAAACATCAAGATTTTGCTTATTTATATTTGTTACTTCTTCCTTAAGCATTTCGTTAAGAACTTTATTTGAAGTTGTTTCGTCTTTTGCTACAAGTTCCCGAATTAATTCAAATTGTGACCTAGAAGCATCTTCTCTAAATTCATCTTTTTTTGCTTCATAAAACTTTATTTGTGTTTCTTCTGTAAAATCATTAAAACTTACCTCAATTCCTTCTAAAAACATTGTTTTCATATTATTTCCTCCTTAAAATATAATTATATTTTTAAGTTACTAATAAAAACTGACAATATTATATAAAAATTACATAATATTGTCAACCTTTTTACATTAAAGTTTGTGAAAAAAGTGGCATTTTACTGCACTTTTATTACACCTGCTTTTTTCCTTAAGTCCCCAAAAACAGACCTAAAAAACAAAAAATAAACCGATAGAGATATCCTACCGGTTTGCTTTGTTGTTATTTTACTAAATCGCGAATCCAATTATGTTCTGATCTTTTACATATTCTTTTGTTTTCTTTTGTAATTGCAAAGTCTTTTCTTGCAAAGATAGCTGCAAGAACATCAGAATCTTGCTTATCTTCATTTCTTACTTCTTCCCTCAATATTTCATTAAGAAGTTCATTGGATGTATTTTCATCTTTTACTATCAAAAGACGAATCTCCCAAACACTTGACTTTGCACAAAGTTTTTGGTTTTCTTCTGTTATTGTAAAGTCTTCTCTTGCAAAGATAGCTTTAAGAACATTATCATCTTGCTTATTTTCATTTGTTACTTCTTCCTTAAATATTTCGTCAAGAAGTTCACTGGAAGTATTTTTACCTTTTACTATCAAAAGACGAATCTCCCAAACACTTGACTTTGCACAAAGTTTTTGGTTTTCTTCTGTTATTGTAAAG
>CANRLO010000058.1 GCA_947631495.1 uncultured Clostridia bacterium
TCTTTTACAATTTCTTTTCTTCTTTCTTCATTTAATTCAGGAAAGTTTAATCTTATGACTTTTCCGTCATTATTTGGCGTAATTCCAATGTCAGATGCTAATATTGCTCTTTCAATTTCTTTTAAAACACTTCCATCCCATGGTTGAATTACAATTAATCTTGCTTCTGGTACAGAAATTCCTGCTACTTGATTAATTGGGGTTGCTGTTCCATAATAATCTACTGTTATTTTGTTTAATATGGCAGGGTTTGCTCTTCCTGCTCTAATTTCTGATAAATTTTCTTCAAAAACGCTAATCGTTTTTTTCATTCTTTCTTCAATATTGGTATAATCCATAATAATCTCTCCTTTTCTAATGATAGGGGACATATCTTTCCCCTTGGTATTTCTGAAGGGATAAGGTATGTCCCCTTCCCTTGTGAATATGTGTTTAAATAGCTATAATTTTCTATTCGTTTTAGTTTATAAAAGTACCTATTTTCTCACCTTTTATAATTTTAATCATGTTTTCTGGTTTATCAATTCCAAAGACAACAAGTGGTATTTTGTTATCTTTGCAAAGAGATGTTGCCGTAGAATCCATAACTTTTAAATCTTGATTTAAAATATCCAAATACGTAATTTCATCATATTTTACAGCATTTGGTTCTTCTTTTGGGTCTGCAGAATAAACACCATCTATTGTTTTTGCAAGTAAAATTACTTCTGCTTCTATTTCTGCAGAGCGAAGTGCTGCTGCTGTATCTGTAGTGAAGAATGGATTCCCTGTTCCACAAGCAAAAATAACAACTCTTCCCGCATTTAAATGTTTAATTGCTTTTCTTTTAATATATGGTTCTGCAATTTGCCTCATTTCAATAGCTGTTTGAAGCCTTGTCGCAAGTCCTCTTGCTTCTAATGAATCTTGCAAAGCAAGTCCGTTCATAACTGTAGCGAGCATTCCCATATAATCTGATGTAGTTCTTTCCATTTGGTGTCCATAGCGTCCTCTCCAAAAGTTTCCACCGCCAACAACAATAGCTACTTGCACACCTAGGTCTACCATATTTTTAATTTGGTCACATATTCTTCCTAGTGTTTCAGCATCAACGCCCTTCTTTTCTTTTCCACCAATGGCTTCCCCGCTTAGTTTTAATAGGACTCGTTTGTATTTTATTTCAGGCATACATGACTCCTCCTTATAATTATACTTTTCGTTTATCATTCTATCATAAGGCTTAAAAAAAAGAAACTATTTTTTTCATTTTTTTGTTATATTTTTTATTTTGCTTCTGCTAATTCTTTTTTTATTTTTTCTATTTCTTTTTGTTTTACTCCTGTTACTTCTTGTATTATTTTATCATCTAATTTTAAGCCTAACATTTTTCTTATTGTTAAGTTTATTGTTTCTAATCTACCTCTCATTTCACCTCGTATTTCACCTCGTTTTTCGCCTCGTTTTTCGCCTTCTATTTTTCCCTGTATAATTCCTTCTTTCTTTCCTTCTTCTATTGCTTGTAATCGTATTTCTAGTCTTTCTTTTCTTTCATTTTCATGTATCCTTTCTGCTAGTGTCATTGTTTTTTCCTCCTTCTCTATTTTTACTTTTTTTAATATTGTTTCTAGTTGTTCTTGCTCAATTATCCCTTCTGCTTTATATCTTATTATGTCTTTTATTTTTTCTAAATTTTTATTATTACTTGTTTTTAAGATTTCTTCTACGTTTTTTATAAATTCTATCGTATTCTTACTTTTCTCTAGTAACATTACTTTTGATAATATATTATCTTCTTTTAATAGTTCTTCTTTACTATATTTATTAACATCTACTAAACTTATTTCTTCTTTTTCTTCATATTTTAGATAATGTTGATATGTAATTTTTAACAAATTTTGCCTCCTTTATTATATTTGGTTTACTATATTGTTAATATAGATTTAAAAGTTAAATTAATGTTTAAAATACAACCTCCTCTCTTTTGCCTCTTTTTACCTTTATTTTTCCTTGATTTTCTTAAGAATCAATTTTTTTGATAATAATTTTTTGAACTCAATATTTTTTATATTTATATTAAAGCACATAAATAGCAAAAAAGCAAGAAATTTTCATCGCCTTTTTCTGACAAATTTCTTGCTTTATTTTTCTTTTATACTAAGCTACATGATATAAAGTGCAGGGCGAAAGCCGACGTGCGTGCGAGTGTTAGTCGCAGTGTGGTCAACACGGTAGCACGCAGGATAATTAGAGCAAATGTCGTTGAAACTACCCCCACGAAGCATGTAGGATTCAGCTGTGTTATTAGGATATGATGCTTCTTGTGTCCATTCCCATAAGTTTCCTGCTATATCATATAAATTCTTTTGTTTTACTCCTTCTGTGCTTGCTGTCGTTCGTATTCCATAATGATATTCTTCATCTGATTTTGTAAAAGCTTCGTTAGATCCTACATTACTACCACTTGATGTTACTGATGCATATCTTCCTTGTCCTGCTCCAAAGGTTACACCCTCAGTTTGTGCATTATAATTTCCCCATGTACTATTTGTAGTAACTATTGAAGTGTTATTACCTGCTATAAATCTCATTATAGCATCCCACATTGTTCCTGTTACTAATCCGCTTTGCACATAATCGGTTTGGTACATACTATTACTTAATTTTAATGCTGTAAAATAGTCTGAATGATAATATGGTATTTCACCTGCTTTACTTGTTATTTTTCCACTTATTGTACGATTATTAAGTCCATCTCTTATTGAAAATTTATCATTTTCCCAACTATTCGCTTCATTTTTTGCTGAAAAATCTATTTTTTTTGAATCAACTGATAATTCGATTTCATTTGTTCCTGCTTCATACCTTCCTACATAAAATCCACCATATTTTCTGATTTGTACCAACTCTGATGAGTGTGGTTTTGTTTCCCATGTAGAGGTACTATATTCTTGTCCTAGTACTATTTTATTCCAATCTACTTTTTCATAATTTTCTTCTGTTACTGGTATCCATACAAATTGGTTACCTAAAAGTACTTTATTTTGTTCCTCTTTTGATAAATTTTTATATTCTTCATCTGTATATGTTTTTACTGTTCCATCTTCGTTATATATTGCTCCTGCTGGTACATTTGCTTGCCCTGCATATTTGTTTTGGTCATCTTTATTATCTGATATTACTACTCCACTTTGTACTGTTCCACCTACATAGTAAAATCCTTTTGGTACTGGCACTGTTTCTCCATTCCCTGTTGCTATTGCATTCACATTTGATGCTACTAATACTTTTTCTACTATTCCTTCATCCTCTGTTTCTACATAAGTTGAAGTTGTAGTAAGCCATTCACTTGGCATTTTTACTTCTGTTCCTGCTTCTGTTCCTTTCGTATTTTCTGGTAAATTCTCATTATACTTTTCTATTTCTAACTGTGTTGTTTCTCCTTTTTTAGCTTGTATTAGTTTTATTCTTATTACACTATCTTCACCTAACAGTAAGCTCATTCCAACAGTTAAAATTATTGTAAAAATAATTGCTGTAATTACATAAGAAATTAAATTTGCTTTATGAATAGTTTTTACAGTTGTAGTTCTTTCGTTCTTAATTGTTTTACATTTTTTACTTTTTTCTTCCATCTTTTGTTCTCCTCTACTTTTTTATTATTACTTATAAATTTACCCAAATTTTGAATATATTATAAAATTTTTCATCAACAAAACGAATTATGTTTATAAGTTGCTACATTTATTTTTATTATTTTACCAATACGTTTTTCTTTCGTCAATATATTTTTTATAAAATTTATAAATAAAGTTTTTCGACATATTTTTTAATTTTTCGCTAATACTATAGTAAAAGAAAATAAATAGAAAAAATAATAAATAAAAAATTTTTAATACAGTTGTACTAGGTTTATAGGCAAATCCTTATAAAAAACCTAAATATAATATCAGGGAATAATTGTAAAAATGAATCAAATATTAGGAAATGAAAACATAAACTATCCTTCTTCTGCTACTTCTTTTTCTTCTATTAAAAAATTTAAACTAATTTTTTGGATTTCTTTTTCTTTTATAATAATTTGTCTTATTTTTTACTTTTTTATACAATATAACGCATGGAAGCAAGAAAAAGTGTCTGAAAGTTTTTCTAACCACTTTACGCTTCGTAATTTATATACAAATACTAATAATTATATTGCTCAAAGAACAAGTGTAGATGAAAAAGAACCTTTTGTTATTGGTTTGCTAAAAATTGATAAAATTGATTTAATGTACCCCATTTTGTCTCATACTTCAGAAGAGCTTTTAAAAATTTCTCCTTGTTACCTTTCTGGCCCTATGCCAAATGAAATTGGTAATTTGTGTATTGCAGGTCATAATTATGCAAATAAAACGCATTTTGGTAAACTTTCTTCTTTAACAGAAGGTGATATTATTCAAATTTATGATTTAAATAGTAATATTTTTAATTATCAAATTTACCAAATAAAAGAAGTAATGGCAAATGATACTTCTTGTTTAAATCAAAATACCAATAGCAAAAGAGAAGTTACTTTAATTACTTGTAATACTATAAAAGGTACTAGACTAGTGGTAAAAGCAAAAGAGAGCTAATAACAATAGCTCTCTTTATAACTTTATGATTTATTTTTATACTAAATATTATTATAATCTCTTACTTTTTTATAAGCATATACTGCAACAACAATTGCAACTACTATTAGCATAAATATTGCATAATCACTAGCATCACCAGTTTGTGGTAAGTTGCCGTTATTTTGATTTGCATCTGCTGTTTCATTTGGAGTTGTTGGAGTAGGAGTTGTGTCTGGAGTTGGATTTGGAGTTTCTTGTCCATCTGTTCCACCAGTTTCTTCTTGTCCATCAACTGGAATTTGAACTGGTCCATTTGTTGCTAATACTCTTGTAGAAATAACAATTAAACTAACTACAATCATCATAATAATTAAAACTTCTCTTTTTACACTCATTTTTTTCATAACTTTTCTCCTTTTTTCTTCTGAAATTATAATTAGTATTTATATTTTACCTTTAAAATATACATAAAATATAAACTCCATTTTTTACTGAATTAATTCTAACCTTTTTTTTATCTTTCGTCAACATTTTTTTCATATTTTTTTACATTTTTTTATAAAAAAGTGAGCCTAAGATTTTCAAGTAATTGAAAACTGTTAGAAAATCTAGGGCTCTACATATTTATTATTCTTCTGTTTTTGCAGTTTCATCTTTTACGTCTTCTACTGTTTCTTCTTTTACAGTATCTACTGTTTCTTCTACAACTGGTGCTTCTGTTTCAACTGCTGGTGCTTCTTCTGGAGCTTCTGCAATTTCTTCTGCTACTACAGTTTCTACTACTTCTTCTGCAACTGGCTCTTCAACCATTTCTTCTTTTAAAGTAATTTCACTATTTTCAATTCTTGCTCCTAAATTTTCTTTTGTTTTAGCAGATTTTCCAATTCTATCTCTTAAGTAGTATAATTTTGCTCTTCTTGCTTTACCTACTCTTACTACTTCTACTTTTTCTACCATTGGAGAATGAACTAAAAATGTTTTTTCTACTCCTACTCCATATGCTACTCTTCTTACGGTAAAGGTTGCATTAACTCCTCCACCTTGTTTTTTAATAATAATTCCTTCGAATACTTGGATTCTCTCTCTATTTCCTTCTTTAATTTTTTGATGAACTCTTACAGTATCACCAATACGAAGTTCTGGAATTTTATTTTTTAATTGTTCATGTTCAATTGATTTTATAATATCCATAACGATATTCTCCTTTCTATAATAAATCTGGTCTTTTTTGTTTTGTTATTTTTTTTGATTGTTCTTCTCTCCACTTGCGGATATTTTCATGATGACCGTGAAAGTAGTACCTCAGGTACTTTTCTTTCTAAAAAAGTTTCTGGCCTTGTATATTGAGGATATTCTAATAAATTATTTGAAAATGTTTCTTCCTCGGTAGATTCTTTGGTTAATACTCCTTCTACATAGCGACTAACACTATCTATTAGTACCATGCTTGGAAGTTCCCCACCAGTTAAAACATAATCTCCAATAGAAATTTCTTCATCTACAATTTCATCTAAAACTCTTTGGTCAATTCCTTCATAATGTCCACAAATTAAAATAAGATGTTCTTCTTTTGCTAAGCTTTTCACTTTTTCTTGATTTAATGTAGTTCCTTTTGGAGAAAGATAAATTACTTTTGCGTTTTTTCTTCCTTTAATAGATGAATATGCATCATAGACAACATCTGGTCTAATTACCATTCCAGCACCTCCACCATAAGGTGGAGCATCTACTTTTTTATGCTTATCTTTTGAAAAATCTCTCATATCAATTATTGATATTTCTATTTTTCCATTTTCTTGTGCTTTTCCTAAAATGCTAGTTTTGATTGGTGTAAACATTTCAGGAAAAAGAGTTAACACATCAAAACGCATAATTTTTCCTTTCTTCATCTCAAACCTTCGATTAAGTGAACTGTTATTTTTTCTTTTTCTAAATCAATTTCTTTTAAAACTTCTTTTATAGATGGCAATAAGATTTGCTTTCCTAATTCGTTTTTTACTACATAGATATCATTAGCTCCTGTATTGTAAATATCATCTACTTTTCCTAACAATTCGCCTTCATCTGTGTAAACATCTAAACCTATTAAGTCAGCTATGAAATAAGTATCTTTTGGAAGTTTTTTTGCATCTTTTCTGTCTATTTTTAGAAATAGACCCTTTACCATTTCTGCTTGTGTTTTATCTTCAATTCCTTTTATTTTTAATAAAACCATTTCTTTATGGTACTTTACTTCTTCAATTTCGACTTGTTCCATTTTTTCTTTTTTGCAAATATAAAGTGTTTTTAATTGTTCAAATCGCGTTACATCATCAGTAAAAGGTTTTACTTTTATGAATCCTTTAATACCAAAGGTATTTACAATTTGACCTACTTCAAAATATTTTTGCATATTTTCCTCTTAATCTATGAATTCAATAGCAATTTTCTTGTGTTCTTTTCCTGCTACTGATTTCATAAGTGTTCTAATTGATTTAGCAACTCTTCCTTGTTTTCCTATTACTTTTCCAATGTCAGCTTCATTTACTTTTACTTCATATACGAAGGTTTTTCCTTCTTCTTTTTCGGTAATAGTAACTTCGTCTGCATGTTCTACAAGGTTTTTAATTAAGGTTTCTAGAATTTCTTTCATGGTTTAAAGTTCCTCCTAGTTTGCTTTTTCAAGTAAAGCTTTTACAGATTCTGTTGGTTTTGCACCATTTTTTGTCCAATTAGCTAATTTTTCTTGGTTTATTTCGATAGTAGCTGGATTTGTCATTGGGTCATAAGTTCCTATTTGTTCAATGATTTTTCCATCTCTTGGGCTTCTTGAATCTGCAACAACAATGTGATAGAATGGAGCTTTTTTAGCACCTACTCTTTGAAGTCTGATTTTTACCATATGTAATTCACCTCTTTCTTTTTGTGTACAGCAACTATTTATAATCAATTTGTTAGTTTTGTATAATAATTTCTTTAAATTTATTAAATAATTATTAGATAAAACTTAACAATTTTTAAAAAAGTTACTACTATATAATTTAAAAATTAATAACTAAATTTTAAAGTTTTTTAAGTCATTTGGATTTATGTTCTTGAACATGTTTTTCATTCCTTTTGAATCTTGCATCTTTTTCATCATTTTTTGTGTCATTTCAAAAGTTTTCATAAATTGATTGATTTGTTGTACGCTTGTTCCGCTTCCTTTTGCAATACGAATTCTTCTACTTGCATTAAGCAAACGTGGATTTTTTCTTTCCTCTTTTGTCATAGAACAAATCATAGCTTCTATTTTTACAAATTCTTTATCATCTACTTTTAAGTCTTTGATATTTGCCATTCCAGGGAGCATTTTTAATAATGAAGAAAATGAACCCATTTTTTTGACTTGTCTTAATTGTATTAAATAATCGTCTAAATCAAATTCTTTTTTCTTTAATTGTTTTTCTAATTTTTCTGCTTCTTCTAAGTCAAATGCTCCTTCTGCCTTTTCAATTATGGATAGAACATCTCCCATACCTAATATACGAGAAGCCATTCTGTCTGGGTGAAATTCTTCTATATCACTTAACTTTTCTCCTGTTGCTGCAAATTTAATTGGTCTATTTGTTACTTTTTTAACTGATAAAGCAGCACCACCACGGGTATCACCATCTAGCTTAGTTAGTACAACTCCATCTATTCCTAAGTTTTGGTTAAAACTATCTGCTACATTTACTGCATCTTGACCTGTCATGGAGTCTACTACTAATAAAATTTCGTGTGGTTTTACATTTGCTTTTACATTTTTTAGTTCTTGCATTAGTTCTTCATCTATATGAAGTCTTCCTGCTGTATCTAAAATAACAACATCATTTAACTTACTAATTGCAACGCTCATAGCTTGTTTTGCAATATGTACAACGTCCTTAGATTGTTCGTTACTATAAACAGGAATATTTAGTTGAGCCCCTACTACTTGTAATTGTTTAATAGCAGCTGGTCTATAAATATCGCATGCTACAAGTAATGGTTTCTTGCCTTGCTTTCTTAGTAAATTAGCAAGTTTTCCTGCTGTAGTAGTTTTTCCGTGAACCTTGAAGTCCTACTAGCATAATAACAGTAGGTGGGTTTGGGGTGAAGTTGATCTTGCTTTCTTCTCCGCCTAGAAGTTCAATTAGTTCATCTTTTACAATTTTAATAACTTGTTGTCCTGGTGTTAGGGATTTCAATACATCTTGGCCTAAGGCTTTTTCTTGCACGCTTGCTATAAAATCTTTTACTATTTTATAGTTTACATCCGCTTCTAACATAGCAAGTTTTACTTCCCTTAGCATTTCTTTTAAGTCTGTTTCTGTAATTCTTGCTTTTCCTCTTAACTTTCTTGTTATTTCTTGAAGTTTAGAAGATAAACCTTCAAATGCCATTTGCATTTCCTCCCTTTTACTTTTGTAAAGTGACATATTTTTTAAGATATGCCCTCTCCCTTTTTAATTATGCTTGTATTTATATTGTTTTTTAGGCTAGACAACTTAGTTCTTTTCTTACATTCTTTAGTATTTTTTCAATTTTTTTATCAGATGAAGCATCTTCGATTTTACTTAATTCATTTAATATCTCTTGTAAAAGTTTTTCTTGTTTTATTGTCTTTTCCATAAACGAAAGCTTTTCTTCTAATTCGAAAAGTTTATTCTCCCCTTTCTTTATAATGTCTCTAACCGCTTGTCTTGTAATTTGGTTATTTTCTGCTATTTCTGAAAGAGATAGGTCATTATTGTAATA
>CANRLO010000059.1 GCA_947631495.1 uncultured Clostridia bacterium
CAATTACAATACTTTAAAAAATATTTTTACCATGATTCACCAAGAAGATTAGAAACAGAAAAAGCTTTGCAATATGCTTCTTCAATTTTTGAAAAGTTGCTTCGTTACCCAGGCGTTAAAAATATTATTTGTAATAGAAATAACAATATAAATTATGAAAATGTACTAGAAAAAGGTGAAGTTGTTTTCTTATGTACTAGAAGAGGTGACTTAGGACCAAGTGTTCATAGAACTTTCGGACTATTCTTTATCCTTCTAATGCAAAATGCTGTACTAAGAAGACCTGGAAATGAAAATACAAGAATTCCTCATTTCTTATATATTGATGAATTCCCTGAATTTATTTCCAAAGTAACAGAACCTATTTTTACATTATATAGAAAATACAAAGTCGGTACTACTATTTCTTCACAAACACTTGCACAACTTGGAAATGTTAGTGAGAAATATAAACAAACCATTGTATCTAATTGTATTAATAAACTTGTATTTGGTAACAACTCTACTGAAGAAAATAAGTGGTGGTCAGAAGAATTTGGTAATATTCGTCGTTGGAAATTTACTAATACCTATGATACTGCAAAAGGAGAATATGACCCTAAATATGGAAACATTGAATGGGCATGGGTTCCTAAATTTGCAGCTGATAAGGTAAGGTCTACTACTTTTAAATCTTGTTTATTTAAGTATAAAAATAATAAAGGTGTTATTGAAGTAGTAGAAGGAAAAATGGATTTTATGGATTCTAAATATAAAGAAGTGCAACCAGATAAAAAATATGACTTTGAGAAATTTACAAATGGTATTGCAGAAGAACCAGAACCTAAAAAGAAGGCATCTAAAAGTTGGAAAGCAGAATCTAACTTTAGTGAAGATAGTAATGGAGATGTTGACCCAATTCAAACAGATAAAGCAGATACTAACTTTTTATTTGATAACGAAGACGGAATTGTATTTGATTTAAAAAAGGGAAATCCAAACGGGTAAAAAACTGTTTTTGGGGACGGAGGAAAAAAACAGGTAAATTCTTAATAAAAATATAATTTTAAAGAGGTGAACTATTATAGTTCACCCCTCTTTTTTCTCTCTGCAATTGTTAACAAGTTACTTTTTAATCCTAATTAAGCGGATTATAATCTCCATCATATCTATTCCCATCTCCATCTAAATAAGTTCCGGGGGAAAGAGAAGACTCTTGTAAATACCCATTATTAACATCATGTTCAACATCACTGCTGTCGAGTTCTCTTCCTAATTCTTCATCATAAGGTCCTGCCATAGTAGTATACCTCCTATCGATAAGGTGCAGAGAGATATCAATAATATTTCTATTGATGTTTATATTATAACACTTTTTCCATTTTATGTCAAATTTTTCCTGTTTTTTCCTCCGTCCCCAAAAACAGTTAAATACCTAACAATTTTACTTCTACATCTTCCATTTTATATTTTTTAGTTTCTTCATCTTGTTTGAATTCTACTAAAGTTTTTTCTAATGTTTCTTCATTTTGTCTTAAATCTGTAGAGAAATATAATTTGATTTGCTCAATTTCTACTTGATTTACCATTATTGTTTTAAATGTTTCTGCCATATGTTTTTCATCTTCACAAATAAATATTAATTGTGGCATAGAAGAAAATCCTGAATCTCCTGGTACAAAGTTTTTATAAAAGTCTTGATATAATCTCATTTTATCTACTAACTTTTTCTCCCATTCTTCTTCACGTCTTACTACTTCAAATACGAATTGTAATGCTTTTCCGTTTTTTGTAAGTTTTACTGAACCACCTGTTGCTTTAAATATTTTTCCTGCCATTTTTGCGTTAATTGCAGGCTTTGGTATATAAGAGTCAAATGCTTTTACTTTTCTTAAATAAGCAATTATAGTTTGATTTCCTGCTAATCTTTTCTTAATCATGGCAACTGGTTTTGTGTTGTCTGTTGGTTGCCATTTGCAATCAATTCCTCTTGAATTTAATAGGTATTTTCCCATTTTTTCTAAGCAGTAAATACGATATATTCCTTTTCCTTCTTCTGAACTAAAATAGTATCTTGTTAAAATTTTAGTTTTTACTAATTGCTCTAATTTATTATTTAATTTGTCTTGTGATTTTGCATCAATTCCTTTCCATTGTAATAATTGGAATATCTGTCTTGATGTCATAAATTCAAATTCATTCATTAATTCTATGATAGCAAAGTGAATGTCTCCAATGTGTCCGATGTTTATTTTATGTATGATTTGGTTCATTGATACATATCCGTCTTTTCCATCAAATGTTTTAATTTCTCCTTCACGAATGGCAAATGGTGAAATTTGCGCTTTAATTTCGTTATCTTCTACCATAAATTTTCCCCCTTTTAAGATAGTTATCTTAAACTATAACCCAATAATTTTTTCCAATATAAAATGAAGTTTGAAATTATTTTAAATAATAATTAGTTTTACCTTCTTTTTATCTGGTATAATTTTTTTAATATAGACATTTACATTTTGTCCATATTCTATGCCTTCTTTATATTCGGCAAGTCCTACTAAGTTTGGTGTAAGCTCTACAAAGATTCCATTTTTTGCTTTTTCTGTTTCTCTTGCAATTCCAATTACAGTAGAGCCTTCTTCGAATTTCTTTGCGTTTTCTTCCCAAGAACCTAGCAACTCTTTATAAGATAGAAGGACTCTATTTGCCCCTCTATCTATTAATTTTACCATAAATTTTGCCTTTTGTCCAATTTTTAGTCTTTCTGAAGGCGATTTTATTCTTGCAACAGACATATCTTCAATATGTACTAAGCCAGATAAGTACTCTCCAAACTTTACAAAAGCGCCATATGGCTGTATTCCAGTTACAATTCCTTCTACTATTTGCCCTTCTTGTAAGTTTTCTAATTCTTTCGTTTTTCTTTCTAAAGTATGAATATCTTCTGGTTTTATACCATTTACTTTAATTTTATATTCCACTTTTTTCTCATTCCTTTTCCTCTGTATATCTAATTTGTATTTACAAATTTTTTCTATTTTGATTATATTAATAATTTATTTTGTTGTAAATATTTTTTTGAAATCAGTTTGTATTAATTGTAAAAGAAATAATTTATTCGTGCATTAGCTCTTTTACTTCTTCTTCCTTTAAATAGCGCCACTGCCCTATTTTTAAATCTTTTACGCTAATATTTCCTATTTTTGAGCGATGCAAAGCAACTACTTTTTTTCCTACCGCTTCACACATTTTTCTTACTTGTCTATTTTTCCCTTCATGAATAATAATTTCTAAACGAGAAATATTTTTTTCCTCATCTATTTTTAAAATGCGAACTTTTGCAGGTTTCGTAATATAACTATCTTCTATCATAATTCCTTGTTTTAACTTTTCTACTTCTTCATTAGTTACTTTCCCTCTTAATGTTACTGTATATGTTTTTTCTACTTCATGTTTTGGATGTGTTACGTGATAAATGAAATCTCCATCGTTTGTTAGAATTAGAGCGCCAGAAGTGTACATATCTAATCTTCCTACTGGTAATAAATTATTACCAGCATTTTTTACTAAATCTACAACCGTATTACGGTGAAACTGATCTTTTACTGTGGTAACGTAGTCAATTGGCTTATTTAAAAGTACATAAGTCTTTTTTTCTTGCTTTTTTACTTCTTTTCCCTCAAATTCTATCTTGTCTTTTTCTGGGTTAATTTTTGTTCCAAGTTCTAGTACTACTTTGCCATTGACCTTTACTTTTCCTTGCAAAATATATTCCTCTGCTTTTCTTCTTGAAGCAATTCCTTGATTTGCTAGATATTTTTGCAAACGTTCTAGTTCTTCCATTTTTCTTTCATCCCCTAATGATTTAATCATTATATATAGTATATTAAATTATTTATATATTTCATAAAATGATTATACATTTCACAAAATGATTATATATTTAATAAAGCTATTATACATTTCATAAATATAAATTAAAAATTTCAAACTAATTGATTTTAAGCATGCTGTAAATTTTCTAATTGTTCTATAATTTTTTGAAAATACTGTGGCAACTTTGCTTCTAAATGCATTTCTTTACCTGTAGTAGGATGAATAAATTGTAATTTTTGTGCGTGAAGGCATTGCCCCTCTATTCCAAATTCATTTTTTCCATTAGAATAAACTATATCTCCTATAACAGGATGCCCAATCTCTGCCATATGTACTCTAATTTGATGAGTTCTTCCGTGTGTCTATTTTAACCTCTAATAGAGTGTAACTTGCTTTTTGCGTGGTATATCGATTTAATACTTTAAAATGAGTAATAGCTTCTTTTCCAGTTTTCGTAACTGCCATCTTTTTTCTGTCTTTTGTACTTCTTCCAATTGGCATATTTATTGTTGCTTCATTTTCTGCAATAGTTCCTCTTACAAGAGCAATATAAGTCTTTTTCACTTTTCTATTTTTAATTTGCTCTGATAAGGCAATATGTGTTTTATCGTTTTTAGCAATCATAAGAAGTCCTGATGTATCTTTGTCTAATCTATGTACAATGCCTGGCCTTAGCTCTCCACCAATACCCGATAAACTATCTTTGCAATGTGCCATAATAGCGTTTGCAAGTGTCCCATTCATATTTCCGTTTCCTGGGTGAACTACTAATCCTTTTTGTTTATTTACTACAATTAAATCTTCATCTTCATATATTATATCTAAGGGAATTTCTTGTGGCTCTAATTTTACTTCTTTTGGAGGCTCTATTTCTATTTGTATTTTATCTCCTATTTGCACTTTGTATGATGGTTTTTCTACTTTGCCATTTACTATTATTTTCTTGTCGTCTAATAATTTTTGTATCATGCTTCTTGATAATTCTATATCTTGTTTTGCAAGATAAGCATCTAGCCTCACGTTTTCTTCTGCTACAATGATTTCTTTTATCAACCTAGTTTCCTCCTAAATATTAGGTTACTCATCTCTTTCATAGATGGTAAAGTTATTATCTTTATATATTTGCTTATATTTTTCATTTCTTGATAAGAACATATTTAATTTTGCATTATTTACAACAATAGCATGTGTAATTCCATATTCTTCAAATTTTGTTTCATAATAAGTAGAAATAGAAGAAATATTAATATAATCTGAAAAGATGTCCCTTCCTTCCCTTTCTTCTGTTTTATTGAATTCAGGTGCATATAAATCTGCTCTTGAATCTATGAATACTGGAATTCCTCTAAATAATAGATAACTTCCATAATTGTATTCATTATATAATCGAATATTTTCAACATCTAAATTTTCTAATATCCATGTTGAAGCTTCTACTGGATATTTAGTATTACTTACAAATTTATTTTTTATTTTAGGCTTTATCATTACAAAACAAAGAAGAATAACAACTGCTAAAGTGAAAGTTTTTCCTAAAAGCATAGTCATATATTTCATAAAGATTTTGCTTCCTTCTTTATCGTATTTGTTAAATAGATATTCTAGCCATTTTGCAAAAATAGGCATACCAATTAAGAAAAGTAAAGATACTTGTCTTCTTGTCATAAAGCTTAAATAAGTAAGACCTGCTAGCATAAACAAATCACGTAATTTAATTTTTACTTTGCTGAAAATTAAAATAGCTAAAATAATTGTAAGTGCTATCATCGTTTGCTTATCATTGTATAGAGTAAGTGGTAAATGTTCGCTAATGCTTTTTGTTGTATTACCCTCCATTGTTTTTACTAAATAGGTATATGGTGCATCTTTTAGTGGTGTTAGTAAACCTGTAAACGCACATATTACCATGATAAGAATAAGCCATTTTACAGCTTTATTTTTTTCAATTTTTAATTTGAATGGATTGGCTCTTTTTTCTTTTCGTATTTCTATTCTTTTTTCTTCTTTTTCTATTTGTAATATAGAACTTTGTTTTTTATTTTCTAGTTTTTCTTCTAATATTTTTCTTTTTTCTGCTTGTTGTTCTTTTTCTAGTTTCTTTTCTAATTTTTTTATTTTATGCTTGTAGTAAAATTTAATATATCTTAAAGTTACATTAGCTTCTAATATACTACTAATTATGTATTCTGCTATGTATGGCAAGAATAGAACGAAGAAAAATGGCCATACGGCAACATGCAAGTTAGCAATAGAAATAGAAATTAAAATAATTCCTATAGCATATCTTTTCTTTTTGGTTTCTAAAAAACTTTCTATCATAAAAATAGTTAGTATAAATAAAATAAACGTTACAAGTTGTGCTCGTGCAGCAATAAAGTCTCCTAATAAATAAATTGATATCATAGTAAGGAAAAATGAAATAAGTGGATTTTTACTTACCTTGTTAATAGTAAGATAAATAACAAGTCCCAATATACTAGATAAAATAAGGGTAGAAATGTATATAAATAGCATTCCTCCTTCTTCTAATCCTGTCATTTCTCCTAAATGATAAATTAAATAAATTCCTGTATCATAAGCCCAGTGTGGGTATGTATATGGTAAATCTTCATGCCAAGAAAATGGGTCTTTCATATCAATTCCTTGGTTTACAATATGCTCTCCTACTCTTATGGTATAAAATGTATCATTTTGTAGAGTAATTGGTGTAATTGCAAAACTAAATAGAATAATGCATACAATAGCTAGTATATGAAATTTAGTATTTGTTTTTTTTTCTTCTATGTCCATTAAGTTTCATCCTTTCTTAAGGCATTGATTTTCTTCTAATGCTTTAATTATTGTATATAATTTTTTTATTGCTTGTATTATATAATAAATACCTTGCTAAGTGCAAGGTATTTCATTTAAATATATTCATTTATTTTTTGTCGTTTTCTGCCTATTTTTGTCTTACGATTTTTCTTGCTTTTTATATATTTACATAATATAATATGCTTACCTCTTATTTTTAAGAGAGTTTCTTAGGAAAGGAGGTAGTTCTTTATGGGCAAAATCATAAAGATAGTTGTACTATTGTTAATTTATCTCATACTAAAATGTTTTGACTGAATTATACATAGTGCAAAAAGAATGAAAAACCACGAGGTCCAATCTCGTGGTTTTTCTAGTCCTCTATGGACTAATCATAAAGATTTTTATACTTATATATTACTCTATTTTCGTAACAATGTCAATAGATTTTTTGAAAAATTTTTCCAATTTTATCCATTAATTTGCTTTGCTACTTCTTCTGCAAAGTTTTCTTCTCTTTTTTCTAATCCTTCACCTTTTTCAATTCTAGCAAATCTTATAATTTTAGCTCCTTTTGATTCTACCATTTTGCCTACTTTTTCATCTGGATTTTTAACAAAAGCTTGCTCTACTAAGCAAATTTCTCCGTAAAATTTTCCAATTCTTCCTTGTACCATTTTTTCTGCTATTTCAGCTGGTTTTCCTTCATTCATAGCTTGTGCTTTTAAAATTTCCATTTCTTTTTCTACTCTATCTTGTGGTACAGAATTTCTGTCTAAGTATTCTGGTCTTGCTGCTGCAATTTGCATACATACATCTTTTGCAAGTGTTTCATCTGCATTTTCCATTTCTACTAATACAGCAATTTTTCCATCACCATGGATATATGTTGCTACCATTCCATTTTGTGTTTCAAATCTTTCAAAACGACGGATAGACATATTCTCTCCAATAGTTGCTATTTTAGAAGTTAATACATCTCCTACTGTTTTTCCTGCTTCTACGATAGATTCTTGTGCTAATAATTCTTCTACAGTTGCTGGATTTTTTTCAGCAATTTGTTTTGCAACGTCTGCTACAAATTTTTTGAATTCATCATTTTTTGCAACGAAGTCTGTTTCTGCATTGACTTCTACTACAACACCTACTTTTTTGTCGTCTGTGATATATGCTGCAGCTAAACCTTCTGCTGCAATTCTTCCTGATTTTTTAGCAGCTTTAGAAAGTCCTCTTTCACGTAATAGTTCAATTGCTTTTTCTTCATCTCCATCTGTTTCTGTTAATACTTTTTTGCAGTCCATCATACCTGCACCTGTTTTTTCTCTTAACTCTTTTACTTGGCTTGCTGTAATCATTTTATTTCCTCCCTTTTTATACATAGACACATATCTTTGCTTATACTATTTTTACAAGATATGCTCCTATTTATTCATTTTAATATATTTCATATAATATTAAAAAAGGATAGAGCAGATAAAGGCTCTACCCTTTCTATTTACTATTCTTCTGTAGTTTCATCTTCTTCTGCAACTACTTCTTCGATACTTTCTGGTTCTTGTTCTTCTACTTCTTCTGCTATATCAGTATCCATAGATTCTCCTTGTCTTCCTTCAATGATAGCATTTGCCATTGTGTCAGAAATTAATTTTACAGCACGAATAGCATCGTCATTTCCTGGAATTGGGTAATCTAAATCTTCTGGATTGCAGTTAGTATCAATTAAACCAACAACTGGAATTCCTAATTTCTTTGCTTCTAAAATTGCAATTCTTTCTTTTTTAGGATCTACTACGAAAATAACTCCTGGAATTTCAGTCATTTCTTTAATTCCACCTAAGTTCTTTTCTAATTTTTCCATTTCTTTCTTTAAAAGAATTACTTCTTTTTTAGGTAGTACATCAAATGTACCATCTTCTTGCATATTTTCTAATTCTTTAAGTCTTTCTACTCTTTTACGAATTGTTCCAAAGTTTGTAAGCATTCCACCTAACCATCTTTGGTTAATGTAATACATACCACTTTTTTCTGCTGCTTCTTTCATGCATTCTTGAGCTTGTTTTTTTGTTCCTACAAATAGAACTGTTTTACCTTCCTCTGCTTGTTCTTTCATGAAAGCATATGCTTCATCTAATTTTTTAGATGTTTTTTGTAGATCTATAATGTGAATACCATTTCTTGCTTGGAAAATGTATTCTGCCATTTTTGGATCCCATCTTCTTGTTTGATGTCCAAAGTGAACACCAGCTTCTAGTAATTGTTTCATTGCAACTACTGCCATTTTTTATTCCTCCTTTTTGTTA
>CANRLO010000060.1 GCA_947631495.1 uncultured Clostridia bacterium
AAAAACAAACATAAAAAAGGAGAGTGAATTTATATTTTAAACGTAAAACTGAGAAATTATACAAAACTTATGATAAGATTGGTTAGTATTATTCTAATCGGCTTAGTTATTATACTTGCTCTTGTTTTATTAAAATATAAACCAAGTTATAAAGTAACCATAGCAGGAGAAGAACTAGGTTATGTAACAAGTAAAAAAGAATTTGAACAATTAGTAAATGAACAAATATTATATCCAGATGAAATTGATGTAGCTTTTGTAGACATCCAAGAAATGCCAAAATATAATTTTCTATTTATTGAAAATACAAAACAAACAGATGAAGAAGAAATTTTTTCAAAAATACAAGAAATGGCAGTTACAACTTATAAAATGTATGCTATTATGCTAAATGATGATATAAGCACCTATGTTCATTCAAAAGAAGAAGCAGAAGAAGTTATTGCTAAAATAAAAGATGAAAAGGCAGAAGAACTAGAAGAAATTAATATTACAATGAAGGAAATTTACACACAAAATAAAGAAGAAACGCAAAATGCGATAGAAGTTGCATCAGCTAAAGAAGTAGCAGAAGTAAGTCTAGAAGAAAAAGTAATAGAACAACAAAAAATTAAAGAATCTACACTAGATGGTGTATACTTTGCAGTTAAACCAATTACAGGACACATTACTTCTCGTTTTGGAGCAATGGAAGACATTCGTGACCATGCACACCAAGGAATGGATATTGCGGCACCAAACGGAACTACTATTAAAGCAGCAGCAGATGGAACAGTTACCTATGCTGGTTCTATGGGTGGATATGGTAATTTAGTTATTATATCTCATGGAAATGGAATTCAAACTTATTATGGACATTGTAGCAAAATTTATGTTTCAGTAGGAACGCAAGTAACAGCAGGAGATAGTATTGCAGCAGTAGGTTCTACAGGAAATTCAACCGGAAATCATTTACATTTTGAAATAAGAAAAAATGGAGCCCAAATCAATCCACAAAAATATTTATACAAATAGATGATGAAAACTAAATAATGTTATAATAAATTTGTTATAAAAGTTATATAAATATGGCGAGCCTTAGATTTTCTTAAAATTTGCATTTGTTAGAAAATCTAAGGCTCACTTTTTAGAAAATAAAAGGGGATGTTTTCTTTTCTGGTTAAGAATAATAGTAGGGTAACACTATTTCTTAACTAATAATAATATAACAATACTATTTGTCCTTTTTGTGAACAAAATGGAAACAATTTGAAAACTAAATATTAATATTTACATTATATATGATAAAGTAATTTTAATTCCTTATATTAGTTTTTAAGCAATTAAAAAAGTCCTTTTACTATTGTAAAAGAACTTTTTCTTCTTATTGTTCTTGTAGAGTAACCTTTACTTCTTTTTCATTGCCATTGCGACTAACTGTTAAAGTCATTTCATCGCCAATAGAATGCGTATTCTTAATTTCATTTAATTCATCCATTGTAGTAATATCTTTTCCGTCTGCCTTAATAATTACATCGCCAATTTTAAGTCCGGCCTTTTCTGCAGCAGAAAATTCATCAATACTTAAAATATAAACACCAACAACTAAGTGATTTGCATCTGCCGTTTCTTTATCTAAATCTCTACCAGATATACCAAGATAAGGTCTTTTTACTTTATTATATTGAATTAATTGCTCATAAATAGGTTTTGCAGAATTAATAGGAATAGCAAATCCCATTCCTTCAATGCCAGAACCAGACATTTTTAAAGTGTTAATTCCAATTACTTGACCTTTACTATTAACCAAAGCACCACCGCTATTTCCAGAATTAATAGCTGTATCAGTTTGAATTAAAGTATAAGTTTTTCCATCACTTGTTACTTTTCTGTTAACGGCACTAATCATACCAGAAGAAACACTACTTTGCATACCTAAAGGATTTCCAATTGCCATAGCAAATTCACCTACTTGAAGAGAATCAGAATCACCAAGTTCAGCAGCAGTTAAACCAGTTTTATCAATTTTTATAACTGCTAAATCGGTTTCTTCATCAGTTCCTACAATACTGCCTTCATATTCGGTTTCATCATTATACAAAGTAACCACTACTTTATTTGCTTTCCCTACTTCATAAAAAGAAGAGCTAGAACTACTATTAATAATGTGATTATTGGTTAAAATGTATCCATCTTCGCTAATAATAATACCAGAACCCTCTGCTGTAGCAGTACTTGTCATGTTTCTATAAAAAATAGAAGAAACAGAATACTCTACTTTGATTCCTACAACAGAAGGCAATACTTTTTGTGCAACGCCAACACCAGTTTCTGAATAGTTTGCTAAAGAAACAAGAGTGGTATTTACTGAAGAACTTGAACTAGAGTTGTTACTAGTAGAGTTATTAGTATTATTTTGTTTAGTTTGGAACAAATTTTGTGAGATACTAGGAATACCAAAACAAGCACCAAGTACTACTCCTGCTCCAACCACTCCAGAAATAAAAGGAACAACTACTTGTTTTCCAAAGTGAAAATCACTTTTTTTAGAAATATTTCCAATTGGTTGGTACACTTTCTTTATTTCTGTTTTACTTTCATTTTCATTTTCTGTAAAATTATTTTCTTTTTCCATTTTGAAGACTCCTTTTTAAAATTATTTTTCCTTATTTACATGCTATAATACAATAGAAATGTGAAAATCGTGTGAAAATCATGTTATAGTATATTGATTTTATCACTTTTGCAAGATATAATAAAGACATAATTAAAAAAATTAGGAGGAAAATCATGAAAAATCAAAAAGGAATGGGACATCTAATGCTAATTTTGTGTGTCATTATTATTATTTTAATTGCAGTAGGTGCTATTTATTACTTTTTTATGCAATTAGAAAAACAAATTATAGAAACTTACGAAACTGATATGTTACTTATTCAAGGAAAAGTGAAAGTATTATCAGAAGAAGCAGTGATTAACAAACAAGAAGAACTTTTAAAGGGAAGAAAAGTAAGTGATTCACTTGAAGACGAAGAAGTAAAAGCGTTATTAGAAAATGGAGTATTCTCACAAGAAGAGGAAACATTTAGCAAATATTATATACTAGAGAAAGCAAACTTAGATGAAATGGGATTAGGAGCTATTCGTTTAGAAAAAGGATATTATATTGTTAATTACGACACAGATGAAGTCATTTATTCAAAAGGAATTAAAGTAGGAGAAAATACTTATTATAAATTATCAGAAATAGAAGAATTAAAACAAAGAGAAGAAAATAAAGCAAATGAAGAAGCACAAGAAAAAGAGCAAACTAGTGAAGAAGAACATAGTAATGAAGAAAATAATTAGAATATAGCAAAATAGAAATAAAAGAAAAAATAAATTATTTTTCAGTAAAATTCTGTACAAGGAATGAGGTAGAATGAAAGAAAAAGAATTAGAGCGACTAACCAATTTAAAACAAATAGAAGAAGACATTTATAAAACAGGAGTAAATAGCATTTGTGGCATTGATGAAGCAGGGAGAGGACCACTAGCAGGACCAGTTGTAGTAGCTGCAGTTATTATGCCAAGAGATTCTATTATTGAGGGAGTTAACGATTCGAAAAAAGTATCAGAAAAGAAAAGAGAAGCTCTATATGAAAAAATTACAGAAGAAGCAATTGCTTGGGGTGTAGGTATTATTGACCAAAAGGAAATAGATAAAATCAACATTTTGCAAGCTACAAAAAAAGGGCTAACCATGGCAATTAAAGAATTACAAGTAAAGCCAGAAAGAATTATTGTAGATGCATTAACTGGTATAGATACTTTGGGAATACCATATACTCCTATTATTAAAGGAGATGCAAAATGTTATTCTATTGCGGCAGCTTCCATTATTGCAAAAGTCACTAGGGATAGAATTATGAGACAATGGGATGAAATATATCCACAATATGGCTTTGAAAAACATAAAGGATATGGAACAGCAGCCCATATAGCAGCAATTAAAGAATATGGAATTTGTCCTTTGCATCGTTTAAGTTTTGTAAAAAATATAATATAAAATTAAATCAAAAATAATTTCTAATTTCGTGCTATTAGGACTATATATATTATATTTTTGAAGTGAGCTTGTGCTAAAGACCAACAAGATATAGTCTGTTAATCAATTTTTAGCAATAGCAAAAATTGATTTATAGACTATTCGATGTTGGGACGAACGAAAAAATATAATATATATAGTCCTGATAAAGCACGAAAAATATGTATATTATAAAAAATGGAGTTAAGTATGAATATATTAGATATAATTGCAAAAAAAAGAGATAAAAAGGAATTAAGCAAAGAAGAAATAGAATATTTTATTACAGGCTATACAAATGGAGAAATACCAGATTATCAAGCTGCAGCATTAGTAATGGCAATTTATTTAAATGGAATGAGTATGGAGGAAACTACAAACTTAACACTTGCTATGGCACATTCTGGAGATATTTTAGATTTATCAGATTTAGGAATTGTAGTAGATAAACATAGTACAGGTGGGGTAGGAGATAAAATTACTCTAATTTTAATGCCAATTATGGCAGCACTTGGCGTACCAGTAGCAAAAATGTCAGGAAGAGGCTTAGGTTTTACAGGGGGAACAGCAGACAAATTGGAGTCAATTCCAGGATACAGAACAAATATATCAATAGAAGAATTTAAAAATAATGTAAAAGAAATAGGAATTAGTCTTATTACCCAAACTGGAAATTTAGCACCAGCAGATAAAAAATTATATGCACTAAGAGATACTATTAGTTGCACCAGTAGTATTCCACTAATTAGTTCTAGTATTATGAGCAAAAAAATAGCAGCAGGGGCAAATAAAATTGTATTAGACGTTACCTGCGGAGATGGTGCTTTCATGAAAACAAAAGAGGAAGCAGAGGAGCTTGCTTCTGTTATGAAACAAATTGGTACCTTAGCAGGAAAAGAAACAGTTTGTATTATTACACCTATGCAACAGCCTTTAGGTTATAGTGTTGGAAATACATTAGAAGTGATAGAAGCCATAGAAGCTCTAAAAGGAAATATGCAAGAAGATGTAAAAGAAGTTGTATTAGAATTAGGAAGCCATATACTAAAACTTGCAGGAAAAGGTGAAAGCTTACAAGAGAATAAACAAAAAATAGAGAATTGCATTGCTTCTAACCTTGCTTATGAAAAATTTCTCACATTGGTGGAAAAGCAAGGAGGAGATAGTTCTTATTGTAAAGATACAAATAAATTTAAAAAAGCAAAATATGAAATGAACATTATTAGTGAGCAAGATGGCTATTTGCAAGAAATGAAGGCAAGCTTCATAGGAAAAGCAGCTTGTTTATTAGGAGCAGGAAGAATACAAAAAGAAGATAGTATTGATATGTCAGCAGGAATTATATTACATCATAAAGTAGGAGATATGGTAAAAAAAGGAGATATCATAGCAACTTTATATACAAACCAAGAAAGTAAATTAGAAGAAGCAAAAAGTATAGTAGAAGAAGCTATTAAAATTTAATTTTTGGTAATTTATAGTATAATAAAAATTTGATAAAATAAAAATTAAAATACTAAAATAAAAAATCCGCTATAGCGGATTTTTTAATATTATAATATTTCTAAATAAACAATAAAATATTTTTTATAATTGAACACTAATATTAGAATTTTTATTTATATCTAATTTAGAAGCCACAGAAGAAAAATCTTCTTTAGCTAAAAAACGGTTTAAATTTTTTACAGAGATACCAGTGCTAGAGGCTAAAGTTTCAATTGAATTTGGACATTCATTTTCTGTTAAAAAACCTTTTAATTTTGATAATTCTAAATTATCTTTTGGTTCACAGTTAGGACAAACAGAATTGTTTGATACAAAAAAAGCACCACATCTTTTACACTTTTTAAATTCCATTTTTTTTCCTCCTTTGTATCTAACTTGAGCATATTCTATCATATAAGAAAGAAAAATGGAAGAGGAAAAATAGAAAAATATCATTTTTTATTCTTTTATGTCTAATTTTATATGAACTTCTTTTAATTGTTCTTTTGTTACATTTCCTGGAGCACCCATCATTAAATCTTGTGCTTTACTATTCATAGGAAAAGCAATAACATCACGAATGGTTTGACTTTCAGTTAAAAGCATAATCATTCTATCAACACCAGGTGCAATTCCAGCATGAGGTGGAGCACCATATTGAAAAGCATTAAATAAAGCAGGAAATTTTTCTTCTATGTGTTCTTTGCTATAACCAGCAATTTCAAAAGCTTTCACCATAATTTCTGGGTCATGGTTTCTTACTGCACCAGAAGAAAGTTCAATTCCATTGCATACAATATCATATTGGTAAGCTAAAATATCTAATGGATTCATGGTATTTAAAGCTTCCATACCACCTTGTGGCATAGAAAATGGGTTATGGTTAAAAGCAATATTACCGTTTTCATCCTTCTCATACATAGGAAAATCGGTAATCCAGCAAAATTGAAACATACTGTTATCAATTAGGTCTAAACGTTTTCCAAGTTCAGAGCGAATTTGACCTGCTAAATCGGTTGCTCTTGCCTCATAATCGGCAATAAAGAAAATAGTATCATTTGCTTTCAAATCAGCAAGTTCTAATAATTCTTTTTTCATATTATCTGGAATAAATTTGTCAATAGGTCCTTTAAAACTTAAATCTTCTTGTACTTCTAAATATCCAAGGCCACCCATTCCTATAGATTGTGCAAATTCAAGCATTTTTTCGTGGAAGCCTTTTGACATATGTCCTGTTACTTTAATAGAACGCACTGTTTTTCCAAGGAAAGGTGCAAATTTGCATCTTTGGAAAAATTCAGTTACATCTACAATTACAAGAGGATTTCTTAAATCTGGTTTATCAGTTCCATATTTAATCATAGCTTCTTTGTAAGGAATTCTAGGAAATGGATAATTAGCTACTTTTTTGTTTGAAAATTTTAAGAAAGTATTATATACAACTGGTTCAATTGCAGCAAATACATCTTCTTGTGTTGCATAACTCATTTCCATATCAAGTTGATAAAACTCACCAGGAGCTCTATCTGCTCTTGCATCTTCATCTCTAAAGCATGGTGCAATTTGAAAATATTTATCAAAACCTGCTACCATTAATAATTGTTTAAATTGTTGAGGAGCTTGTGGTAAAGCATAGAATTTTCCTGCGTGAAGCCTACTTGGTACTAAATAATCTCTTGCTCCTTCTGGAGAAGAACTAGTTAAAATAGGTGTTTGAACTTCTAAAAATCCTTGTTCAATCATTTGTGAACGTAAAAATTGAATTACTTGTGCTCTTAAAATAATATTCTTTTTTAAAGCATCGTTTCGCAAATCTAAAAAACGATATTGCAATCTTAAATCTTCACGTACATCACTATTGCCATTAATTTCAAAAGGTAAATTTTTTGTACGTTTGCCTAAAACTTCAATAGTTTCAATAGCAATTTCCACTAAACCAGTATCTAATTTTTCATTTACTGTTTCAGCATCTCTCTTTCGTACAATTCCTTCTACACATACCGAAGATTCTAACGGAATGTGTGAAGCAAAATCAACATCTGCACTATCTGCAGAAGTAACCACTTGGGTAATACCATACATATCGCGAATGTCTAAAAAAACAAGACCTCCTAAATCACGTATAGTTTCAACAAATCCTGCAATTTTTACTTTCTTGCCTACATCCTCTAGGCGAATTTCATTGCAGGTATGAGTTCGATAAATACTCATAAATAACACTCCTTTCTTTTATGCGAGAAAAGACCAATTTTTTTGCTTTTTATAAAATTCTATAAATACTTACAAATGAAAAAACATATTTCAATTTGCAAAAGTATAAAAATAAATAGAATTAATAAAAACAAAAAAATCGCCCATCTGCATAATGCAGGGACGAAATAATTTCCGCGGTGCCACCCTAACTTTGAAAATGAAACATTTTAGCTTCATTTCCCACTTTATTTTATTTTGCTCCAATGTGTTTCGTATACTTTCGTTTTTCTAAAAAGGCTCTCAGCGCATTCACCTTTTTTCTCTGTTTAGGAACTAAAAGCAACTTTCATCTTCATCGCAATTAATAATTATAATTTAATATTTTACATAGTATATGTTAAAATGTCAAGGTTTATGAAGAAAATTATAAAAAAATTTTTTAAGACGTTAAATGAAAAACAAGAAAATTTTGTATGCAATTCTTAGTAAATAGTGAAAAACACTTTAGAAAAATCAAAAAAATGAAAAAATAAAGAAATTTGGGCTAAGAAAAGGAAAAAAAAGCCAAAATAGATGTAAATAAACTTTGCAAAAATATCCAAATATGGTATAATATACTATGATGGTGCATTATTCTAGTGCATACACCTATTGCGAGGGTGGGGCTAAAAATCCACTAAAGGGCACATCGTTGAAGTTTCTTATCCTTGCGCGAAATGCCAGTTTTGTGTGAGGGTAGGGAGTAAAGAAAGTAGGGTAATATATAATGGCATATATAAGCTCCCTGTTTTCGTTGAGGCTTTTAAAGAATGTCTAATATAACTTTTAGCACATACTTTAAAGTATAACCTATGTTGAGTGCCAAGACACAAAACACATAGAGTAGCCTGTTTTGAGTGAGAATACTGGGATTAACTTTACCAAAAATAAAATTTGGCCAAATTTTATTTTTGTCAATTAGTTATGAAACTATTCTTGCAAAAGAGACTAACAATAGAAAAATGATATGTTCAAGGAAAACTTCTAGAATGTTTGCTTTAAATAAAAGCAAGAAAGTTTAAGGATTAAGGTACGGATTTAAGTGGCGATCTAGTTTCTA
>CANRLO010000061.1 GCA_947631495.1 uncultured Clostridia bacterium
TTCTAGCTCAAATACTTTCAATACGCTTTTTTCAAATTGATTATATTTTATTGCGATTAATTATATAATAGAAAATTCGAAAAAGCAATTGCATTTTTTTTAGATTTATGTTACAATAAGCAATGTTAAGAAAAAAGTTAAAAAAGAGGAGAGAATTCAAAAAATGGAAATTGTAAAATACGTTATATTAGCAATATATTTAATTATATGTGTAGCTTTAATTGTAGTTGCTACCCTTCAAACCAAAGATAGCCAAGGAGCATCAGGAACAATTACAGGTTCTACTACCAACAACTTTTATGAGAAAAATAAAGGTAGAACTAGAGAAGGAAAACTAAAAAGATTTACTATTTTACTTGGCGTTTTATTTGTAGTACTTGCTGTTTTACTTGGAATTTTGTATGTAATTTAAAAATAGTATGTAATTTAAAATTTTTGGAAAAATAAGGTGTAGTAGATTAACATACTACATCTTTTATTTATCACAAATAGAACAATTTGGGACAGTCCCAAATTGAGACAAATGGGACAATTTGTACCAGGGTTTAAAGATTAGAAAGGATAATATGGAAGAAAAAGAACAATTGATTTTAAATTTTATGAAAGAAGATATGTATGTGCCAATGAAAGCAAAAGAATTGGCACTTATGCTTAGTGTGCCTAAAACAGAGTATGCTACTTTTATAGAAGTATTAAATCATTTAGAACAAGAGTATAAAATTCAGAAAAATAGAAAGTCAAAATATTCTTTAGTAGAAGAAGGAAAGTACTTATCTGGTGTATTTCGTGCAAATGAAAAAGGTTTTGGCTTTGTAAAAGTAGAAAGTAAGGAAGAAGAAATTTATATTGCTAAAAATAATACGAAAGGGGCTTTAAATGGAGATAAAGTATTATTAGAAATGATGAAAAATTCCAAAGAAAATACTCAAGAAGAACATGAAGAAGGAAAAATTATCAAGATTATTTCTCATGATAAAAATTGTTTAGTAGGAACTTTTACAAAACAGCAAAATTATGGCTTCGTTGTTCCAGATGATAGAAAGTTTGGAACGGATATTTATATTTCTAAAAAGAATATGCAAAAAGCAAAAAATAATACAAAAGTAGTGGTGCAAATTACGAAATATCCTGAAAAAGGAAAAAACGCAGAAGGAAAAATTATTGAGGTATTAGGAAATGTAAATGAGGCAGGAGTAGATATGCTTAGCCTTATTAAAGAGTACAATCTTCCTTATGAATTTCCTAAAAAGGTTATTGAAGAAGCACAAAGCATAAAAGAAGAAATAGCCAAAAAAGATATTCCAAATAGATTAGATTTAAGAGATGAAGAAATTTTTACTATTGATGGAGAAGATGCTAAAGACTTAGATGATGCCGTGCAAGTGAAAAAACTACAAAACGGAAATTATTTGCTTGGTGTTCACATTGCAGATGTTAGTTACTATGTCAAAGAAGATAGTGCTTTAGACAAAGAGGCTTTAGTTCGTGGTACTAGCATTTATATGTTAGATAGGGTAATTCCTATGCTTCCAAAAGAACTTTCTAACGGCATTTGTAGTTTAAATGAAGGAAAAGATAGATTCTGCCTATCTGTCATAATGGAAATTAATGCTCAAGGAGAAGTAGTATCTTCTGACGTGCAAAAAAGTGTTATTAAAGTAACAAGAAGAATGAATTATTCTGATGTTGCTATTTTATTAAAATATGCAAATAAGGAAAAACAAGAAGAAACAGAAATAAAGGATGCTAAAAAGGCTAAAGAAAAAATTAAAACCTTAGAAAAAGAATTAGAAGTAGTTAAGAAATATAAGCCATTTATTGAGCATTTTCAAAGAATGGAAGAATTAGCTCATATTTTGAAAAATAGAAGAGAAAAACAAGGTAGTTTAAATTTGGATTTACCAGAAACAAAAATTGTATTAGATGAAAATGGTTTTGCTATTGATGTTAAAAAATATGAAATTACTTTTGCAAATGAAATTATTGAGCAGTTCATGCTAACAGCAAATGAAACGATTGCAGAACGTTTTTACTGGCTAGAAGCACCTTTTATTTATCGTGTGCACGAAGTACCAGACCAAGAAAAAATTGATGAATTAAATAAATTTTTATTTAATCTTGGCTATAAAATCAAAGCCAATAAAGATAATATTCACCCTAAAGCCTTTGCAGAGGTGTTAGATGCCATTGTAGGAAAACCAGAGGAAAGAGTTGTTTCGACTTTACTTTTAAGAACACTAAAAGTAGCAAGATATGAAAGCCAAAATAAAGGACATTTTGGAATTGCAAGTAATTACTATTGTCATTTTACTTCTCCAATTCGAAGGTATCCAGATTTATTTATTCATAGAATGATTTCCTATTATTTAGCGCAAAATTATGATGTAGCAGAAGATTGGAAAGAAGAATATAGAGCAAAAGCAACAAGCTTTGCAGAGCAGTCTTCAGAAAGAGAAAAAATTGCCCAAAAAGTGGAACGAGATAGCGTGGATATTAAGAAAGCAGAATATATGCAAGATAAAATTGGAAAAGAGTATGAAGGCATTGTTTCTTCGGTTACTTCTTTTGGTATGTTTGTAGAGTTAGAAAATACAGTAGAGGGATTAATTCGTTTTGAAGATTTAGGAGATGACTACTTTATTTATGATGAAAATAAAAAGACTTTATTAGGTGAAAGAACCAAGAAGCATTATCAAATTGGAGATAAAGTTAGAATTAGAGTGAAAAATGCCAATAAAGCATTAAGACAGGTTGATTTTGCATTAGTAGAAAATGTAAAAAATAAAGAAAAATAGTTGCTATTATTGATTCAATATGTTAAAATATATTTGTTAATATTTATGTATAAATTAAATAAGGAGACTATATATGAAGAAAGAAATTAGCAATTTTCTAAAATTTGCTCAAGAGAAAGGAAAAATAAAAGAAGTAGAAGAGGCTTTTCAAAATTATCCTGTAGAAGAAGAATGGCATCAAGGAAAAATTGAAAATATTTTGTGTGAAGAAGAGGAAACTTATACTTCTTATCAAATAGGAGATATTGTATTTGTTAAAGACTATAAATACGAAAATGGAAAAGATGGAAGAAACCATTTATTTGTAATTATTGAGCAAAATAATATAGCAGTTCCTATTGAAAATTTTGGTATGTTGATTTCTTCAAAAATTGAAAAAGCAAAGTATGAAACTAATGTTATATTAAGAAAAGATGATAAAAACAATTTAAAAGTAGATAGTATTGTAAAAGCAGATGTAATTTATAGAATTTTGGATAATCAAATTTTATTTAAAATAGGCCAAGTTGACATAGAAAGAGTGGAAGAGTATAAAAATACATTTTATAATTATAATAGATAAAGAATAAAACCTTATGCAAAACCTACTTGAAATTCAAGTAGGTTTTGTTATGCGTTAATTTAATATAAAACATAAATTTTTATTATAATTCTATTAAAATATGAAAATAAAAATATAAAATTATTTGCTTTTTTGCAGTCTTATGATACAATAAGAAAAAAAAGAAAAGGAAGATTTGGAAAAAATGGCAATCATCGAAGTAAAAAATTTAGTAAAAACTTATAAAATAAGTGAAAAACAAAATGGAATGCTTGGATATATCAAGCATTTATTCCATCCAAAATATAGAGAACAAACAGCAGTAAATAATGTAAGTTTCAATATTGAAGAAGGAGAATTAGTAGGCTACATTGGAGAAAATGGAGCAGGAAAGTCAACTACAATTAAAATGCTAACAGGACTTTTAACTCCTACTTCTGGAAGTGTTATAGTAAATGGACTTGTACCAAATGAAAAAAGAATTCAAAATAACAAGCAAATTGGTGCTGTATTTGGACAAAAAACGCAATTATGGTGGGATTTACCAGTTATTGAATCATTTCGCTTAATCAAAAAAATGTATGAAATTCCAGAGGGAGAATATCGAAAAAATTTAAAAAAATTTACAGAAATTTTGCAGTTAGAAGAACTATTAGATAAACAAGTAAAAAACTTAAGTTTAGGGCAAAAAATGAGATGTGAAATTGCTGCAACTTTCTTACATAACCCTAAAATTGTATATTTAGATGAACCAACCATTGGGTTAGATATTTTGGTAAAAGATAATATTCGCAAATTTATTAAAGATATTAACAAGGAAAAGAAAACGACCGTTATTCTTACTACCCATGATTTAAAAGATATTGAAGAAGTTTGTGATAGAATTATTTTAATAGATAAAGGTAGCATTATTTATGACGGTGAAAAAGAAAAATTTAAAGACATATATGGAAATAAAATTATTGCAGAATTTGTAGTAAAAAATAAAACAAAAAGTGTTACCTTAGAAACACAGGAAGAAGACTTTGAAGTAATAGAAGAAACAGAAAATAGTTTAAAAATTCGTTTTAACCACGATAAATTAACAGTTATTAATATTGTAGATAGCATATCAAAATATTGTGAAATTTTAGATATGCATGTGCAAGAACAAGGATTAGAAGAAATATTAAAAGAAATTTATAGAGGAGAAATCATTCGTGATTAGAAAAATACTAGCAATTGCAAAACAAGATGCAAGAGAAGGCTTATACTATCGATTTGACTTATTGCTATACATTTGTAATTTTATGATACAAATTGCAGTGTATGTGTTTATTTGGCTTGCTATTTATAATCAAGGAAACCAAATTTTAGGCATGAGTTTTGAGCAAGTTACTACTTATTATATTTTAGTAGTATCTTTAGATCCTATCATTAGTTGGGGAATTAACGAAATATTAGGAGAAGCTATTAGAGATGGACAAGTTTTGCGAGAATTATTAAATCCAATTTCTTTCTTTTCCTACTATTTTGGTATTCGTATAGGAGAATTAGTAGAGGCCGGTATTGTAGGAATTATCACATTCTTACTATGTGCTATCTTATTTGGAATTGTATTACCACAAAGTCTATTTCATTTTTGTGCTTTTCTCGTAGTTATTGTATTATCTATTATCGTGATATATTTTTTTGAAATGATATTAAGTATGAGTGCCTTTTATACAAATTCGGTTTGGGGAATTGAAATATTGAAAAGAGCGATTATTAGCATTTTTTCTGGTATGATAGCACCACTTACTTTATTTCCAGAGTGGGTGCAAAAAATAGCAAACTTCTTACCATTTCAGGAATGTATTTATACACCAATTAACATTTATTTTGGAGAATTAAGTAACATAGAAATATTACAAACAATTATAAAACAAGGAATATGGATTGCTGTTTTATACTTACTTGCAAAATTCATATTCCATAAAGCAATTAAAAATATAACAATCAATGGAGGATAAAGTGATAAGGAATATTCGTATCTATTTTTCATTTTTAGGAGCATCTTTAAAAAAGATGTTAGAATATAGAGTAGATTGTCTTGTTGGAATGGTATCACAAATTGCCTACCAACTAATTGAACTAATTTTTATATGGATTATATTTCAAAATACAGATAATATTGGTGGATGGAATTTTACACAGTTACTTTTATTGTATGGAGTTATGATGCTTTCTGTAGCTGTAACTGATTTAATATTTGATTCAACATATGATATAGGGAATAGATTTATTCGTAAAGGAAAGTTTGATACTATTTTATTAAGACCGGTGAATCCTTTAATTTCTGTTTTAGGGGAATCTCAAACGTCAACAGCATTAGGCTATATTATACTTTCTTTTATTTTAATTGTTTTTACTTTAATGAAATTAAATATAACAATTACTCTATTTTTAATAATAAAAATATTATATTTTGGCATTTTAGGTGGTATCATAATAGGAGGGTTTCAAACAATATTTAGCATATCAGGTTTTTGGACTTATAAATCGAATGAAGTCGTATGGTCTGTTTTTCAGTTGCATAAATTAGCAGAATATCCAATCGAAATCTATAATAAATTTATTCGCGTGCTTATTACAATTATATTGCCTTTTGCGTGTGTTAGTTATTTTCCAACTTTAAACTATTTAGGAAGTAGTAGAGGAAAAATTGCGTATATAGCACCAGTTGTAGCAATTATTGTATGGATTGTTGCCATAAAAGTATGGAATTTCGCCTTAAATAAATATAGAAGTACAGGAAACTAGAAAAGAAAACACAAAAAGGAGCAAAATATGTTAAAAAGTATGTTAAAGATTGGTAAAATGAGATGGCAAGAATATAACATTTATCCATCCAATTTTTATCTTTTTACCTTAAATCGAATTGTAGAAGTCGTAGTATACATCTTTGTTTGGCAAGCAATTTATAATCAAACAGGAAATGCCGGTGGACTTAGTATAGAACAAATGGTAACCTATTATATTTTAGTTACTGCTTTAAGACCAATTATTTTATGGGGCTGTAACGAAGAAATGGCACATTCTATTCGCAATGGACAAATTCATAAAGAATTATTAAATCCTATTTCTTATTTTCAATACTACTTTGGAATGGAAATAGGAGAATTTGCTTTTGCCACTGTAGTAGGTTTAGCTACTTTTGTTTGTTGTGCCATATTTTGGAAAGTGATGATACCAGCTAGCATACTACATTTTCTACTATTTATTTTTATTATTTTATTAAGTGTGCCAATTACTTTTTCTTTGCAAATGATAGTAGGAACAGTAGGGTTTTATAGTAATTCTATATGGGGTATGCAAATTTTAAGAAAAGCTATTATTTCTATTTTTTCAGGAATTATTGCGCCAATTACCTTATTTCCTCAGTGGTTTCAAGCACTTAGCAATTTTCTGCCATTTAAAGAACTAATTTATACACCAATTAACATTTATTTAGGACAAATTAGTTTAAATGAAATTGGAATTATCATTATAAAACAAATGATTTGGGGCATCCTTTTATATATGTTAGCAAAATTATTTTTCAATCATGCAGTTAAAAAAGTAACCATTAACGGAGGATAGTTGTAAAATGAAACAAAACCAGAAAGGAATATCTTTAGTATGACGAATGTAATTAAAAATATCAGTTTATATTTATCATTTGTAAAAACATCTATGAAAGAAATGTTAATTTATCGTTTGGATTGTATCGTAGGAATGCTATCTCAAATATTTACAGAACTTGTAGAAATTCTGTTTATTTGGATTGTATTTCAAAACACAGAAACATTAGCAGGTTGGACATTTGAACATATTTTATTATTATATGGAATTACATTATTATCTGTAGGAATTTCTGACTTCTGCTTTGATGCTTTATATGATATAGGTCCAAAATATATAAGACGAGGAGACTTTGACAAAATTTTGTTAAGACCGATTCACCCACTTATTTCGATTATAGGAGATTCTAAAGAATTTACTGCTTTAGGATATTTTGGACTAGGGTTATTTTTAGTGATAACAATGTTCATTAAATTAGCAATACCTGTTACTTTTGGACTATTATTACAAATTGTCTTTTTTAGTATTATTGGTGCAAGCATTATAGGAGCCATTAACACGATTTTTAGTATTTCTTCTTTTTGGACTTACCGTTCTAATGAAGTAATATGGTCATTTTATCGTACTTATACTTTTACACAATATCCAATTGATATTTATAATGGATTTATTAAATTGTTAATTACGGTAATACTACCATTTGCTTTTGTTGCTTATTATCCAACAATGAATTATTTAGGAATGAACTCTTATATGCTCTATTTATCACCAATAGTTGCTATTGTTTTATGGTTTATTGCTATAAAAGTATGGAATTTTGCCTTAAATAAGTATAGAAGTACAGGAAACTAATCGGAATGAAAAGAAAGAAGGATATAATAAAATGAAACATTATTATTTTACATCAGAAAGTGTAACAGAGGGGCATCCAGATAAATTATGCGATTTAATTTCAGATAGCATATTAGATGAATATTTAAAACAAGATGAAAATTCTAGGGTAGCCGTAGAAACATTTGCTTCAAAGAATACAATTACCATAGCAGGACAAGTCACTTCAAAAGGAGAAGTCGATATTGAAAAAGTAGCAAGAGAAGTGATGAAAGAAATTGGGTTTGATAACGAAAATACTGATATTGATTATAGAACTTGTAAAATTTCAATTAATATTACCAAACAAAGTCCAGATATTGCTATGGGAGTAGATATAGGTGGAGCAGGAGACCAAGGCATCATGTTTGGCTATGCTACAGATGAAACCCAAAATTATATGCCTTATGCAATTGATTTAGCACACAAACTTGCCAAACAACTAACAAAGGTAAGAAAAACAAACGAAATTCCTTATTTAAGACCAGACGGAAAAGTGCAAGTCACCATCGAATATGAAGAAGACAAGCCAAAAAGGATTGATACCATTTTAGTATCTACCCAGCATTTAGCAGAGATTTCAATGGAAGAACTAAAAAAAGAAATCATAGAAAAAGTTATTCTTCCAATTGTTCCAACAGAGAAAATGGATGAAAACACAAAAATTTATGTAAATCCAACAGGAAGATTTGTAATAGGAGGGTCTTTAGGAGATACAGGCTTAACAGGAAGAAAAATAATTGTAGATACTTATGGTGGATATGCAAGACATGGCGGAGGCGCTTTTTCAGGAAAAGATGCTAGCAAAGTAGATAGGTCAGCAAGTTATATGCTTCGCCATATTGCTAAAAACGTGGTAGCAAATGGATTAGCAAAAAAATGCGAACTACAAGTATCTTATGCCATTGGCAG
>CANRLO010000062.1 GCA_947631495.1 uncultured Clostridia bacterium
ACTCCTACACTGTGTTCTAAATTAGAATAAAAAAATTGATTATGAAATATTTTCGTATAATCTATTCCACAACTCATACTAATTTTTCCTATTCTTTGCATTTCTGGTGTATTAATATATTCCTCTAAAAATGGAGGTATTTCTGGTGAAAGAATATGAAAATATTCTTTTATAATTGGATTTAATTGTTCAAAATATTGGTTCATCTTATTTTTCCTTTCTCACCCTTTTTATTGCAAGGGGTGGTACAAATTGTCCCATTCTTCCCAATTGGGGACTGTCCCTAATTGGGAAGGAATTACCCGAAAAGGCTTAATTGATTACTTTGGCTCATGCCTTGCAAACAACCGAATTTTTGTAATAGTTCCACTACGGATTTTCCTACTTTTGAACGTACTTGCATGTCATCAATTGACATGAATTTTCCGTCTTTTTTTGCATCTTCTATTCCTTCTGCTGCTACAGTTCCAAGTCCTGGTATGCTATTTAGCGGTGGTCTTATTTTTCCGTCTTCTATTTGGAATTTTGTACTATGTGATTTATATAAGTCCATTGGTAAGAAGCTTATGCCTCTTTCATACATTTCTAAAACTATTTCTAAAATAGCATACATGTTTTTGTCTTTGGCTGTAGCGCTATTTCCTGCTAGTTCTATTTCTTTCATTTTATTTTTTACTTTTTCTTTTCCATAACACATAATTTCGCTATCGAATTCATCTGCACGAATGGTGAAGTATGCTGCATAGTAGGCTACTGGTTGATGTACTTTAAACCATGCAATACGGAAAGCATTTGTTACATATGCTGCTGCATGGGCTTTTGGGAACATGTACTTAATTTTTTCACAAGATTTAATGTACCAATCTGGTACGTCATGCTCTTTCATTAAAGCAACATATTCTGCCCATTTTTCTTTATCTTTTAAGGCTTTTCCTTTACGCACTACTTCCATTATTTTGAAAGCTGGGTTTGGTGGAACTCCTTTTTTGATTAAGTATATCATGATATCGTCACGGCAACAGATTGCCTCATTTAAGGTTACTGTTCCATCTTCTATTAAGCTTTGTGCATTACCAAGCCATACATCTGTACCATGTGATAAACCAGAAATACGAATTAGTTCGTCGAATGTGGTTGGTTTTGTATCTACTAGCATTCCTCTTACGAATTTGGTTCCAAACTCTGGAATTCCATAACTTCCTACTTCACTTCTAATTTGCTCTGACGTTACGCCTAATGCTTTGGTAGAACTAAATATAGACATGGTTTCTTTATCATCTAATGGCACTTTGGTTGGGTCTATTCCGGTTAAGTCGTATAACATACGAATCATTGTTGGATCATCATGTCCTAGAATATCTAGTTTTAATAGGTTTTGGTCAATTGAGTGATAGTCAAAATGTGTTGTAATAATGTCGGAATCTGGGTCGTCTGCTGGATGCTGTACTGGTGTAAATTCATAGATTTCTCTTCCCTTTGGTACTACAATAATACCTCCTGGGTGTTGACCAGTGGTTCTTTTTACTCCTGTACAACCTTGTGAAACTCTAATGGCTTCTGCATTACTAACTGGAATATTTCTTTCTTCATAATATTTTTTGACATATCCATAGGCTGTTTTATCAGCTACAGTTCCTACGGTTCCTGCTTTAAAAGTAGTTCCTTTTCCGAAAATGACTTCAGTATATTTATGTGCCTTTGCTTGATATTCTCCTGAAAAGTTTAAGTCAATATCTGGCTCTTTATCTCCATTAAAGCCAAGGAAGGTTTCAAATGGAATATCAATTCCATCTTTTATCATTTTTGTTCCACAATGTGGACATTCTTTATCTGGAAGGTCAAATCCACATTGATATCCATAGTCTGTAAAATCAGAATATTTACAATTTGGACATCTATAATGTGGTGGAAGTGAATTTACTTCTGTAATTCCTGTCATGTTTGCTACAAAAGATGAACCTACTGAACCACGAGAACCTACAATATAGCCATCTTCATTAGATTTCCATACTAATTTTTGTGCAATAATGTACATAACAGAGAATCCATTTTTTATAATTGAATTTAATTCTTTGTCTAATCTGTCTTGCACGATTTCTGGAAGTGGGTCTCCATATAGTTCATGTGCTTTATTAAATGCAATATCTTTAATGGTTTGCTCACAACCTTCAATATATGGTGGACATTTTTCTGGTGAAATAGGGCTAATTCTTTCGCACATATCTGCTACTTTGTTAGTATTTGTAACTACTACCTCATAAGCCTTTTCTTTGCCTAAATATTCAAATTCTTTTAACATTTCTTCTGTTGTTCTTAAATAAAGTGGTGCTTGAATGTCTGCATCATCATAACCTTGACCTGCCATTAAAATTCTTCTGTATATTTCATCTTGTGGGTCCATAAAGTGAACATCACAAGTTGCTACTACTAATTTTCCTAATTTTTCTCCTAATGCTACAATTTTGCGGTTGATATCTTCTACTGCTCTTGCATCTGGTAAAGTTCCATTTCGAACCATATACATATTGTTTCCTGTTGGCTGAATTTCTAGGTAATCGTAGTCTTTAGCAATTTCCTCAATGACCTCATCATCTTTTCCTTCTACAATTGCACGATATAATTCTCCTGCCTCGCACGCACTTCCTAAAATAAGTCCTTCAGAGTATTTTTTATAAATAGATTTTAAAATACGTGGCTTTTTATAAAAATAATGTAAATGTGAAAGTGAAACTAATTTATATAAATTCTTTAGTCCTACATAGTCTTTTGCTAGAATAATTGCATGATAGCTTGGAAGTTTTTTGTAATTTTCACTGTTTTCTTCTTGTTTATCAATATCTTCTAGTGTTTTTACTCCCTTTTCTTCTAACATTTGGAACATGACTTTTAGTACTTTTACAGTAGTATCTACATCATCTAATGCTCTATGAGCAACTTCTACTTTTATTCCTAATTTTTCTGCTATAATTCCCAATTTATATTTTTTGAAATCTGGGAATAATTCTTTTGCTAAGCGCAAAGTATCCATATAAGTATTTTCTAAGCTATATCCTAATTGTTTTGCATTATATTTTAAGAAACCTATATCAAAATCTGCATTGTGTGCAACAAGTACACTATCTCCTATAAATTCTAGCATTTTAGGAAATACTTTATCTATAGTTTCTGCATCTTTTACCATATCATCTGTAATATTAGTAACCTCTACTACTTTTTCTGGAATTGGCTTTTCTGGATTTACAAAGCAAGAAAATTCGTCAATAACTTCCCCATTTTTTACTTTCATAATTCCAATTTCCGTAATTTTTTCTGTACGGAAAGAAAGTCCTGTGGTTTCTAAGTCAAGAACACAGAATGTAGTATTTTCTATTGTTTGTCCCTTTGCATTTGCAACAATTTCACTTTTATCTGGCACAAGGTATGCTTCTACACCGTAAATGATTTTCATGTCTGGATTGTCATAACCTAATAATTTATGTGCATCTGGAAAGGCTTGTACTACTCCATGGTCAGTAATGGCAATAGATTTCATGCCCCACTTCATAGCACGCTTAATTAAATCGACAGCAGGAGTTACGCCATCCATTTGACTCATTTGGGTATGCATATGTAATTCCACTCTTTTTACTTCTGCATTATCCATTCTAGTTTCTCTTTTTATACCTTCAGAAGTAAGAATAGTGTTTGCCATAATAGTTAATTCGTGAGAGTATTCGTCCATTCCCGCTTTTCCAGAAATTTTTACTCCTTTTGCTCCCTTTATTTTTCCTGTTATATTCTTAAGGTTGTCCTTACTTACAAAAGCTTTACAAGTAATGGTATTAGTTCCATCATATACATCAAGGCTAAGAATTACTCTTCCACCTTTTATTTCTTTTTCTTCTGAGTTAATTACTTCACCATCAATGCAAACATTGCCAGAATCTACTGTTAAATCTTGAATTTTCATAAGTGGTTCTTTAATTTGAATATTCATTCCTAAAATTAAAGGAGAATTTTCATCTTCTGTTGGAAGTTTTGGAAAGTCGTCTCCATTTACTTCGATAATTGTATTAGTAATAAGAGTAACATCTCCTGCAAACGTGTCTAAGCCTGCTTTTCCTATAGTTTTTATTCCACTTGCCTTTTTCATTTTTTCTACAACTTCATTGCCCTCTTGAATATCTTTTGTAAAAGATTTGCAAGTAATTATTCCAGTTCCATCGTAAATATCGTAAATTAGCATGCCTTTTCCTGTTTTAGTCTCTCTTGCCGTGCAATTTACAATTCTACCTTCAATAGTAATTCTTTTATTGTCTGCTGTAATATTTTTTATTTGTACTTTATTTTCTTTTGCTTTAGACTTTGTACCTAAAATAATATTATTTTCTTCTTCAATATTTTCAAGTTCTTGTAAATAATCTTCTTCACCTATTGGTACATCATTATCACTAAATGGAGGAACTGGTTGAATATTTTCTTCGTTTAGTGGAATTTCACTATGCTCTGCCACATTATTTTCTTTAATTTCTTTGTTTTCTTTATTTTCCTTATTTTCTTGTTTTTCTATTTCTATTTGTTTTTGTGCTTCTAAAATAGCTTGATTTTGTCTTTCAAAAAATTGTTGTTCTCTTTTTTTCTTTTCTTCTTCTGAAATATCTTCAACGAAGCTTACTTTACACTTTTTTCCATAAACATCATTTAATAAATTAGACAATGCTTCGTCTAATCTATTTGTTATTAGAAAATCTTTTCCCTTTTCACGCAAAAGAACATTTACTGCATTTGATTCTACTAAAATTGTACTATCTTTTAGAATAGCTTTTGTCATAGGATGTTTTCTTGTTATGTATTCTATTATGTCTATCCATTCTCTTTCAATTGCTTTTGCTACTTCTTCTTGGTCTACAGTATCACATGGTTTTGTTTCACTATTTTCTCTTTGATTTTCTTCTTTTTGTATTTTTATTTCTACTGTTTTTATTCCAAAACGTGCCTCAATATATTGTTCAAAAGATTCAACTTGCCTTATGGTAATTCTTTCTTTAGCAAGTAAAATAATTGAAATAAAATTTGTTTTTTTAAATAAATTTATTGCTTTTATTTTCGCCTCTGCTAATTCTTGCCAAATACAGTGATAGTCTTGAAAGACTTCTTTTACTGTTTTATATGTTTCCTCTTTCATTTTTTGCCCCCTGAAGTTTCTTTATAACTTCTTTTTTCTTTATTATTTCATGATTTAAGATAGCAATTTAATTTGATTCCTTGCTATCTTTTTTCATTTATATTTTATCTTTTGTTTAATATACATTGTTGACAATTTTATTTTGATACTTTCTTTAAAGCTTGCATTTTTCTCATTGTGTTTGTTTTTATAGAATTCTTAAAATATCATGATAAGTAATATATAAAGATAATGTAATTAAAAATGCAAATCCAATTAATTGAATATTAATTTCTGTTTTTTCACTTAGTTTTTTTCCTCTAATAGCTTCTATTACTAACAATAAAAATTTTCCTCCATCTAATGCTGGAATTGGCAACAAATTTGTAACTCCTAATGATAATGAAATAAGTGCTAAAATATTAACAAAATCAGCTATTTGATTAGTGTTTGCCACTACTTCTGAAATTCCAACTGGACCCATAAATTGATCTACTCTTACTTTTCCTGTAAATAACATTTTTAAATTGTCAAAAATGGAAAATGTAAAATCCTTTGTTTCAAAAAATGAATAATATAAATTGTTAGAAAGTGTATTTTCTGCTTTTGCAAAAGTAATACCTAAATAATAATCATATGCTATTTCTGGTTCTAATGTAATTTCTAATTCTTCGTTTCCTCTTTTTAATGTTAAAGTAAGACTTGTATTTTCTTCATCATTTATTAAGTCTACAATCTCTGTTTGATTTTTTACTTCTATGCCATTTATTTTTAGAATTTCATCATTAGCTCTAATTCCTTGTTTTTCTGCACTACTTTCTGCACCTACTGTTATAATTTTAGTACTATCTCCAGAAGAAAGTCCTCTTAAATAAATTCCTGTATTTCTATATTCTAATCTTGTAGGAGCAAATGAGATTTCTTTTTCCTCTCCATTTCTTTCTACTACAACAGATAGAACATTTCCATCTGCCTGCTCCATAATTTTATCTATATCGCTTTTTGTATAAATATGTTTTCCTTGTAAGCTAACAATTTTATCTCCTGCTTGCACACCTGCAACTTCAGCAGCATAGTCTGGAATTGTAGATTCTACTACAAGTGATGTATGATTTCCTGTGCATACCATTAACGTATAATAAACTACTAAAGCAAAAACAATATTTACAAGACCACCTGCAAGTACAATTGCCATTCTCTTTGGAATACTTGCTTTACTAAAAGATCCAACATCTTCTGAACGTTCTTCTTCTCCTTCTAAATTTACAAAACCACCTAATGGAATAAGTCTTAGTACATATTTTGTTTGTTTTCCTTGTTTTTTCCAAATAACAGGACCAAATCCAATGGAAAATTCATTAACAGTTACTTTGCATAATCTAGCAACAAGGAAATGTCCACCTTCATGAATTAAAATTAAGAAACCTAATACAAAGATAATTTTTATTGCGCTAATAAAAAAGCTAATCAAATTAAAATCTTCCTTTCTGTTTTATAATAGCATTAATAAAAAGTAAGCAAATGGTGCTATAAAAATAACACTATCAATACGGTCAAGCATTCCTCCATGACCTGGAATTAAATTACTGAAATCTTTAATTCCTGTGTATCTTTTAATACTAGATGCTGAAAAATCTCCTATTTGTCCAACCAAGCTTAAGACAATAGCAATTGCTACTGTATATAAATAATGAAAATTCATTCCAAAATATGTATTACATATCCATGTATATATACTCATAAGAACAACAGCTCCTATAGTTCCTGCAATACATCCTTCTATACTCTTATTAGGACTAATTTGGCTAAACTTATGCTTGCCAAACTTTCTTCCTATGCAATAAGCAAAGATATCGGTTCCCCAAGCAGCAAGAAATACATACCAAATAGTAATTCTTCCATTTTGTGTTTCTCTAATAATTGGAATATACATAAGAAAAACTACAATGTAACAAATTCCAAATAAAGTAATAGCAATATCTTTAATATTATATTTCATATTACTTGCAATTACTTGTGCAAATAGAACTAATATAGCAATTGGAATCATTGCTGCTATTGTTTTTAATATATATTCTTGTGGAATTACATGAATGAATGCAATGGATAAAGCAGATATGTAGGCAATCCACCTTAAATCTCTATTTTGATTTTGTTCTTTAAAACTATGAAAATATTCATGTAAACTCATAATTGCTATAATGCTTACTGCAATATCCACTAAATATTTATTTCCCCATATTAAAATAATTGCTACTAATGGAAAGCCAATTAGTGCAGAAGATATTCTTTTAAAGTCCATATTTTGTTCCTTTCTATTTTGCACCAAATTTTCTATTTCTTGTTTGATAAATTCTAATTGCTTCATCTAAATCTTCTTCGCTAAAATCTGGCCAATTTTTTTCTACAAATACAAATTCTGAATATACAATTTGCCATGGCAAAAAATTACTTGTTCTTAGTTCACCACTGGTTCTAATAAGTAAGTCTGGATCTGGCTGTCCTGCTGTATATAAAGAATTTGATATAGTTTCTTCTGTAATTTCATCTATTGTTAATTTTTCTTCTTTTACATCTTTTGCAATTTTTTTCACTGCTTTTACTATTTCATCTCGACCACCATAATTTAAAGCAATATTGAAAGTAACTCCGGTGTTATTTTTTGTTCTTTCCATACAATTACGAATACTTTTTTGCATTTTTTCAGATAAAGCTGAAATATCACCAAGTACATTTACTTTTATGTTCTCGGTATCAGCTCTTTTACTATAGTCTTCTAAGTAATTTTGAAGTAATAACATTAAAGCTCCTACTTCTTCTTCTGTACGTTTCCAGTTTTCGGTAGAAAACGCGTAAACAGTAATATAACCTAAACCTATTTTATTAGCATAACGCACAATTTTTTCTAAAGTTTTAGCACCTTCCTTATGTCCTAACTTAATGTCTAATCCTCTTTGTCTTGCCCATCTACGATTTCCATCCATAATAATAGCTATGTGTTTTGGCATATTTTCTTGTTCCATATTATCTTTCCCCCTGTGGCTATAGTATTCTCTAATTTATAGAGTCATTATTTCCTTTTCTTTTGTCTCTAGTTTTTTATCTACTTCTTCTACATATTTATCTGTTAGCTTTTGAATTGCATCTTCAGCTTGCTTTAAATCATCCTCGGTTATATTAGAATCTTTTTGCATTTTTTTGAATTCATCTATACCATCACGTCTTACTTGTCTTACTGCTACTTTTGCTTCTTCTGCCATTTTGCGAATGTCTTTTACAATTTCTTTTCTTCTTTCTTCATTTAATTCAGGAAAGTTTAATCTTATGACTTTTCCGTCATTATTTGG
>CANRLO010000063.1 GCA_947631495.1 uncultured Clostridia bacterium
TACTGGATCTCCATAGCAGTCTTTAATTACACCATAAATAACATTTCTGTTATCTTCAGGTAAACGAATATCAAGGTCAAATTGTTTGCCAGAAGCAATTACTCCGTCAACGTCTACGACAGGACATATATTTTTATCGTATTCCATAATTTTAATCATCCCTTCTAAATTTTATTGATTTAGCATATAGCTTATTATATAATATGAAGCAAGAATGAAAAAAGTGTCTTATTTTGTAGAAATAAAAAAGGAGAAAAATATGGCAGATGAAAGACCAATTGGTATGTTCGATTCAGGAGTAGGAGGACTTACCGTTTTAAAAGAATTTAGAAAGCAAAATCCACAAGAGAATATTATATATTTAGGTGATACCAAGCGCTTTCCTTATGGAAGTAAATCGAAAGAAAGCATTATAGAACTTACTAAAAAAGGCATTGATTTTTTACTATCCAAAAATGTAAAAGCAATAGTAATTGCCTGTGGAACAGCAACTTCACAAGCATTAGAAGAAGTGCAAAAGCAATATGAAATACCTATTATCGGAATTATTGATTCTACTGTTCAATATATCAAAGAAAATAGAAACTTAAAAAACGTAGGAATTATTGCTACAACAGGCACTATTCGTAGTGGCGGATGGCAAAATAAATTACATAGTCAAATACCAGATGCCATTCTTTCTTATAAGGCATGTCCGCTTTTAGCACCAATGGCAGAAGAAGGTTGGACAGAAAATGAAATTGCCAAACTTACAATTAAAGAATATTTGAAAGATTTTGAGAACATTAATTGCTTAATCTTAGGTTGTACACACTATCCTTTATTTAAAAAATGTATTCAAGAAGAATTAGGGGAAAAAGTAGAAATTATTAATACAGGCGAAAAATTAGCAAAAGATATGAAAAAAATTTTAATACATGAGCAAAAGCAGAACGAAAGTACACAAGAAGGAAGTTATGAAATCTACTTAACAGATACAGAAACGAATTTTGTGCAAGTAGCAAGTAAATTATTGAAAGCTCCAGAAATAAAAGAAAAAATAAAAAAGGCAGATGTGGAATAAAATTAAAACCCCGCCATATATATAATAAAAAATGGAAAGGGGTTAAGCATGAAAAAAGTAAAAATAATTTCACTTATTTCAATCATGTTACTAATGATAAGCATCGGTGCTACTTCTTTTGCAGCAATAGACCAAACAATTTACTTTGATGTTCAGTACGATGGAGAAATAAAGGTAAACGAAGAGAAAATATCTGTTACTACTTTAGGAGGAAAGGCAACACCTCAGCATGCGAAAGTAAGAATCAAAGTAGATGTAGAAGGACCGGCAATTCCTAAATTACTTGCTACAGATTCAACAGGAAAAGAATATGATATTGCACAAATTGGTTATTGGGGACCGGATACAGGTTTTGCAATTCAAGGAGACTTTCATAATGAAACAATGGTAAGGTCAACTTATCCAAAAGCAGGTACTTACAAAATAACTTTAAGCCTAATAGATGTGGGCAACAACAACGATTTATTAGCACAAAGAGAATTTACATTTGACGTAAAAGGTGAAGAACCAATTGCAAATGCAGTTGTAGATAACACAGCAACAGAACTTCCAAAAACAGGAACTTCTTTATTAGAAATTGCTATTTATGCAGTTATTTTAGTTGCTATTGTATATGCTATATACCAAATAAGACAAAGAAGAAAATAAAAGAAAAACGAAGGGAGAAAAATCCTGTACTATATAAAAAACAAAAGAGCGACTTACTACTAACGTGTAAAGTCGCTTTTAAAATGTAAAAATTCATTTAGAAAAAGACTAACTATTAATTGGTTTTTCTAAAAAATATTTAAACAATAGAGAAAGGAATCGATTTTAAGATAAAATTGAAAGCAAAAATCATTAAAATAAAAAAGCCACTCATTTTTTCTTCTCTTTTATTTCTTTTCTTTTTAGGAGGTATTTTCACTATTTGCATGGACCAAATAGATAGTGTCTCTTTTGAAGCAAAGCAAGTAAGCAGTAGGGTAAAAATAAAAAAGGAAAATACAATAGTAGAACAAAAAGTAGTAGAGGATAATATTGCCCTTAACCTAGTAGAATATGAAAATTTTCCAAGGGAATATCGAGGTTACAAAGTAGTAGGTAAAATTACAATACCAAAATTAGAAATTGAAAAATATATTATAGAAGAAACTACAGAAGAAAGCTTAAAAGCTTCTGTTACCAAAACATGTGGACCAAAGGTAAATGAAATTGGAAACTTTTGCATTTCCGGACACAATTATATACAAACTTTTGGAAGAATTAAAGAATTAGAGGTAGGAGATAAAATTATAATGACAGATACATATAGCAGAGAAATTACTTATGAGGTCTATGATACTTATAAAGTAAGCCCTCTAGATACTTCTTGTTTAAGCCAAGAAACAAACGGAGAAAGGGAGGTAACACTTATTACTTGTACTTTAGGTGCTATTAAAAGAAACATTGTAAAAGCTATTGAGGTATATGATTAAAAAAAGATGCATAAACCTTCTACTATTGGGATAGAAAATAAAGATAATAAATAAGCCTATCGAACTACGATAGGCTTATAATTTTACTTTGAATTATAAATGCTTTTTTTAATTTCTGCCATACATTCATTAGCAATACTTGCAATTTGGTTGAAATTTTATATGGAATATGATATCATATTAAAGTAAATATTCGTAGCTATTCAAACTATAATAAGAATAGCGAGTTGTAACTGCTCATATTACAATTGTAAGGAGGAAATTTTATGCAGAAACCTAGTCGTGAGGAACTTGAAAAAATCTATGAAAATGCGAATATGTCTGAATTACTTAAGAGAGTTCGGAAAGACAAGAACATGAATAAGGAAACTATCAATGTGGAAGGACGCAAAGAAAGACTTGAAGGTATTGCATTTTTGGTAAAAAAAGTTCAGATTTTACGGTATCTCGATGACAATCAATTTGCAGATGCGCTTATGGTTACAGAAGACGAGATTAAGGCAGTTCATTACTTGGCAGACAATGAAATTAGTACAAACCTGTTATTTAGGCTACATTATGCTGCCACAATACTATTTGAAAATCCTTATTTGGAGGACTTTGACCATAATCAAGTGGAAGAATTGAAGAAAGCATGTGAAACTGAAATTTCAAGGAGGAGTAATATCTAAGGTAGTGCATAATAAGAACCCCATACCAAATATAGAATTGGTGTGGGGTTTTTACTATTGAAGATAACTCAAAAACTATGATTACATATTTTTATGAGAAGTGCTTCATTTGATATAGTGTGGCAAAATGAAAGATATACTAAGTAAAAAAATACAATTAATTTTTCATTCATAAAGAACTACATTATATAAAATTTTCAAAGTCATATCATATATTATCTATGGAAAGAACATTAGGCAAGCTTTGTTCTATTGGTATTGTAATGGAAGTTCCATTTTTATAGTTTAGTATTGATTTTATAGTTTCGTTAAAATATATAAAAAATTATATCTTTTTGTATTAAAATATGTTAAAATCATATCGAGAGAGTAATTAACGTTAAACAGAAAAATCAAATAATAAGTAAAGTGGAGGTACTATTAATGATTAAATATAGAAAAATTACTATTGAAGAAAAAGAAAGTCTCGTAAATCTAATAGATAAGGTTTTACAGAATTTAGAGAGAAAAGAATTTTTTATTCCATTTACTACAGAAGAAATAGATATGATGTTTGATGATAGCAAAGTAATTGCCTATGGTGCTTATGATAACAATAAATTAATTGGTACAGCTCAATTATATTTAAGTGAAAACTATGTTGAAGAAATAAAACAAATTTTAAGTTTAGATAGTAATAGTGTAGCCGAATTAGGTGGTGCATTAGTTTTAGAAGAATATAGAAATAAAGGAATAATGAAAGAACTATCAAAAAGATTAATTGAAGAAGCTAAGAATAGAAGTATTGAATATATAGTTATAACGGTTCACCCTGAAAATATTGCTTCAAATAAGGCATTTGCATATACTGGGGCGAAAGTTAAGCAAACTACTAAATTGGGAGAATATTTAAGAAATATATATTTACTAGATTTAACAGATAATATATAATAATTAAAAAATAAGGAGGATTAAATAAATGGAAGAAACTTTTGAATTTTTAAAGAAAAGAACACAAGTAAACTATGTTTCTACTATAGATGGAAACAAACCAAGTTGTAGACCTTTTGGCGACCCAGTTTTATTTGATAATAAAATTTATGTATTAACAAATAAACAAAAAAATGTATCAAAACAAATAGCAATTAACAATAATGTTTGTATTGTTGCTTATGATGGGGAAAATTGGATTAGAATAAATTGTAAGTTGATTGATGATAGTAACAATATTGATGCAAAAAAAGCAATTATAAATGAATTTGATTGGGCTGAAGATGCAGGTTATACATTAGATAATCCTGATTTTCAAGTATTATATATTGCAAATGCTGATGCTACAATAGCTGACTCTGATGGAAATATTATTTCATCATATAAATTTTAATAATAGGGGGAAATTTAAAATTGAAAATTGGCAATTTAGAATTTAGTCCAATTATAGAAAATAAAAATCTTGTCCCAAAATGTATATATGATTTTGTTAGTAATTTGAACAATGAAGATAAGAAAAATTTTTTAGTTGCAGAAATTAATCCTGAATTTACAGATGGAAATAAGTTATGTGAAAAGTATAATATAGATAAGAAACAGGGCTTTAATTGTTTAGTTGTTGAGTGTAAAAGGAATGACATTATAAAATATTGTGCTTTAATAGTTCCTATTGGATATAAATACAATATGGGTAGTGTAGTTAGAAAATATACTAATTCGAGGGTTGTTTCAGTAGCACCCCTTGAATATGTTTTAGAAAATACTGGAATGGAATATGGAAGTATAACACCTATCGGTCTTCCAAATGACTGGTTGATATTAGTTGATCCACTAATACAAGAGCAGGAGCAAATAATAATTGGTGGTGGATTTGTTAAATCTAAGATATCATTGCCAACTAAATTATTTTTAACTTTACCTAATGTAGAGATAGTTGCAGGAGTTGCAAAAACGGAGAAAGGGAGGTAAAAATAAAAATGATAGATTTACATACTCATACAAAATACTCAGATGGAACAGATACAATTGAAGAATATTTAATAAAAGCAGAAAAGCAAAACTTATCTTGCATATCAATAACTGATCATAATACTTGTAAGGCTTATGAAGCGTTAGAAAAAATAGAAATCAAAAATTTTTATTCTGGAAAAATCATAACAGGAGTAGAATTAAATACAAAAGTATTAAGCATTCCAATTGAAATATTAGGTTACAACATAGATACAAAAAAAATGCAAAAACTAATTGATGAAAATTATATAACAAATGAGCAAAGATGCAAATTAGAAGTAGAAAGATTGCAAAAATGTTGCCAAAAGGCAAATATTATATTGCCGGAGCATTTTGTAGAACAATATGATGCTTCTATGTGGCCATCTAAATACTTGCATAAAATAATTACACAAAACGAAAAAAATAAACAATATATAGAGCAAGATGCATGGAATGATAGTAATGTATTTTATAGAAAATACATGTCAAATCCAAGTACTATGTTTTATATCAATATGGACGACGTATTACCAGACTTTGAAAAAGCAAGTCAAATAGTAAGAGAGGCAGGAGGAATGGTTTTCTTACCGCACATATTTGAATATCGAGAAAATTCTGAAAAAATTTTAGAATATATCTTATCTCATTATAAAATTGATGGAATAGAGTGCTATTATACTACTTTTACAAAAGAACAGACTGAGAGATTGCTTAGTATATGTAAGGAAAGAAAGTTACTAATTTCCGGTGGAAGTGATTACCACGGAAAAAATAAAATCAATGTTGAAATGGGAATAGGAAAAGGAAATCTAAGAATAGAAAATAGTATAATAGAAAATTGGTAAAAATCTTGACAAATGGTAACATAATGAATATAATAATGAAAATGCAAATTGCAAAAGTAACTAATATTCATTATCACTTTAATAAGGAGGATATAATATGACAAAATGGGAAAGTATGCAAGGTGGAGGAAAAAAGATATATCTTCCAAACATCTTACAACAGAATGGTTCTTTGGAACTTGATTTGTTACCATTAGGACATCAAACAAAGTTTATCAGTATTACAGGGCAGGATGGTTCCGGAAAAACTACATTGCGGGATAATTTAGCAAATTACTTTGCAAAGCAGGGAAAAATAGTCATTACCGCAAAATCTCCTTGCGATAAGCATACAGTGAATTTGCTAAATAATGCTATTAGTCAAAATGGCTATGAAGACTGGTACACTGAGCAACTTCTTTTTTCATTTATGGATGGTTTGCTAAGTAATTATATGGTACAATTAAAAGGAAGATGTGATTACTTCATCTGCCAGAGAGGACCAATCGATCAGTATGCACATGGTGTTACAAGGTCAGGAAAAAAATACTCTGAAATTTATAGCATTCAGAGACCGGAACGATTGGAAAAATTTCATGTTTACATTCATTTAAATTGTGAGGTAAAAACGGCATGGGACAGAATCAAGGAAGACGAGGGTAAAGACCGCTACGAATATTTCGAGTACTTTGAAAGGCAGGTACCTAATACCAGAATTTTGTATGAAAGTATCATAAATGGAGAAGAACCGGAATTAAATTTCTTAAGAAGTTCCGAAAATTACTACATTGACACTACAGAGTTAACCACAGACCAAGTTATGGAAAAAGCATTGCAACTTTTACAGCAGGATTGCTAAAATTAAGCATAAACCTTTTACCATAAGCATAAAATTGCTTATAGTAGGAGGTTTTTTCTTATGTTCATTGTATTTAATAGAGAAAAAATAAATTCATATCTCATTTCATTAGGAACTGTACTTTTATTATTTGTTATGGCATTTTTTATGATGCAAGAGCAAACAGTGCAAACTGTAGCAGCTACTAAAGAACTACCAATTTATAGTGTAGCAACACAAGAAAAGAAAATAGCCTTTACCATGAACTGCGCATGGGAGGCAGATGATATTGATAGTATTTTGGAAACATTAAAAAAGCATAATACTCACATCACTTTTTTTGTTGTAGGAGATTTTGCAACGAAATATCCAGAAGCTGTTAAAAAGATAGCAGAAGCGGGACACGAAATAGGAAATCATTCCAATACACACCCACATGTTAATAATTTATCTTTAGAAAAAAATAGAGAAGAAATTGAAGCGTGTAGTAAAAAAATAGAGCAAATTACAGGAAAGCAAACAACACTATATAGAGGACCTTATGGAGAATATAACGATACAGTTATAAAATCTGCAAAATCAGAAAATCATACATCAATTCAATGGAATTTAGATACACTAGATTATAGCGGTTTAACAGGTGAAGAAATGTGGAAAAGAATAGAAAACAAATTAGAAGCAGGAAGCATCATTTTAAGCCATAGTGGAACAAAACACACTGCAGATAGTCTTGATATGCTACTTTCTAACATAGAACAAAAAGGCTTTCAAATTGTAACTGTATCAGATTTAATTTATCAAAATAATTATTATATTGATGTAAATGGTGTGCAAAGACAACAAACCAAAACCAATGAATAACTCCTTTTATTTTGGAAATACTAGCAATAAATTCATTTAAAGGAGAAAAATAAAATGTCATTTATCGGTATTGTAAGTGAGGAAAACGTAGAAAACTGCATTAGAAGAAGTCTGTTAGAAAAGCTAAAATTAAGAGAAAGTTCAGTTTTATTTTTAAAAGAAAAAAGCATTGAAAATGTGAAAAATATCAAATTTGAAACTATTCTTTTAGCAAGAGAATTTAAACACCCAGAAATGTTAAAGAAAATGTTAGAAAATACACCATATCTCATTATCAATTCCGATTTAGAAAAGAATTTAGAATTATTAGAAAACGTGAAAGCAACTGTCATAACTTATGGCTTCAATTCTAAAGCAACAATTACAGCATCTTCGGTAGAAGAAGATGAAATATTGCTTTGCATTCAACGAGCAATTGAAGATAAAAATGGAAATGTAGTAGAGCCGCAAGAAATAAAAATACCACTTTGTGAAAATGTTAATTGTACAATGGCAGTAGCAGGATGTTTGTTGCTTTATGGAAAAATACAATAAAAATTAGCTTAAAGCAATATAAAATGAAAGCAAAATATGATAAAAGAAATATAAAAAATACAATCAAAATACTATAAAAGTAATATAAAAAATAAAAATAATATAAAAATAATATTAAAACAATTACCTAAAGTAGGTTAAAATTAACAAAAAATTAAATAAATTTTGGAAAATTTAACTTTTTATGTAGACAAATCCAAAAAAAGGTAGTATAATAGAATTTGTAAAAAACATTCTAAAA
>CANRLO010000064.1 GCA_947631495.1 uncultured Clostridia bacterium
TTTATAATTCAAGATGGCGGAGATATAACTTGTAATATAGATATGACAATAGATAGTATGATTTCTGAAAATAGAAGTTTAAATATTATAGATGAAGTTGAAGAAGATGAATATACAAATGATCAAGACTATAGTGTCGTAATGTATATAGTAAAAAAAGGTGATACACTATGGAATATAGCAAAGAAATTTAAAACTACTGTTGATTTTATAACAAGAACTAATGGAATAGATGATTCTAATATAATAACTGTGGGACAAAAATTATATATTCCAAGATACAGTAAAATGAGTGTGTAGTATGCATAAGATATATTCTAGACCGCGATTAAGAATTCCTAAAATTATTATGCATACTAAAAAACAAAATATAAAATCTAAAAAAAGATTTAGTATAGTATTTATATTAATCATTGCTTTTGCAACATTAAAATTAATAATTAATGCAATTTTGCCTATATTTAATGAACTTTGTAGGGAAAAGGCAATTTCAATTGCTACAATTATTTCTAATAATAAAGCAACTGAAGTGATGGAAAATCATAGTTATGATGAATTGTTTGTGGTCGAAAAAGACACAAATGGTGATATTACTATGATAAAATCAAATGTTGTTCCAATAAATCAAATTATATCTGATGTTGCTGTAAAAATTCAAGAAGAAATTAATAATACTGGAAAAGAAGATGTGGAAATTGCTTTGCGGAAGTATTACGGGATTTAAACTACTTTCTGGAAGTGGTCCAGGAATAAAAATTAAAATTTCAACTATTGGAAATGTAAAAACTGATTTGAAAAGTGAATTTATATCTCAAGGAATAAACCAAACTCTTCATAGAATATATTTACAGGTCAATTGTCAAGTTAGTATTTTAACGCCATTTGATAATATAACTCAAGATATTACAAATCAAGTGCTTATTGCTGAAAATGTGATTGTTGGTAATATTCCAGAGACTTATTATAATTTAGTAGGAATAGATTCAGGAGATGCAATGCAAATGATGCAATAAAAATTATAGTCTAAAAAGTTTCAAATTAAAGATAATAAATAAAAGAAACATAACAAAAACTCGGAAAATTGAAATTCCGAGTTTTTTGATATATTGTAATTATCTTTTTGAAAATTACAAAAGTTGATTTATCAATAAAAATTAAGTATTTTGTATATTTTACGTATAATACAAGTTAACGATTAGCAACGATTATTAAATATAATAACAACTAAGAACAAAACCATATTTTAAAAATTACAAAAATTACAAAAATTACAATTTTATTTTACAAATAGTAAAATATTATTAGTATAAAAAGTATACTATGAGAGGTGTAGATATTGATTAAAATTATAGAAGTAAAAGAAACAATACAAGATACAACATTATTAGATAATATATATTCAATAGATAAAATTGTTAAAGAGATTATAAAACGAACAGAATTTATTACAGATTTAAACAAAGATGATTATAATTATATCAATATTATATTGGAAAAAATTAAAACTAATTTAAACAAAGCAAATCTATTAATAAAAAACTAAAAAATCTAAAAATATTGTGGGAGTAAGAATAAAGCCTTTACCAAATCTAAAAAGACTGTTATAATAAAAATAACAAATATTTTTAGAGGTGGTGATGAGGATGTGTCTAAAACAAAAATCAATAGTACAACAAGATAGCATATTACAAAAGACAAGAGAGTTACAAAAAATATTAGAAGAAGGCAAACAAGAAGAAAAGTTCTTACAATATGAAATTGTAAGACAACAAGGTTATTATAATATGCTAGATGATAGAGCAAGAATATTAACAGGACTAACAGAAAAGGAATATAATTATATTTTAAAACATTACACAGAACTGATATTAAAATTTCCTAAAGTAAAAGATAAAGCAAAATCAAAATTGCAATACTTGAAGTCTGCTCAAATATCAAAAATAATAGCAATAAAAGGTTGCTCTAATTGTATAGAAATAGTAAGTAAAAAATTAGATGTTACTGAAAATGATTTATGTGAAAATTGCAAAAAGTTTATCACAGACCAACAAATCATGTAGTATTATCTAATTTTTTATATTTTAGATAAAAGTTTAAGAGGTAGAATTATGATAATTAGAGCAACTTTAAAATCAAATTTTTATACACAAATTATAGAAAGATATTTTGATGATGGAGGACCATTTGTACAAACATACTATAATTCAAAACATGAATTTGAACAATTTAAAAAAGATGTTAAAAAGCTATATAATTATAATTTTTGTTCTAGTGAAAAGGAAATGTTTAAACCTTTTTTAGCAACTACAATATATAAAAATTTCATTAACTATATAAATACTATTGAAGAAAATAGTAACTGGAAAACAGAAAGATTTAATGCTGAAAAAATTATTAAGAATAAGGAGTATATTTTGAAAAATATAGATATAAAATTAGTTAATTTGATAGTGGATACTTCCTTTAATAAAGAAGTCGTGTTTTATATTCATCAAATTAACAAATATATTACCTTGTAAAAAAGGAGAAACATATAATGAAAAAAATTAGAATACTAGTAGTAGAACCTAACAAAGAACCATATCAAATAAAAATTGAATATATATCAAGAAATTTACAAAATCTTGTAAGTGGTTTAATAGATATTGTAGAGTTAGAAAATAATGTAGACTTGATATGCAATGATGAGGGAAAGATATTAGGACTACCAATGAATAGAATTACGAAATATGATATTATAGCAGGAACTTTCATTGTAGCAGCACAACAAAATGGAGAAATAATTTCATTAAGCAGAAAACAAATTAAAAAATATAAAATAGTATTCAATTTATCTAAACATAAAAAATATATTACATTTTTAAATCAAAATATTAGAAATAAAAATTTTTGGTGTGATATAGAAAAGTATGGAGTAGAAAAGGGAATAAAACTAAATATGAAACGAAGTAAAGATAAGAAACTATGAAATTATATTGAAATAAAATAAAAATCAAAACATGCCTTAATTATGCCGAAAATAACTATATAATGTTTATAAGGAAGGAATGTGATTTTAAATGAAAGAAAAAGAAGAAACAAATTATATAGAACATTTTAATAAAATATTTGGAACAAAAACAAATAAACATCTAAGACTTAATATGCCTATGCTAAAAATAATATTTAAAAATTTTGAAGAAGATTTATATACTCCAAACGAGATATATAGACAGATACTAAAACAAAAAATAAAAGTATTAGATGAATTGGAAAAAACATTTACAGAACAACAAAGAAAATTATTTAGCAAATATAATGAAATAGAAAATCAATTAACAGAAGATATTGAACAACAGCTATTTATGTTTGGTTATATTATAGCAAGTAAATTAAGTGAAGAAACAAAAATAAATGAGTAGTAATTACTCATTTATTTGGTATATATTCAATAATATCTTCAACTTTACAATCTAAAGAATAGCATAATTTAGCTAAAACATTAAAGTCGATTCGGGAAGCTGAATTATTACGCAAAGCCTGAATTGTTTGAAATCTTACATTTGTATTATTATTTAATTGATAAGTTGTGATATTTTTATTGTTCATTATTTTATCTAAATTTATTTTAATTTCTCCATACTCAACTTCTTGTAATATTGGCTTTAAATTATTATTATTCATAGTTTGCCTCCTAAAATTTATAATTTAAAATCATTTTATAATAGGTAGTACAAAAAATTAATTACATTAAAAGTACTACTTTACAGATATGAAAATTTGTGATATATTACTATTGAAAATAGTAATTATTAAAAAAGATAAGAAAGGAGAAAAAATGGAATGGATATGGATAATGGGAGCATTTGGATTAGTTGCAGGACTTATGGAATCGTGGACAAAAAATCAAAATAAAACCAACAATAATATTAATCAAAAAGAATTTAATTCGAAGGCAACAGGAATTATATTGATTGTAATAATTGCAATATTAGGAATGGTATTTTTTGCTAAGCTCGATGATAAAAGTTTGTTAAATTCTAATAATGAAAAATATGAAGAAATAGCTAAAGACTATATAGAACAGTCAAGCAAAGAATATTTATCATATATGACTTTGGTAGATACAAATTCATATTCTTTAGATAAGGAAGTTAGGGTGACTTTAAAGTATCGTTTTACAGAAGGACAAAATATTTCATATGTAACATATACAGTAGTAATTGATAAAGATACAAAAAAAGTAGTTGGAATTAATCATTATTAATTAAAGATAGGAGTATAAATATGGTTTGTAAAAAATGTGGGAATGAAATTTTAGAAGGCGAAAAATTTTGTGGTAAATGTGGTACAAAGGTACAAAGTAGTTTTTATAAAGCCGAAAAGGTAATAACAAATGCTAATGATACATTGACAACCAAATCTCGCTTAATTATAATCTTAATAATAATACTAGTAATAGGAGGAATTATAACTTGTTCAATAGCATTTTTTACTAATAGAAATAGAACAAGTGGAACTATTTATGAAGATAGTAAAATAGATATACATAAGAAAGAAGCAAAATTTAAAAGTATGGAAGATTTAGAAAATATTTCTTTAACAACAAATTGGATAACAGGGCAAGCTATAAAATTAAATGGTTTAGATATCATAGCAAAAGAAGCTATAATGGAAAAAACTTCAAAAAATATAAACAATAGTATTGGTAAATCTAATTATGAAAAAATAATTACAAGTTATCAAACGCCTATATTTGTAGGATTTAAAATCAATGATGAAGTTATTGGTGGATTAGTTGTTTTCATAGACAAAGATGAAGCTACAATTGGAAGAACCTACACATATTCTGGTGGATATTATAAAACTTGTTTAGCTTTAGCAATTAAAGTAACAGATTGGAACAGTTTTGATACTATACGGCTCAGAAGAATATAACAAACAAGATATTCTTAATGGTATTGAAATATCAAAAAATTATAGCTTTCCTGGAACCAGTTATCGTATAGCACCAGACCAAGTAACTTCAAAAGAATTAGATTTCATAATGGCTGCAAGTTCTTCAAATAGTATAGCAACTTCTGAAAAAAAAGTAAATAAATATAAAAATGGAGCAATTTATCAAGCTAAACAAATGGGATGGATAGGAGATGAATATCCTTACTTAAATGACAAAGAGGAATCAGAAACAACTGATAATAACAATAGTGAAACCCCAACTGTAATTAATGAAAATAATAATACCAGTGGAGTAAATAATGCAGATACTTCATTAGAACAACAACAAAACTTAAATGACAAAGAGGAATCAGAAACAACTGATAATAACAATAGTGAAACCCCTACTGTAATTAATGAAAATAATAATAATATTTCAAATATTAATAATCAACCTATTAGTATTAATTTCACAGTAAGATTTCCAAATTTTGAACACGATAAACAAATATATAGTGTACTAAAAGAAGGACAAGATATACACCAGCCAGGAGCAGAAGGAGTTTGTGTTTACTTTGATGGAGAACCAGTTACATTAGGATTTGGGGAGAGTACCCAGCAAACTTTTGAAAATAAAAAGAAAGTTAATATAAGACTTGTAGCTCCTTATGCTTATAATCCTTCAGAAGATAGTAATCCTAATAGAAAATACACGAAAGACTATGTTATAAAAGAATTTACACTCAATATTGAAAATATACAAAACTCACCAGACTATATGAATAATACATATTATATATATTAAAATTTAGATGTTCACTAAAATAAAAAATTTAGTGGACTTTTTTATTAAAATCGTTGGCAAATAAGATAATGGGTCGTATAATAAAATAGATACAATACTAAAACTAATTCATAAAATTTGTTTTTTATCTGCCATTATTACCATAGCCCCCAATAAAAAATATATATGATAATTATAATAAAGTATTGTATCAAATTATTTTAAATAAACAATATGAGACCGACTAACTATGTAGATTATAATAAATAATATATAATAGGAGTAAGGAGAAGAAAATGAACACAGGGTTTAAAGAATTAGACAAACTAGTAAATATAGAACAACCACAACTAATAATTTTAACAGGAGATACCCCATTAATAGATATTTTGTCAGGAGATATTGCTAATAATGTATGTTTGAAACAAGAAAAAGAAGTATTAGAAATTGTGAGACATAGAAAAGAATATTTAATAAAGCGTCTAGCAGTAAATGTAGCAAATGTAAATTATCAAAAATGGACTATTAAAACAGAATATACAGACACAGAATTAAAGCAAATAGGACAAAGCATGGTAAATTTAATTGAAACAACAGATAGATTACCAACAATAATAGAGCAAAAAATGGAATTATACGATTTAAAAAAAGTAGTAAAATATATAGATATGTGGGCTAATCATTACGCAGATAGGTTACCAAAAGTAGTAGATAGCTTAATTGTATTAGACATAGGACCTTTTAATCAGCTTATTTTTAATGTAGAGCAAGGAAAGAGAGAAAGAAGTGAAAGAATAAGATTTCTTAAAAGACTGAGAAAAATTTGTGAAAGATTAACTTGTACAATACTACTTGTCTACCCTAATTATTCCCCTAATAAAATGATAAGAGAAGAAACAAAAGATGAAATAGAAAACTATTCAGATACATATATAACTGTTGCAATAGATAAATCAGAAAGAAGTATAAACAATTTAACTGTTGCAAGAAAAAATAACACTTTAGGAAATTTTAAATTAAAGTATGACTACGAGCATAGAAGATTTATAGATTATGAAGGAGAATAAATAGAAAATGAATGAATATGAACTAATAAATTCAAAAACAATAGCAGATTATTGCAAAAAAATTAAACATAAATTTAACACAGAAGAATTGGCAGTATTAATTTATAGAAATACAAAAATGGACATTTTTGAAAAAATAGAGAAATACAAGGAGCTGATAAAAAATTATCCTGATATGAAAGTCATAGAAAGATGTAATTGTAATCATTATGATAGTGTAAAAGAATTAATACAAACGGAAATAGATAGATTAGAAAAATTATATAATGATTTTACTAAAAATGATGAAAATAGTATTTATAATTGGAATGAATATAATAAATCAACAAAGCAAATGGGTTATGATGCACTTGATAATACTGAAAAGACATATAAGAAGATATATAATAAAATAACAGATTATATAAATGAATTTGATGACACAATTTACTTTACAATTTGCAAAAAAATAATTAACGAAAAAGATAGAGTAATTTATGCTAATTATAATGTAATTGATAAAAAACCAAAACTTATAAGGATATATGAACGTGGAGAAGATTTTTTAGATATTGACTCAATATTTATTAATATTCCAACACCATTCAAAAGAGGAGACATTTTGGTAAGTAAAGACGAAATAGAATGTACAGATACAGATATTTTTGTATTAGACTATTTGTGTACTTGGAGAGATGGACTTGAAGCCTTTTTAGCAAGAGGTAATTATGATTCTACAGATATGTTGGGGTATGGATATTATTTATGTAATGAAGATTCGCCTAAATTCATACGTGATGAGAAGTGGAATTATGATAGATTTGAATATTACAAAGGAGAATTAAAGGGCAATACTAGAATTTTAAAAGCTGTAAGTAGTTTAATTAAAGATGAGATAGATATTGAATTATTTACAAGTGCTTATGATATTTATAAAAAAGAAAGTGAAGATATTTCAATAGGCATTTTTACAGATGAAGGACTTAAACTTGCTGGTTTTACAGAAGAAGATTTACAAAAGAAGGAAATATTATAAAATGCCAGATTATACAAAACTAAATGAAAATTTAGAAGATCAAGACTAAAAATCTTTTAAACGGAAAGAAGAATTATAAAAAAATGAATGTATATAATTTGATAAATTCCAGAGATATAGGAAAATATTGCGAAAAGATAAAGCATCAATTTAATACAATAGAAATAGCAGTACTAATAAATAGATGTAAAAAAATAGATATTGAAGAGAAAATAAATTTATACCAAGATATATTAGACAACTACCCTGATATGAAAATAGGTCCAACTTATGTAGAAAAAATGCAAAAAGAACAATGCAAACAAACAATAAAGATTTTAGTCCAAGATGAAATTGATAGAATAGAAAAAACAAAGCAGGACTTCTTTAAAAACGAATCAAAATCATTATATGTTTTTGAGCCATATTATCCAATGATATTAGATGATTTGAAAAACATAAAACATTTTAACATATATTTAAACAGTGAAGTAAAATACGGGAATAGTTATAGTGAAATAATAGAAACGGCTACCAAACAAAAAAAAGAAGGCATATACAAAATGGACTACTATAATATAGTAAAAAAATCATTATATAGTACAAATGATGTAGATGTTATTGCTGAACATTTTGTAAATGG
>CANRLO010000065.1 GCA_947631495.1 uncultured Clostridia bacterium
GACTACTATAATATAGTAAAAAAATCATTATATAGTACAAATGATGTAGATGTTATTGCTGAACATTTTGTAAATGGTGGAAAGTCAATTATGTCAAATATTTTGTATAATAAATTTGTAAAGGAAGAAATATACAAAATAAAATTATGCGACCTCATGATTAATATTCCTACTCCATTTGAACGAGGAGATATATTAGTAAATTGGAAAATGGCAATACCGAATGAAAGAGTTGATGATGATACTGTTTTTGTTTTAGAAGAATTACCTGACAAAGAGTTTGGTGCAAGTGGTTATAAAAGTAGTACAATTTATAATGAATACTTTAGAACGCAATATGTCGGAGACTATGATAATTTCGAGTATTACAAAGGGGAACTAAGTGATTATAATCGAATATTAAAGCCAATAAGTAGTTATTTAAAAAACAAAATAAGTTTAGAAGAATTTTTAAATGGCTATGAATTATTTAAAAATTGGGATGCTTTAGACCCATTTTGTTGGAATAAAGATGAAGATAAACTAAAACTTATAGGATTTAGTGAAGAAGAAATAGGAGAAGTAATAGACTGGGAATGTAGAAATGTTTTAACAACAGAAGAATATAACAATAAAAAATATAGAAGTATATTCTATCTTAACAGTATGATTCATTCAGCAGATGAGGAAACATTAGAAGAAATATACACGAAAATAGGAGATAAACAAATAGAAAATATAAAGTTAAAATTAAAAAATGATATAGAACACATTATAGATACAAATAATTTAGATAATATAGAGGAAAGTCAGATAAAACAAACGGAATATGATTATTATAAAAATACATATATATTGTTAAACAATGGAAGTTTGTATATGAATAAGACTTGCATAAATTCAAAGACTAAAGAATTATATTTACTTGATAATTTTCACATATATTCAATTACAACAAATAATATGGTGCTACCATTAAAAGAACTAGAAGAATGGGATAATTTAGATTTATACTTATATAATGAAGGAGAACAATATAAAAAAATTATAAACTCAGATTTACATTTTGTAGGATTAAAAAATAATGGAGAAATAATAGCCTATACTTGTGTACCTGGGGTTGCAATAGAACAAAATAACTTTATAAATGTAGATGATATTAAACTTGTAAAAGTAAATGAAGATGTTTATGAGCCATATATTATAAAAGAAAATCAAGAAATACCATTATATATTAGTTAAGGAAAGGAATTGTTAGGAAATGAAAAAAGCAGAAGATAAAGAAATTAGAAAAATAATATTAAAAGCAGAAGAATATAGAAAAGAGTTATCAAAGCCAGTTTTGAAAGATTTTGAATGCACAGATAAGATAAAAGATATTTTTAGCAAATGTTTTGATGCTAATAAAAAAAATAAGTAACTTTGCATAAATAAAACACCTTAAAATCAAATTTAAAGTGCTTTTATTTATGAAGGCAATATACTTTATAACTGATAATTACTTTAAAATTTGTATAATCATACTTTTTTAATTTTGTAAAGGGAATTATAATAATTGTAATTCCTTTTTATAGTTGTAATAAGTATTTCTTGAAATATTGGCTAGTTTCATACATTCAATATCATTTAAAGTTCCATTAAAATTTTTGCTATGTTTTAAAATTATTTCTTTTGCAACTATAGATTTTTTCGTAGTCAGTTTTGCACCCTTTTTTTGTCCTATTTGTTTTCCACTTAATTTTGCAGTTAGTATTCCTTCTGATGTTCTTTGTTGTAAATCTTTAACTTCTTTTTCACTTTGGTCAAATGCTTTCTTTATTTGCTCTTTAGCAAGTGCAATAGTATAGTTATTAAGTGCTGTAATAATAGTTTGCATTAATTCATCTGTTGCTTTATCTTCTATATTTAAATCTAATTTTATTTGATTATCTAATGCTTTGCGATATATATCTGTATCAATATAGCTTTCCTTTAAAAATACTAAATTTATTCCTTTGTTAAATAAATCTTCATATAGCTTACAACCTTCTTCCGAATTTCTGCTCATTCTACTAACACTATCAAATATTAGTGTATCTCCTTGCTTTAAAATTTTTAATAGATTTTCAAATTCTTTTCGACCTGCTAATTTTGTCCCTGTAAAGGTTTCCTTAATAATAGTTGACCTTGGGTAGTTTTTTAAAATATTTCTAACTTGTCTTTCTATATTTTGTTTTTTGGTTGATATTCTACATACTCCATATTCTGTACACATACTATTTCTCTCCTTCTAAAGTATTAAAATTGGCGAACGTTAATTTTATTACTTTAAATTATAACAGAAACTATATCCAATTACGAGCCTTTTAATACTTTTTAGAAGAAGGTTACTTTTAATACTAAAAAAAGCTTTTCTATTGTTTGGACAAAATTTCTTAAATAGTATATACTTTCAGTTATAAGTATGTTAGAAAGTGAAGTTTGACTATAAGTATTTTAATTGGTTAGAATAAAATACAATATAAAAAATGGAGGGATTATATTGAAATCAAGTGAAGGAATAATAGGTTTTGCTATTGGTGATGCATTAGGCGTACCTGCTGAATTTAAGTCAAGAGAAGAATTAACAAGAAATCCTATTACAGATATGAAAGAAGGTGGTACATATAATATGCCTATTGGTACATGGTCAGATGATACATCTCTTACTTTGGCAACAATGCACTCTATAATAGAAACAGGTACAATTGACACAAATGATATGACAGACAAGTTCTTAAAATGGTTTAGAAATGCAGAATATACAGCTACTAATGAAACATTTGACATTGGAAGAACGACATTACAAGCACTCGCTAAATATGAACTTAAATTAGATAATGCTAGTAATTGTGGTGGTTCTAGTGAGTATGACAATGGAAATGGTAGTTTAATGAGAATGCTACCTATTGCATATTATATTTACTATAAGAAGATTAAAGATACAAATATAATTTATAATCTAGTGAAAGAAACTTCAAGTACTACTCATTCAAACGAAATCAGCGTTTTAGGTTGCTTTATTTATGTAATATATACCCTATTACTTTTAGAAGGAAAAAGCAAAACAGAAGCATATAAATATATACAAAAAGCTGATTATAGTATGTTTAGTGATTATGCTATTAGTAAGTATAATAGAATTTTAAACGGAAATATACAAAATCTAAGTGAAGATGAAATAGAAACAACTGGATACATTGTAAGTACATTAGAAACAGTAATGTGGCTATTTCTTAATTCTAATGATTATAACAATACCATACTTAAAGCAGTTAATCTTGGCGAAGATACAGATACGATTTCAGCAATTACAGGTGGATTACTTGGAATATATTATGGTGCTGATAGTATTAAGGAAAGCTGGAAACAAAAGCTAAAGAAATATGATTTTATAGTTGATTTATGCAACAAATTTGATAATATATAAGTAATAGAAGTAAATTATAAGCTTCTGTTATTTTTATTTTTCCATTCCTTATTTTTTATTTTAATGCTAAATATAACACAATATATATTATATTATCCCTTAATAAAAAAGCCACTCATTAAAAGTGGCTTTCTTTTTTTATACAAGAATAGATAAAATTAGAAAAATCTTCATAAAATTTTTGATTGCCATCTAGCCTTTTCAATTCTGTTTCGCCCAAAAGATAGGATGTAAGAACATTTAAGGCTTTAGCAATCTTTATGATATTTTCCAAAGTAATGGATGCTTTTGGATTGAAATATCCCCTAAGAGTATTGTAATTAATTCCTGTTATTTCTGCAAGTTTTTTCTTATCAATACCTTGCTCATCCATTAAATTCTCTATTCTTGTATATATATTAATAATTTCCATGAAACTTCTCCTTATTTATATATAAATTTTGTAATTTATATTTTATAAGGAAATCTCTTTGCCCTAGATGTTTGCCTTAATGTTTAAGGTAACCGAGCGGAGATTAATAAGGAGAAATCATGGTTTGAAGTAATTGATTAAAATTCAATCAAATTACCTCCCTTTTCTATAAAATTGATTATACTATCATCTTTCCCCGTTAAAACAATTGTATTCTAGTTTTTACATGCTATAATGATGCACATAAGATGTAAGACGGTAAAAGCTTACTAGCATAACCAACATTATTTTAGCACAAAAAGCTACGTTTGACAAGATTATAAAAAGAAATGGGCTAGTTTGAAAGAATAAAAAACTTTCATAAACTATGTGTGCCTATGAACGAAATGGGAAAGGAATGAGATATCATGAAAAAAAGAGAAACAAAAAGATTAGAAAATGGAGAAATTCAATTTAGTGATAAATTGAATAAGAAACTTAATTCTGTATCTATAAAAAGTTCTTTATTTGAATTATATGACACAGAAGAGAAAATAAAAAGAGCTATTGATTTGGCAAAAGAAAAAATTATAATGAAGTTAGGAAATTCTTTAAAGTTTTCGGAAAAAACTGAGATATTACCATATTCACCAAATATGGAAAATGTATTTATTGTACCTGCGATATTTGGTCCTTTAAGTGAAATAGAGATAAAAAAGACATTTGAAAGATTAAATATAAATAGTACTAACCTCAAAGGGCTAAGCTCTTTAAAGAGAAACCTAACTAGACAAAGGAACAAATTAGAGAAGGAGTTTATGTACAATTGCTATAATTCTATATATAGGAATGAGATTTTTCCTGAAATAGAATTGTTTCTAGAAGATGAATATGAAAATTTATATAAAATTTTAGAAAAGAGAACAAGATTTCATAGAACTGAAAAAAAAATATCGGAGACAAAACTCAGCAAGCAAAGAGATGAATATTATGGAAATTTAGAAAGGGGGTGTTAAATAATGGAAAATTATGACATTATGCAGGAAATAAAATTGTTTTGTAATAATGAATTAAATAAAATCAGAGAAAGTAAAACAGTTCCAAAAAATGTAGGGGAATCAAAAGTTGAGGAAGTTAATTTGGAACAAACAGAAACTGAAGAGCAGAATGCTATATTAGTTGTAAAAAAAAACATTGTAACAGCAAAAAGTGAAATGCAGGATAACGAAATTGTAGAGGTATTTGATACAAGTAATAAATCAGATGACTATGAAGAAAAAAATAATGACTATAATAATAGTAAAATATATGAACTATTAGAAAGTTATGATTTTAAAATAGAGGGAAAATTCCTTTATAGTATAACCCAAAAGGGGAGAAAGAAAATATCAAATTTCTTACCATATCTTACAAAAAAAACAATTTATGCCAATGGTATAGACAATGAAGTTAGATATTTCATAAAAGGTATTATGTTAGATAATTACTTAGAATTACCTGAAATAGAAATATCAAAAGAAGATTTAAATAATTTTAATTTCATAATTGGTTCCTCTTGGGAAAAGTATGCTGTTGTAATAGGAAACAATAAAAGCAAGTTAAGAGAAGTCTGCCAAATATTATCTAGAGATACAATTAATGAAACAACTATATACACTAATACCGGATTTGAAAGAATTGATGGTAATTTAGTTTATCTTTATCACAATGGAGCTATTAGCAAGGAGAATATTGATGTAAAGGCTGATTTATCCGAAGGAGGATTACAACAATATTGCTTTACTGATAAAGAGTTTAATATAAAGGAAGCTCTACAAACGAGTTTTAATATTTTAAAATTAGCTAAAGAGAAAGTGTCAATTCCTCTTTTAGCATATATATACATTACTCCACTAATTAGCTTATTACGTGAAAAAAATATATATTGTGATTTTCTATTAATGCTAATAGGTGGTACAAATACAGGGAAAAGTTCTCTTGCGGCTATTGCAAATTCTCATTTTGGAGACTTTAAAAGGAATACTTTTAATACATCATTAAATGATACTATTTCTAAAATTGAAAAGCAATCATATATGCTAAAAGATTGCATGTTTGTTCCAGATGACTTAAACCCAGAACATAATGGAAAGAAAATAGAATTAGCTTCAAAAATAATAGGAAGTTTAGCTGATAGACAAGCAAGAGGCAGAGTAACAAGTAATATAAAAATAAGAAAATCATATTATGCGAGAGGAACAGCAATTTTAACAGGTGAGTTCGTACCACCTCTAGCTAAAAGTAGATTAAGTAGAACAATAATATTAGATTTTGATAAAACTACTGTAAATGTGGATAATCTATTGATAATGCAAGAACATACAAAGAAATTGTCATATGCAATGAAAATGTATATTAAATTTATCATAGACAATGAAGATGAAATTTTAGAAGAATGTACTGAAGTAATAAAAAAATTACAAAAGTTACAAAAATTACAATCTTCAAAATATACAAATATATTAGGAAGAACAAAGGAAGCAAGAAATATTTTATATTTAGGATTTCATCTGTTTTTAGCATTTATGTTAGAAAACGACATTATAGATGAAAAACAAAAGGAAAAATTAGAAGAAAAAGCAGAAAAGGTACTTGATGAAATAATGTTAAGTCAAGCTAGAGCTATAGAAGAAACTAACCCTACTGAAATGTTTTATAATGCACTAGAGGCATTAATAAATTCTAATAAGGTAATGCTAGAAGATTACAGTACAGGATTTCCTATACGTGGAGCAGGTATTAAAATTGGCTATTTTGATAGCAAAGTTAATAGACTGTATCTATATATAGACATTATATATAATGAAGTATTTACTTTCTATAAAAAAAGAAATATAGTTTTTCCTCTTACAGAGCCAACATTACTAAAAACTTTACAAGAAGAAGGAATTTTAGAAACTAGAGATTCAGACCCTTCAAGGAAAGAAATACTGAGGACAAATCCAAAGACAAAAGAAAAAGAAAGAGTGATAAATATCCGTAGACATTTAGAAAAATATGACGATTAGTGGTAGTTCTATAAAATATACCGGAAGGATGGTGGAAAAAAAGGAAAAAAACTCTATTTATTAGAGTAATTAGAGTTCATTACCAAATTTCAGAAATTTTGTAACCATCCTTCAAAATATTAATTTAGAAAAATAGGAGATTTATAGTATGATAGACAGTATAGACCTAATTATTAATGGTATTGATTATATAGATTTTAAATATTTAAGGTCAAAAGGAATAACAATAAAAAATTATACGCAAAAAAGAAACTTTAAAACATATGTATTTGAATATAAAAATATAAAGTTTGATTTTTCTCCAATACGCAGATATTTGATATTAGAAACACACGTAAATGAAATTATAGAAAAAGATATTGTTACAATTTCTGATAAAGAAATTTACAAAGATAGAGTACTGAAAATAGTTAAAGAAGTGATTACTAATTTTGATTCTATGAAATTTATACTTGAAATAAATAGAATTGATTACAAAGTAGATATACAGTTTAGTCAAAAAGAAGAAATACAAGTATATAATGATATATTAACACATTGTAAAAAAAATTTTTACTATGCAAAACAAAAAGAAGAATATGATACTTCAACATATTTAACAAATAAAAGTGGTCAAATACATATAAATTTTTACGATAAATATGCTGAATCAAATAAAGAGAAATACAAAAATGTTTTAAGATTAGAAATACAGCATAGCCACAAATTTATTAAAGCTCAAACAATAAAAGATTATGGTAGTAGGGAAAAAATAATAGATGAGTATTGGAACCAAAAATCAATGGAAGAAGATTATTTTAAAAAGTTAAGAGAATATGTATATTTAGGAACACATTATAAACGAAGAAAAGCAAATGAGTTAATAGATAATAGTAATTATAGCAATAATTACAAAGGAAAATTAAAAAAATTTGTTTTTATGATAAATAAATATAATATTACCTATGTTCAAAAAAATATATATTGGAGAGGCACAGTAAAGAAATATATAGAAATGTTAGAACAAATTGGAATAAACCCAATAGTAATACCAGATGATAGTAAATATGAAGAATTGCCTAGTTTATATAAAATTGCTAAAGGAATAGCAGAAAATAAATATTACATATGAAGGGA
>CANRLO010000066.1 GCA_947631495.1 uncultured Clostridia bacterium
TGAAGCTTATTATGGGACTAACAGCAAGTTCAACAGGAAGTAAATTATTACAAAATGACATAGAAGAATTAAAAGAAAAATGTGATTATACCATTGCCATAGCCGGCAATCCAAATGTACGGAAAATCCACTATTTTCAATGCTTTAACACGGAATGAAACAACATACAGGTAATTGGCCACGGAAAAACAGTAGAAAATAGTAGCGGAATTTATGAATATAACAATAAAAAATTCTTATTGGTAGATATTCCAGGAACGTATTCTATCATGTCCAATTCCGAGGAAGAAGAAATTGCAAGAGATTATATTTGTTTTGGAAATCCAGATACTACGGTTATTATTTTAGATGCTACTTGTTTAGAAAGAAACCTAAATTTAGTTTATCAAATCATGGAGATTACGCCCAATATTGTGGTATGTGTCAATTTATTAGATGAAGCCAAGAAAAAGGGAATTCAAATTGATTTTAAAAAATTAGAAGAAAAGTTAGGAGTTCCTGTTGTAGGAACCATAGCAAGAAAAAAGAAAACATTAAAAAATTTAATGCAAAAAGTAGAAGAAGTAGCTTCTCATAAAATTACTCCAAAACCAAATAACATTACTTATATTCCTGTTATAGAAGATGGAATAAAGGAAATTTCTAGTAAAGTAGAAACCATTTTACCAGAAGAAAAGCAAGGTTTAGCAAGATGGGTCTCATTAAAACTAATGGATAGGGAAGAAAAAATCTTAAACTCTATTCAAGAAAAATTAAATATTTCATTATTAGAAAATGAAGAAGTAAAAAATAAAATCATACAAGTAGATGAAATGTTAAAAAAACATGACATTACAGAAGAAAATATTAGAGATACCATTGTTTCTAGTATTGTATTTGAAGCAGAAAATATAGCAAAAGATGTAGTTACATATGAGAAGGAGGCATATCAAGAAAGAGATAGAAAAATTGATAAAATAGTTACTTCAAAAATATGGGGAATTCCTATTATGCTCGTCTTTTTAGGAATTATTTTATGGCTTACCATTGTAGGGGCAAACTATCCATCAGAACTTCTTTCTACCTTTTTTGGATGGCTAGGGGAAAAACTAATCTGGCTTTTTGACTATATAGGAGCGCCTATATGGGTAAAAGGACTGTTAATAGAAGGAGTTTATCAGACGGTAACATGGATTATTTCTGTTATGCTACCGCCTATGGCAATTTTCTTTCCTATGTTTACTTTGCTTGAAGATTTAGGTTATTTGCCTCGTATTGCTTTTAACTTAGATAAATATTTTAAAAAGGCATGTAGCTCACGGAAAACAAGCACTAACTATGTGTATGGGGCTTGGCTGTAATGCAGCAGGGGTAGTAGGGTGTCGTATTATAGATTCACCAAGAGAAAAATTAGTATCCATTTTAACCAATAGTTTTATGCCATGCAATGGAAGATTTCCTTTTTTAATTTGCATTGCTAGCATTTTTATAGGAAGCTACTTTGCAGGAGCTATGCAATCTGTGGTATCTACTTTGGCTGTTCTTGGCATTATTATTTTAGGGGTTGTACTTACATTGCTCATTTCCAAAATACTATCTAAAACCATTCTAAAAGGAATGCCAAACTCATTTATTTTGGAACTTCCACCTTACAGAAAACCACAAATAGGGAAGATACTAGTTCGCTCTATTTTAGATAGAACATTATTTGTACTTCGGAAGGGCTATTGCCGTTGCTGCACCAGCAGGACTTATTATTTGGTTATTTGCCAACATTCAAATAGGAGATAGTAGTATTTTAACCTATGTTGCTAATTTTTTAGATCCATTTGCAAGTTTAATGGGATTAGATGGATATATTTTAACAGCCTTCATTTTAGGACTTCCTGCCAACGAAATTGTACTTCCTATTATTTTAATGAGTTATATTGGGCAAGGCAGTTTAGTAAGTATGGAAGAAAACATGGCAATTAGGCAAATTTTAGTGCAAAATGGTTGGACGTTGCTTACTGGAATTAATGTCATGTTATTTACTCTTTTACATTTCCCTTGTGGAACCACACTTCTTACTATCAAAAAAGAAGCAGGGGGATGGAAGTGGGCTATTTTATCTTTTGCACTTCCAACCGTATGTGGAATTGTACTTTGTATGTTCACAACGTTAGTTTGGAATGTGTTTGTAGTATAGAGAGAAAGTTTTGAAAGAATAAAGGAGAGTGAAAAATAAAAATTTCACTCTCCAATTACTTTTTATATAATTGTATGATATAATTTTTACAAGAAAATTAAAAGGAATAAAAATAACTATGATATACTTTATTATAGGAGTAATTTGTATTAGAAAGAGAGTTGAAATATTATGAAAAATGGGTTAGATATATTGCTATCTAATAAAGAATATCCTTGCTATGAAGATGAATTTGTGAATGAATATGCAAGGTCACCCATTGAACATAAAAATGATTTTGATTATCCTATAAATAGATGGAGAGCAAGTGATGGTATAAATTATAAAAAATTTGAAAAAATATTCAATTACAAAATTTAAACAAATACAATTTGTAAGGAGAATAATATTATGAATAAGAAAACAATATTAATAATATCAATTATTATATTATTTATTACAACGATATTTTTTATCGTGAATTTTGGTAGATATTTAATTTGTGAAACATGGTCTTTAAAACAAAATGGAGATACATATTATTTAACACCATCTGTTCATAAATATAGATTATCAAAAATGAGCAAGGATTTGATTCCTAAAGAAGTAAGCTATGAATTAATTAAAAGTCCAGATCAAATTAATAATTTAAAATCAAAGGCTACAAATATAACGATTATGTTTAGAATTATACTTTTTATTCAAATTATATTAATTATTAAGCTAATATTTAATTTAAAAAAACTAAAAAATACAAATAATAATGTTAATAAATAATATTCTAGAAAACATTTACCTATGGTAAGTGTTTTTATATAGCTACAAAACATATTTCAAAGATAAAAACAGGAATTCTCCGCCACAAATATTTCTTAAAGATTATTCTTATTAACTATAAATTGTTATAGACTAGAAAAAATATGATGGATAAAAATCACTGATTGTATTATAGATATACACTATAATCCATCTAATTATATTTAAAGCAAATAGAATTAGAGCAATCCATATAACAATTTTTAGAATTTTCAATATTATTTTTAATTCAACTTTTCCTTTTTCATCATATTTGTTCATAATTATTGTCCCTTCTTGTTATTTATAAGCATAATATCATTTTATAAATTTTTTATCAAGTACATTGAACATTTTGCCAATTTTTTAAAAATTTCTATTGACTTTAGAATTCTAAAATGTTACAGTTAATATAGTTAAACAGTAAGTCCTTTTTGTATGCCATAATCTAGGTAAGTGCTATGTTTTATCATCATACTTAAGGCCATTTAACTATTTTTTTTTTGCTTATATAACATTATTTTCACAAGCTCTAACTAATCTATTCATGATGCTAAGTCCTAAATTTTTTTCTTCTAATCCTTCAATTATGGCAAAATCACAATTTAGTCGATCTACTTCTCTTAAACTAGAAAAAATATTACTAGAAACTTCTTGTAAATTATCTTTACTTCCTAAACTAATAAATCTATCTTTAGGAACATTGATATATTCTTTATCTTCTGCAAATCCTAATACACAACAATTAGGAAATTTAGAAATTAAATGATTATTTATCTTAGATATTTGGTTTGCATCATTTTTTACCAATATGCATTTTGTCTTAGGTGCATAATGCCTATACTTCATACCTGGACTTTCTACTTTTTCATTTTCTTTTACTTTTCGAAATAAGTTATCACTAAGTTTAACACTACCGAATAACATTCTTTATATCATCTTCAGTAACAAACCCGGGTCTAAGAATAACGGGAACTCCATCTACTACTTTTACAACTGTAGATTCAATTCCAATATTACATTTGCCACCATCTACTAGAATATCTACTTTATTATAAAAATCTTCTTTTATATCTTCTATACAAGTTCCACTAGGTTTCGTAGATAGGTTTGCACTAGGTGCTGCAAGAGGAATGTTGCTTTTTTCAATCACTTCATGAATAATTTTATGACTAGGCATTCTAATACCAACCGTTTGTCCGAAAGCAAGTTACAGTATCGCAAATACATTTTTTCTTATTTAATATAAGTGTAAATGGTCCAGGCATAAAACAATCAATTAGTTTTTCTTCTATTTCATTTGGTTTTTCTGCAATTTCCTCAATCATTTTCTTGTTTGATACATGAACGATTAAAGGATTATCTTGTGCTCTGCCCTTAACAGTAAATATTTTTTTACAGGCTTCGTCTGAAAATGCACTTGCAGCAAGGCCATAGACTGTTTCAGTAGGAAGTATAACTAAACTATTATTTTTTAAATTTTCTATTACGTTATTTAATTCATTTTCATTAATACAATTTTTCCAATCATAGATTTGCATCATGTTCATTACCTCTTTTACAATACATAATTATAGCAAAAAAATAAAGGTATTGTAAAGATAATATCATGAGAAAGTGCATTTTATGTTACTATTTTATATTCCATAATCTTTTAATTTTTTACATAATTTTATATTAATCAATATTTCAAAAATACTTAATCCTAATAAAATAAATTCTATAACAATTAATTCATATTTCATTAAAATAAGGGTAAAAATAGTACTTAAAATTTACAAGAAATTAATGTTTAAAATTTTACGAACATTTGATTGACATCTTAAAGCGAATTGTGTATAATATGCACATAGTGTTAAATTTTTTAATCATATTAATATTAAATTTCGAGGTGATTTTATGTTCAAGTTTCACTTGTTAGAGAATATTATTCAAAAGATAACTATTATTAAAAATCAAAAAAAATTATTAGAGTCATTAAATCCAGGTGATTTAGTATGGGCAAAAATGCCACTTCCTCAAAAAGAACTAAATAGAATACCAGAAAATCATCAAATTAGACCATATCTTGTCATATGTAAAAACAAATTTTATATTTATGCTTATCAATCTTCATCTAAGCCGTGGAATAAACTTAATAATTGTCAAGAATATTTTATCAATAAACTTTGTTATCAAAAAAGAAAAGATAGTTTTATTAATCTTACTATAGTACATAAAATTCCATTTATTTATTTAAAATCATATTATCTTACATTAAATAAATTAGATTTAAAGAATATTCAAAAGAGATTACAAACTAAAGTCAATCAGCAATATCAATTTCCAATAGATATCTATATTTTAGAAGGTGATGTAATTATAATTAATCATCAGTTATATTATGTGTATGCTTCAGATTATGCATATATATATTGCTTTAGCATATTTAAGAAATGTCCAAAAGACAAAACGAAATATACCAATATTATCATTAACAACAAAACTTATTATACTACTTTTAAAGAAAAAGTAAGTTTTTTAAGAACAAACGAAATGAATATTATAAACATAGCATATAAGAGTGAAATAGAAGCAATTTTAGAAAAGAAAACTAGAGTAGAAATGACCAAAAAACAATTATCAAATTTAGATAAAAAAATGATAGAGAAAAATTGCGAATCTCTTTATGAAAGTGGAACAGTTTTACAAATAGGAAAAGATAAAATAGTATATTTATTTAAATATAAAAATATTCATTATGGCATTAATTTATTGATGTATCAAATAAAACCTAAAGTAATGCAGATATATGAAATACAAAGAAGGCAGGTTTTAGAAATATTACCAGTAGAAGAATTTTTTAAAATTATAGATTTTTTAAGTTCAAATAATGTACAACCTTTAAAAGAAATAAATAGATTATATGATGAGCTAAGAAGAGTCATATATAAGTAATTTTTATAGAGGAGGAATACTAATGCAAATAGAATTATCAAAAATACAAAATTTATTGGATTGGATAAAAACTAAAATTTATTTAGATACAATTTCAATAAACAGCATAAAAAGAGTAGTAAGAAGAGGAGAAGTCTATAAATGTAATTTTGGTATTGGAATTGGCTCAGAAATGCAAAAAGAAAGGCCTTGTGTAATTGTTCAAAATAATACTAGAAATTCTCATTCAGGAAATATAATTGTTGTACCTATATCTCACACTAATAAAAAAATATCATGTTTAGTTCCTATAGAAACTAAAAAAGATGAAGAGAATAATGTTATTTTAGATGGCTACGCTAATGTTTCAAACCTAATGTGTGTAAGTAAAGCAAGATTAGGTTCATATATATCAACATTATCAAAAGAAGAAATGAAAAAAATTGATACAGAATTGTTTGCAATTTTAGATTTGTTTGGTTACTATAAACAATTTGAAAGACAGCTAAAAGATAAAGATATATATATTTCAAAATTAAAAAAACAACTAACAGAACTAAAACAAATTACCAATACAGATTCTTTTGAAAATTTAAGAAAAGAAATTTCTAAAAAAAGCTAGACAATTCATTATAATTCGTGCTATAATTAATTTACAATAAAGTTATTGCTAGAAAGCAATAATCGTAATAAATTTTAACAAAAAAGAGCCTAGAATGGCTCTTTAGTACTTTTATACATAATTTTAAAATCAAAGAATATAATATTATTATAATAAAGTCATAATTAGAATGTTATGACCGTATAAAAAGAGATATTGTTTTTTTGCTAACAATATCTCTTTTTGTCATCAAAAATTTTATTGCATCATTTTATCTACATATTTTACGAAAATAACACTTTCTACTAAATCAATAATAGAATACATAAGCATAATAATAGCAATGGTTACAATTAAAGCGCCACTTTCAAATATCATGTACAAACCACCAATGATAATTAAAATAGATAAAATAAGTGAAGCACTCCAAATAGGAACCTCTGCACGATGTAATTTAAAAGATAAAGACAATCTTAAAAGTCCACTATACACAATCCAAATTCCTATTACCATACGAAACATGGTTTCAATAAGGCTACTATAAAAAATAGTAATTATACCAATAATAATAGCAATAATTCCATATAATAAATCATAATTGTAAAAATCATATTTTCCTTTTGCTACAAAATAATTTATAATTTTAATAACACCATAAATAGCGAAAATTCCTCCTAAGATATAAGAAATTATTTTGGTTGCAGAATCTGGTTTTATAATCATAAAAATAGCAATAAGTGCAAATATTACAGATACTAATATATCTGACCAACCTGATTTTTTTAATAAACTTTTCATATAATTTCCTCCTTGTATAATATATTTAAGTTTTTAAAAGGTTACCTATAAACCTTTATAGATAATTATGTTGATACATGTTATAATTATCTATGTTAACACTGTGGACTCTTATTCCTCCTTGTAGCTTTGACTACTCAGGAAAGAATATTGCCACAGTTTTATTATTAATTGGTAATTAGTTAGATAAGTCTTTGAACTTTCATTTCACGCAAGGTTACAAGTAATAAAACTAGTTGGGTGTTGTCACAGTTGTTGATAAATTTTATTACAGGAGGTAAACACTATGGTTTACATCGGCATTGATATTGCCAAATTTAAACACTTTGCATCTGTTGTTAGCTCAGATGGTAAAGTTATCGTAAAACCTTTTTCTTTTGAAAATTCTCGTCAAGGTTTTATGATATTACTTGAAGAAATTGAGAATTTTCATGACTGTTTAATTGGTCTAGAATCTACTGGTCATTATGCTGAAAATCTTATCTTTTTTCTTTATCAGTTAGGCTATAAAATTGGTGTTATTAATCCAATTCAAACTGATTCTCTTCGTGATTCTAATATTAGAAAAACTAAGACTGATAAGATTGATACTA
>CANRLO010000067.1 GCA_947631495.1 uncultured Clostridia bacterium
TTGTTTGCTTCTTTCATTTGTTTTGCTAGAAGTTGGCTAGATTCATACCAGAAGTCGTAGTTTCCTGGATATACTTTAATTTGACCAAAGTCTACGTCTGCTATATGGGTACATACTTTATTTAAGAAGTATCTGTCGTGAGATACTACGATTACTGTGTTTTCAAAGTTGATTAAAAATTCTTCTAACCATGCAATGCTTTTTAAATCTAAGTCGTTGGTAGGCTCGTCTAATAGCAAAATGTCTGGATTTCCAAATAGGGCTTGTGCTAGTAATACTTTTACTTTTTCTTTTGCTTCTAATTCGCTCATTAGTTTATAGTGTTTTTCGGTTTCTATTCCTAAATCGTTTAATAGTTGAGCCGCATCAGATTCGGCATTCCATCCATCTAGTTCGGCAAATCTTTCTTCTAATTTGGCTGCTTTCATTCCATCTTCTTCGCTAAAGTCTGGCTTCATATAGATAGCATCTTTTTCTTTCATTATGTTGTATAGTTCTTGGTTCCCCATAATTACCGTGTCCATAACGGTATATTCTTCAAAAGCAAAGTGGTCTTGTTTTAATACAGATAGTCTTTCTGTTTTTTCCATAGTTACTTCGCCTTTGCTTGGTTCTAATTCTCCTGATAATACTTTTAAAAATGTTGATTTTCCAGCTCCATTTGCTCCTATGATGCCATAGCAACATCCTTTATTGAATTTGATGTTAACATCTTCAAATAATGTTCTTTTTCCGAAGCGAATGGTTACGCCTATTGCATTTAACATATTTTTTTCTTCCTTTCTTAAGTTCAAATTAGTTTGAAGAATTTTTCCAAACTTTTTCTCCTTGTTTTTGTCTTTGCCATTATATATGATTTTTGCTTTTTTTTCAAGGGGCTTGGATGATTTTGGTAATTTACTTGATTTTATTATGTAAATGTTGTATAATGTTTTTGTAACTATAAATTAGTTTTGTAGAAAGAGAGGTACTTCTATGTTTACAACAGAGCATTTTGAAGGTCGGATGCGTTATGAAACGGATAAGGTTGCTTGTATTGATGTTCATATTAAACCTAATTTTGACTATGAGCGTCCTTTTGCATTTCAGGTTTATATTGCCTTAGATACTCGGAACTGGGCTGTAACTAATACCCCACTTACTCTCGTAAATGGTTTTTCATCGGTTACTCTTACAGGTTCTCAAGTCCGTGCAGAGATTGAGCAAGGTGTATTGAAATTTTTGCAAATACGTAAAGATTTGGGTTTATAACCTAAATTGCAAAAGAAGGTAATAAGTTAAGTAACTTACTACCTTCTTTTTTTGTGTAATTTTTTGCATATTTATATTATTATAGATGATAAATATACGTTTTTGTTTTTATGAATTTTGATCAAATATTAGTTTTATTCCCCATAATCCAGAAATTCCTACTAAAATATAGATAATTCTAGAGATAATAGAGAATCCACCAAAAATGGTTTCTACTAGGTTGAAATTAAAAATTCCAATTAGTCCCCAGTTAAGAGCACCAATAATAATTAATACTAATGCTATGGTATCTATTATTTTCATATTTTTCCTCTCCTTTTTTGTAATTTTAGTCTTATTATATGCTGTTTTTTCCTTTTTATACAAAAAAGTTTTATTTATCTTTTTATTAAAAAAATTAAAAAAAAGAAAGGGGTGTCCCCACCGTTCCATTTTGGAACGAAAAGGGGCGTCCCTCCTGTTCTTAATCTAACATATCTTTTTTCTTTAGCCATATCATTGCTATTATTCCTAGAATTACTGAGAAAGCTACTACTGCATAAAAGGCAAATGGACTATTTGAAAATTGCATTGGTACTTGCACGTTCATTCCCCAGTAGCTTGCTATCATAGTTGGTATTGCAAGTATAATGGTTATTGATGTCAAAAATTTCATTACTCCATTTAAATTGTTGGAAATAATAGATGCGTAAGCGTCCATTGTTCCATTTAAAATGTCGCTATATATTTTTGCCATTTCGATTGCTTGCTTATTTTCAATAATGGAATCTTCTAATATGTCTTCGTCTTCTTCATATAGCTTGATGATTTTTCCTCTTAGCGTTTTTTCCATTACTACTTCATTTGATTTTAAAGAAGTAGTAAAGTACACCAAACTCTTTTCTAAACTTAGCATTTTTAATAATTCTTTATTTTTTAAAGAATTTTTTAATACATTTTCTGCAATTTCAGTTTCTTTATTAATTTTCTTTAAGTATTTTAAATATAATTCTGCATTTTTATAAAATATTTGCAGTATCATTCTGCTTTTTTTGTAAGTAATGGTATTTGTTTTTATTTTTTCTAGTTCTGATACGACTTTATTTTGTTTTAAACTTACTGTAATAAAATAATCATCTCTTACAACTATCATTCCAAGTGGCATAGTAGAATATACTTGTTCATTGTTTTCTTTTTCAATTATTGGAACATCCACAATAAATAGAATGGTATTATCGTCTTCTTCCATGTCAATTCTGGCTTTTTCTTCATAGTCTAAAGAATAACGGATAAAGTCTTCCTGTATTTGTAATTTTTTACATACTTGTTTGATTTCTTCTTCTGTTGGGGCAACCATATTAATCCAATTTCCTTTTTTATATTCTTCTGTTTCTTCAATTTTGTTTGTTTCTAAATTAGTTTGATACATTTTTACCATTTTTATCACCCCTTATATAAAAAATAGCAATTTTTTACTTTATTTTTTATTTACTTTTATTATTATATCTATTTTTTCCTATTTATTCAACAAAATATAAAAGATTTTATTTTATAATAATTTTTATTTTTTTGCACTTTTTAGCATTTTAAGTTAATTTTTTATAATATTTTTTGAAATAACAGAAGGGGTGTCCCCACCGTTCCATTTTGGAACGAAAAGGGGCGTCCCTCCTGTTCCAAATGCAGATAGCTGCTACTGGAATTAGAACTATTATGTATGGCACTATATATCTTGATTTTGCTTCCCATAAGATGTGAAAAGCAAATCCTCCAATGAAAATTGTTATTAAAAATAGTAGTTCTAGTGAAAGATTTTTTCTATTTTGTATTAAGACAAGTAAGCTACATATGCAAGTAATTAGTAATAATACTTTTTGATAAAATGTTAATGGTCCTATTATATTTTCTAGCGAAACATAGTCTACGTTATTGTTTTGTATTGCAGAGTATGTATTTTCTGTCCACATGGAAGCAAGTTTATCTCTATAAAATTCAAATGCTTCTTGTTTATTTTGTATAAAATAGTTTAATCTATTTTTTATTTCTTGTGGATATTCTTCTTTTGCTTTTTCTGGCTCTTTTAATGCTAATTCCCCTCTTGCTTCATTGTACCAACCTTTTCCTCTCCAACTTTCTTCCATTGCCATTAGGAAGTAACTGACGTTTGGATATGCTTTCCTTTTATCCATGTTATATTTATTTAAATAATAGTTTTTTACTAAAGAAGAAGGAATAATTGAAATTATTATATATAAAATTATAATTCCTATTTTTATTATATTTTCTTTCCAAAAATTAAACTGTCTTTTGGTAATTCCTTTTATTAAGTTTAAACCCAAGTAAATCACAGTTGCTATAATAAATATTAAACTATTCATTCTCATCATATAAGCAAACATTGTAAATATTGAAGCCCATATTGGATATTTTATTTCGTTTGTTTCGCTATAGCGCATCATGAAGTAAACTGAAAACAAGCATAGTGCTATACTTGGAATGTCTCCATAGATGAAGGTTGTTAGCATTGGTAAAGATATAAAGGTGAATATTAAAGTAAATAGCAACACTTTATTGGTTTTATATTGTTTTGATAGTTGCTGGCTGATTTTATATAATGCTATTACTATTGCTATTGTTCCTATAATATTGAAGCCTCTTAAGATTGCGATTCCATCAAAATGAATTAATCGAAAGACAATGCTAAATACAAATGCTAATGATATTTGTTGATGATATGCTTGCATATAATCTCTTAATGGAATTCCTGCATATGTTAAGTTTGGTAAGTATTCTTCTAAATTATTTCTATAGAAGGTTTGCGCTAAGTTACAAGCATGAATTTGGTCTCCTACAATTCCTGGTCTAATTATAATTACCCATGCTATTTGAAATATTATATATAGTGTAAATGCTGTTCTATAGTAGTATTTTCTTATTTTTTGTTTTTTATTTGTATCTTCACCAGTGTATAGTTTTTCATTTACGATTTTTGTTATTGCAAATATTATTATTCCTAATGCTATTAGTCCTATAATATAAATTATTGAATTTGTAGTAATTGTAATATGTTCAGATAAATCTAATTTTGCAGTGTAAAAGATATTTAATATAATAACTATACTTAAAAATATTATTCCTATAATTTGGATGATTTTTTTCAATTGTTTTCCCCTTTCTTTTTCTTTAGTTTTTTATCTTTGTTTCTATGTTTCTATTTTTTATTTATAATATTTTTATAATTTGAAATATTCCTTATCTCGTTGTTAACCGCATTATAACATATCTAGTTTGATGCGTCAAAATTTAATGTTTTTCATTTTTTATTAAATAAACAACGTAAATTTTTAAATTACAATAAAATATATTTTTTTAATAACCGAATAAGTGAGCAAAGCGAGAACTATTTAATTAAGTACACTAAAAAAATTTTTTATTCTGTTAAATTGTTGAGTAAATAATACTTTTATGATATAGTAATCATAAATAATTAAAGATGGAGATAGAAAGATGAAAATACTAATAGCTGGTTTTGAAGGAAATGACAATTCAACAAAAATATTATTAGATAATATAAAACAAAAAAGTAATAAAGATATTTTATATTTAAAAAATGATTTTGAAATGAGTAGTCAACAAATACAACAAAAACTATCAAAAAATTATGATTATGTGTTGATTTTTGGGCAAAAACCAAATACAAATAATATATATCTAGAAAATAATGCAACTTTAAATGGAATAACATTAGTAACAGATTTTTATTATGGTGTATTAAAAGAAAAATTAGAAAGCAGTGCTTATAAAGTTGTAAGTTCATGTGATGCGGGAAATGATTTATGTAACAATGTGTTCTTTAGATCATTGGTATATAAACAAGAAAATAATTTAAAAACAAAAATTGCTTTTATACATATTCCAACTATTGAAAATATTGATGATATAAAAGATTTATCAAACTCAATATTAAACTATATAAAAACATTAACGGATATTTTTAATATAGCATTACTACAAATAAGTCCGACAGATTCAATGAAAAGTAATATGCTAAAAGGTATTGAGTGTTGTAAAAAAGCAAAAGAAATGGGAGCAGATATTGCAGTATTTCCAGAAATGTGGAACAACGGATATGAAATGTTATTTGAAGGAGATTTAAAAGATCAAAAGAACATATCAAAAGAAAAAATAGAACAATGGAATAGCAAAGCAATAAACAATGATGATGAATTTATTAAAAATTATATTAATCTAGCAAAACAAATTAATATGGCAATAGCAATTACTTATTTGGAAAAAACAGAAAATAAGCCTAAAAATACAGTTATTATAATTGATAAAAACGGAAATATTATATTAAAGTATTCAAAAGTACATACAGTTGATTTTAAAATGGAAGCCTATACTGAGCCAGGTACTGAATTCAAAACTTGCGAGTTAGATTATGGAAATGGAAAAATAAAATTAGGTACAATGATTTGTTTTGACAGAGATTTTCCAGAAAGTGCAAGAATTTTAATGCTACAAGGAAGTGAAATTATTCTTGTTCCAAATGCTTGTTACATGTCAAAAATAAGATTGGAACAATTAAAAGTAAGAGCTTATGAAAATATGGTAGGTATTGTAACTGTAAACTATGCAAATCATGGAGGTAAATCTTCAGCATATAGCCCAATAGTAAGAAACATAAATAAACATGATTTAGATAGTGAATTATTAGTAATGAATAATAAAGAAGATATTAAAATTGTATCGTTCAATATGAGTGAAATTAGAGAATACAGAAATAGAGAGACTTTAGGAGATGCATATAGAAAACCATATGCATATAAAAAATTGATTGAAAATACTGTGCAAAATCCTTTTATAAGAAAAGATGCAAGAAGAATGTGTACTTAACTTACTAATACTGGAGTGCGATTTGGATTAACTTACATCTTATCTTTTTGTGTAAGTTGTGACACGATGGTTATGAAAAAAATATATATTTTATTGTAATTTTAATAATTTTTATAATGCAAAATGATGTTATGCTTCCTATTGCGCAATCCATTTTTTTATGGTAAAATTCGTGCAAAGGAAGCGTTTTATTTGAAAGGAATGATTTCTTATGTTACACAAATTGAAAAAAATAGATTTAAAATATTATCATATTGCAATTATTATAGTAGGAATTATTTTTATTTCTCTTTCTATATTTCATAGTAATATGTGGTTTGATGAAAGTTATTCTGTTGCTATTTCAAGACATTCTTTTTCCGAAATTTGGAATATTACAGCTCATGATGTTCACCCTGCTTTTTATTATTTTTGTTTACATGTATTAAGTTTATTTTTCGGAAGTAATTTAATTGTTTACCGTATTTTTTCTGCGATGACTATTGCTTTACTTGGTATTTTAGGCTACACTCATATTCGTAAAGATTTTGGCGCAAAGGTAGGTATTTTATTTTCTTTTCTAACTTTATTTTTACCAGTGGCTAGTCAATATGCAGGAGAAATTAGAATGTATTCTTTAGGTATGCTACTTGGAACTATTATGGCAGTTTATGCTTATCGCATTTATCAAGGAAAAATTGGTAAGCTAACTTTCTGTTTCTTTGGAATTAGCAGTTTACTTGTTTCTTATACGCATTATTATGGTTTAATGCTAGCTGGTATTGTTAATTTATTACTTTTTGTTTATTTATGTATTCATAGAAAAGATAGAAGAAAAGATTTAATTACTTTTGTTATAACTGCTGTTTTACAAGTTCTTGGCTATTTACCTTGGCTAATTTGTTTTATTACTCAACTTAAAGGCGTTTCTGGTGGATTTTGGATTAGCTTATCTTTTCCTGGTACTATTTACGACATTTTAACTGTACAATATAGAGGAAATTTATCTTTTGCTCCTATTTTATTATCTACAGCTTTTTACGCTTACCTTATTTTTATTATTTCTTCTACAAAGAAGAAGGAAAGAAAACCTGGAATTTTAGCTATTATTATTTATATTTTAATGATTATTATTCCTTTGCTTTTCTCTTTGTGTATGGCTAGTGTTATTTTACTAAATCGTTATTTATTAATTGCAACTGGTCTTCTTATTTTTGCTATTGCATTTTTCATGGCAAAGGATACAAATACTTGGCGAGTTGTAACTATATGCGTTGTTATTGCTGTAATGGCTATTTTTAGTAATATTAGTATGCTTAAAGAAAATTATTCTCCAAGCAATACCGATTGGCTTGATTATATGAAAAGTGAAATTAAAGATGATGATATTATTGTGTATTGTAATGCAATAAATGGAGCCGTTATTACTACTAATCTTTCTAATTATTTTGATAACCAATCTTATTTTTATGATAAAGAGCATTGGAATGTTGATGAGGCTTATAAATCTTATAGCCCTTATATGAAGATTGAAGATACTTTAGAGGAAATTTTAGATGATTACCATGGTAGAATTTGGTTAATTGAAAGTGAAAATACACATTCTTTGCAAGATGAAATTGATGAAAAATATGATAT
>CANRLO010000068.1 GCA_947631495.1 uncultured Clostridia bacterium
AATAATTTAATTATTGCAGATGTTTATGATTTAGGAGAAGAAAATTTAAAATATGGAATGTATTTATTTACAGATATAAATTAAACACTTTTAAAACCACTAAAAGAATATAGCAAATTTAATATAAGAAAGGAAAATAAATGAAACAAGATAAATTAAGATTTTACTATATAAATCAAAAATATATAGATTATTTAAGAAAATATGATAAAAAAATAGCAACTAAAAATAGACCATATTTAGGTATTGTATTTAAAAATAAAAATTTAATTTATTTAGCACCATTATATTCAGCTAAAGAAAAACATAAAGAATATTTTATGAATAATACATTTTTTAGAATATATGATTACTATAATAATTATATAGGTTTAATTAGATTTTCAAATATGATTCCAGTTCCATATTTTTATATTAAAGAAATTAATTTTAATTTTTCAAATAAATTATATCAAGAATATTTCTATATATCTAAACACACAAATCAAATAATAAAAAAAGCAAAGTACACATATTTTAATTATGACAAACTAAAAAAAATTTGTATTAATTTTAAAAAAATCGAAAAAATTATAAATTAAGATATATATATAAATAACGATACAATACGACCGAAATTTTAAAAATTTATTAATTTAATTATAAAAACGAAATATATAGACCATAAAATATATATTTATTTTCATAACTAAAATAATCATTTTAAAGGTTTAAAAAACAGCTTAAAGATTTTTTTTGATAGATAAAAAAATATATATAGTAAAATATTATTAGTATAAAAACTATACTATGAGAGGTGTAGATATTGGTTAAAATTGTAGAAGTAAAAGAAACATTACAAGATACAACATTATTAGATAACATATATTCAATAGATAAAATTGTTAAAGAGATTATAAAACAAACAGAATTTATTATAGATTTAAACAAAGATGACTATGATTATATCAATATTATATTGGAAAAAATTAAAACTAATTTAAACAAAACAAGTTTATTAATGAAAAACTAAAAGTCTAAAAATATTGTGAGAGTAAGAATAAACCCTTTACCAAATTTAAAAAGCCTGTTATAATAAAAATAACAAATTTTTAAAGGTGGTGGTAAAGATGTGTTTAAAACAAAAAATAGTAACAGAACAAGAACGAATATTACAGCAAACTAGTAAAATACAAAATATATTAAAAAAAGGCAAACAGGAAGAAAAGTTATTACAATATGAAATTGTAAGACAACAAGGTTATTATAATATGTTAGATAAAAGAGCAAGAATATTAACAGGACTAACGGAAAAAGATTATAATTATATTTTAAAAAATTATACTGAATTGATATTAAAATTCCCTAAAGTAAAAGAAAAAGCAAAATCAAGATTACAATACTTAAAATCTGCTCAAATATCAAAAATAATAGCAATAAAAGGTTGCTCTAATTGTATAGAAATAGTAAGTAAGAAATTAGATGTTACGGAAAATGATTTATGTGAAAATTGCAAAAAGTTTATCACAGACCAACAAATCATGTAGTAGTATCTAATTTTTTATATATTAAAATAAAGTTAAAGAGGTAGAATTATGATAATTAGAGCAACTTTAAAATCAAAGTTTTATACACAAATTATAGAAAGATATTTTGATGATGGAGGACCTTTTGTGCAAACATACTATAATTCAAAGCATGAATTTGAACAATTTAAAAAAAATCTTAAAAAGCTATATAATTACAATTTTTGTTCTAGTGAAAAGGAAATGTTTAAACCTTTTTTAGTAACTACTATATATAAAAATTTTACTAACTATATAAATGCTGTTGAGGAAAAAAGTGACTGGAAAACAGAAAGATTTAATGCTGAAAAAGTTATTAGGTATAAAGAGTTTATTTTAAAGAATATAGATATAAAATTAGTTAATTTGATAGTTGATACTTCTTTCAATAAGGAAGTTGTATTTTATATTCATCAAATTAATCAGTATATAACTTTATGATTTATGTTTAAGAAGGTAGAATTTAATAAATGGAAAATAAAGATATAAAAGAAATAATAAGTCTATTTGATTTTTCTAAAGGGAAATATAATAGAGAAAAAATATTTTCAGAAGTATTAATTTTAGAAATAAATTTTATAAATGCTTTTATGTTAGGTAAAGAAAAGTCTTTAAAAGATTTTAATAAAATAATAAAAAATTATACTTTAGAAGAGCAAAAGCAAATTATAGTTATATTATTACAATTAGCCCAGCTATATGATAAATATTATGGACAATATGAAGATATACTAGGAAATATATTTAACCAATTAAATATTGAAAATAAAAATATAAGTCAGTTTTTTACACCTACACATATATCTAATTTAATTACTAAAATAGTAGAAATAGATGAAAATAAAATTAGTAAAAAAGGATTTTTAACATTGTATGAACCAGCATGTGGTTCAGGAGGAATGATACTATCATACGCAAAAACTTTAAAAGAAAAAGGATATAATCCATCAAATGTATTGTATGTAGAAGCTTGGGATATTGACATTTTATGTACTTATATGACTTTTTTACAACTTGCTATGTATGATATTCCTGCCAAAGTAGTGAATGGTAATACATTAACATTAAAAGAAAATTTTGTATTATACACACCACAATATTTTTTAGGAGGATGGAATTTTAAAGAACGTAAGCTTTATGATATTGAGTAATAAAAAAAGATAAAAGCAAATATAAAGCTAAGTAAAGATAAGAAGCCATGAAAGTATATTAAAATAAAATAAAAATCGAAATATGCCTTGATTATGCCGAAAATAACTATATAATGTTTAAGAGAAAGGAACGTGATAAAAATGCAAGAAAAAGAAGAACTAAATTATCTAGAAGTTTTTGATGAAATATTTGGAACGAAAACAAATAAGCATTTAAGACTAAATATGCCCATGCTAAAAATAATATTTGACAATTTTGGAGAGGACTTATATACTCCAAACGAAAAATATGAACAGATACTAAAACAAAAAATAAAAGTATTAAATAAATTGGAAGAAACATTTACAGAGCAACAAAGAAAATTATTTAGCGAATATAATGAAATAGAGAATCAATTAACAGAAGATATTGAGCAACAGCTGTTTATGTTTGGTTATATTATAGCAAGTAAATTAAACGAAGAAACAAAAATAAATGAGTAGCTATACTCATTTATTTGGTATATATTCAATAATATCTTCAACTTTACAATTTAAGGAATAGCATAATTTAGCTAAAACATTAAAATCAATACGAGAAGCTGAATTATTACGCAATGATTGAATTGTTTGAAATCTTATATTAGCTTTTGTATTTATTTGATAAGTTGAAATACCTTTATCTTTCATAATTTTGTCTAAATTTATTTTAACTTTTCCATATTCAATTTCGTGCATAATAGGTTTTAAATTGTCTTTCTCCACGTTTTAATCCCTCCTAAAATTCATATCTTAAAAGCATTCTATTATAAGTAATACAAAAAAATAATACACCAATAAGAACTACTTGACGAACAGGAAAAGCTATGATATATTATTATCGAAAAATTAGGTAAATAAATGGAGATGATTAAAATGTCAAAATCAAGACCATATATAGGAAAAGACGGAAATCATTATAGCGATTATTTTACTAAGGTAGCAGCAGACAACAGATATGAACAACAAGAAAGACTAATAGAGGAACAAAGAAAAGCAAATAAACTACAACAAGAGCAGAATGAACGTATTAAAAATAATGGATATACAGATAATGAAATGTATGCTAGAGAAATGAATCAATATATTCAAAGTGGTGGTAGAATTGCTCCATTTTTAAGTTTATTTTGTTTATTAATTGGAATTATATTGATATGTTCTCCTCTTTCGACTTCTGTTGGAATATATACTTTATCAACAGGTTTAATTGTTGAAGCAATATCTGCATTTATATATAATTCCAAAAATAAAGTATGCCATTTTTTTGAAATTTCTTTACTTATTATAAGTATATTCTTATTTTTAGTTCCAATGATTCCATTAAATGTTTTAAAAAATTATTTACCAATAGAAAAGCATACATATACTATTACTAATTCAAATCATACACAAAATTCGACTGATAAAAAAGTATCTAGTTTTGGTTTAGATGGAGAGCCTCCTACCTATGGAGATAAAAAAGACTTAGATATAAATAAAAGTGTAAAAATAACAGTTAAATTTGAGACTTTTCCTATTACATCAAAGACAATAGACTTTAATCCAAGACAATATTTCGATCAATTGGAAAAAGAAAGTACAATAGAACAACTTAATAATTTATATGTTGTTAATCTATCAGAAATTTTACAAAGAAATGGAGATGATTAAAATGTCAAAATCAAGACCATATATAGGAAAAGACGGAAATCATTATAGCGATTATTTTACTAAGGTAGCAGCAGACAACAGATATGAACAACAAGAAAGACTAATAAAGGAACAACAAGAAGCTAATAGATTAGCAAAAGAACAAAATGAAAGAATAAAAAATGGTGGTTATACAGATAGTGAAATATTAATGAATTCAATAAATAATGCTATTTTATCTCGAATAAGTAAAAAAAATTATCGTTCAGAAATATCTAATGGATTAGTGATATTCATAATACTTTTATATATAGTAGCTATAATTGGTTGTTTTATAGTAGGAACTACGAGTACGGTAGATAATGCGTATATAAAATATATTATTGGTGGAACAGTTATTGTTCATATATATTTAAAAATATGTATTTATATTATGGAAAAAAGTATAATAAAAAATGAAAAGAAAATAAATAAATACAACCAGAAAAATGAAAAGAATAGAAAATTAGAATTAGAAGAACAAATTACTATTAACTTTGGAAATAGAGAAGATAGATTATTAAAAGATTCAATAGAAATAGTAATAAAAAGTGGGAATGCTTCAATATCATTTTTACAACGAGAGTTAAATATAAGTTATTCAAAAGCTCAAGAAATAATAAACAAAATGGAGGAAAAAGGAATAATATCAAAAGCTCAAGGTAATATACCAAGAGAAGTACTAATAACTGAAAGCGAATGGGAAAAAATAAAAAATAACTATAATATATATTAAACTATATCTTTAACTGAATAAGTAGTGAAAAACAAGAGTAAAAATAATGTGTATAAAAAGTGAAAAAGACTAAATAGTAACATCATTTAGTCTTTAATTATAACAATAAAAATATATTTTTATAAAAAATTTATTGGCAAACAAAACAAATGGTCGTATAATAAAATAGATACAATACTAAAACTAATTAATGATATTTTTTTATCTGCCATGGTTACCATAGCCCCCCTAATAAAAAATGTATATGGTAATTATATATTATAATGAGGTATTGTATCAAATTATTTTAAAAAGATATAGCATAAGGAGAAAAAACAATGAACACAGGGTTTAAAGAATTAGACAAATTAGTAAATATAGAACAACCACAACTAATAATTTTAACAGGAGATACCCCATTAATAGATATATTGTCAGGAGATATTGCTAACAATGTATGTTTAAAGCAAGAAAAAGAAGTATTAGAAATTGTAAGCCACAGAAAAGAATATTTAATAAAGCGTCTAGCAGTAAATGTAGCAAATGTAAATTATCAAAAATGGACTATTAAAACAGAATATACAGACACAGAATTAAAGCAAATAGGACAAAGCATGGTAAATTTAATTGAAACAACAGATAGATTACCAACAATAATAGAGCAAGAAATGGGATTATACGATTTAAAAAATGTAGTTAAATATGTAGATAGGTGGGCTAATCATTATGCAGATAGATTACCAAAAGTAGTGGATAGCTTAATTGTATTAGACATAGGACCTTTTAATCAGCTTATTTTTAAAGTAGAAGAAGAAAAAAGAGAAAGAAGTGAAAGAATAAGATTTCTTAAAAGACTGAAAAAAATTTGCAAAAGATTAACTTGTACAGTACTACTTGTTTACCCTAATTATTCTTCTAATAAAATGATAAGAGAAGAAATAAAAAAAGAAATAGAAAACTATTCAGATACATATATAACTGTCACAATAGATAAATCAGAAAGAAGTATAAATAATTTAGCTGTTGCAAGAAAGAATAACACTTTAGGAAATTTTAAATTAAAGTATGACTACGATCATAGAAGATTTATAGATTATAAAGGAGAATAAATAGAAAATGAATGAATATGAACTAATAAATTCAAAAACAATAAAAGATTATTGCCGAAAAATTAAACACAAATTTAACACAGAAGAATTGACAGTATTAATTTATAGAAATACAAAAATGGACATTTTTGAAAAAATAGATAAATACAAGGAACTAATAAAAAATTATCCTGATATGGAAGTCATAGAAAGATGTAATTGTAATCATTATGATAGTGTAAAAGAATTAATACAAACAGAAATAGATAGGTTAGAAAAATTATATAATGATTTTACTAAAAATGATGAAAATAGTATTTATAATTGGAATGAATATAATAAATCAACAAAGCAAATGGGTTATGATGCACTTGATAATACTGAAAAGACATATAAGAAGATATATAATAAAATAACAGATTATATAAATGAATTTGATGACACAATTTACTTTACAATTTGCAAAAAAATAATTAACGAAAAAGATAGAGTAATTTATGCTAATTATAATGTAATTGATAAAAAACCAAAACTTATAAGGATATATGAACGTGGAGAAGATTTTTTAGATATTGACTCAATATTTATTAATATTCCAACACCATTCAAAAGAGGAGACATTTTGGTAAGTAAAGACGAAATAGAATGTACAGATACAGATATTTTTGTATTAGACTATTTGTGTACTTGGAGAGATGGACTTGAAGCCTTTTTAGCAAGAGGTAATTATGATTCTACAGATATGTTGGGGTATGGATATTATTTATGTAATGAAGATTCGCCTAAATTCATACGTGATGATAAGTGGGATTATGATAGATTTGAATATTACAAAGGAGAATTAAAAGGTAATACTAGAATTTTAAAAGCTGTAAGCAGTTTAATTAAAGATGAGATAGATATTGAATTATTTACAAGTGCTTATGACATTTATAAAAAAGAAAGTGAAGGTACTCCTTTAGGCTTTTTTACAGAGGAAGGACTTAAACTTGCTGGTTTTACAGAAGAAGATTTACAAAAGAAAGAAATATTATAAAATGCCTGATTATACAAATTAAAATGAAAGGAAAAGATAAAAAGGAGTAAATATAATGCAAGATAAAATGATATTAGATAATGAAACAATAAATAAAATAGTAAATTCAGCAGATGAGGAAACATTAGAAGAAATATACACGAAAATAGGAGATAAACAAATAGAAAATATAGAGTTAAAATTAAAAGATGATATAGAACACATTATAGATACAAATAATTTAGATAATATAGAGAAAAGTCAGATAAAGCAAACGGAATATGATTATTATAAAAATACATACATATTGTTAAACAATGGAAGTCTATATATGAATAAGACTTGTATAAATTCAAAGACTAAAGAATTATATTTACTCGATAATTTTCATATATATTCAATTACAACAAATAATAGGATGCTACCATTAAAAGAACTAGAAGAATGGGATGATTTAGATTTATACTTATATA
>CANRLO010000069.1 GCA_947631495.1 uncultured Clostridia bacterium
AAGTTTATACATAGGTGAAATTTTCGCTAATAAAATAATCTTATTTTTTGGTGAAATTTTCAAAAATTATTGACATTGCTAATATTCTATTTTTCAAACAAGAGACCTTTTTTTCAAGGTCTCTTGTTGAACAAAATTAAATTTTTCTATCTAATGCATATTTTGCTCCCCAAATGCAAGGTTTTTCACATTTATAATCTGGGAATGTGCATCTTGCACCTAATTTGTATTGCATTAAATAGTCATAGACTCTTTGATTTGTTTCTTTTGTATTTTTTAAATAATTTTCGAAGGTTTCTTTTGTTTGTAGTGCAATTTCAAGTTGTGCACAGCCGCATAAACGTTCCTTACATTTTAAAACGAAGTTTTCGACAGTACCTCTTTCATTAACTAAAATCATCTTTCCTTGAGGGAAATATTTTGAAAGAGATGATATGTCTTTTAGCCATTCGCTTTCCAATTCTGTATCTCTAATAATAGGTGGTACATAGTACTTATCACTATTTAAAGAAGATATCAGAATTTCGTAACTGATTGTGCGGTGTCTTTGGGCCTGTGCCAATTGAGCAAAAGATGCCCAATACGTAACGCAGTAATTTTCTCCCCATTCATCGTTTCTCTTTATATCAGAAAAGAGAGAAAGTTTTCTGTTCTTAGAATCTGGATTAATTCCTTCTACTTTGAACTTAGAGTGCATGTTAACAAACTCCTGTAAACATGGTTTTAAGAGTTTGCTAAAGTCTGTATCTGGCTCTTTTTGTGTATAATCTTCCATCATATGAAGAATATAACTAAACTGTTGTAAACTGATAGAATGTCCCATAACAGTTGCTGGCGTGAAAACACTAATTAAGTACCTAGCATTTTCTTGTGCTAACTTTTGTGCCTGTTTTTCTTCAATGTTTGGATATACTTCATGGATTCTTTGTTTATAGATTTCGATCCATTTTTCGTACAATACTTTTTCTTCTTCAGATGGTTCCATTTTGGTATATCTAGCTGATTTTTCTGAAGTATCATATACTTTTTCATTGTTTACAATCATAGCTAATATTTTAGGAATTTCCTCAAATATGAAATTGTATCTTGGGTGACCAAATACGCTGTGATGATTTGATTTCATGTTTCCATTTGCTCTTTTGATTGTTTTTTCTTCATCTTCTTGTAAAATGGCATCCATTGTATCTGGCATATAACAAATGCCTGCTTCCTTTCCTGAGAACTTAATTGCCTCATCAATAGGAAGTTCATACCCCACTTTTGTTGATGCTAATACTCTTGTTTTCATATACATTTCTCCTTTATAATACAATATATAAAAAGTTACTATGGTCAAAGTATAACATAGTAACTTTTTATTTTCAATCATTTTCGACAATTTTTTATATACACTCCACTTTATTTATCCATGGAAGTATAATTTCCTTTTGTATATTTAAATTTTCTCGGCCTGTTCCCATTTCAATATCCGGCTTTACGATTCCATGAAAATCACTTCCACCAGAAATATAATAGTTATTTTCTTTACAATATTGTAATAAAAAATTACTCTGTTCTTCTGTAAATTTAGAATAATAGCACTCAAATCCATCTACTTTATAATGATTTATTATTTCTTGAAAAATAAGTTCTGAATTTTCTCCGTAAATATAGACATGTGGTACAAATACCAATCCTCCTACTTTTCTAATTAAATCAATGGTTTCTTGCATAGTAGGATATAATTTTGTGTTATCTAAATAAAATTTACTTTCTTTATTACACATTTCTTTGCGATAAAATATCATAGCATCATTCCATGTATCATCATTTAAAAAATGTTTTCTATTTTCTGGATTTTTTCTAATTTGTTCTAATAAATAAGTAGAAAAATATTTATGAATTTCTTCATCAAAATATTTCATTTCTGGGTCTTCTAATTTTATTCCTAATTGCTTGCATTTTTCTATTAACTGGTCTTTTTCTAATTCATTTCTTTTTTCCTTCGTTGGATAAATTTTTTCTAAATTTTCTTGCATTTTCTTAGTATCAATGCCATATCCTAATAATTCAATGTTAATTCCATTTATGCTTGTATTTAATTCTACGCCTCTTATTATTTTTCCTGTAAAGTATTTTTTATAGTCAATTGTTTCTAATTCTTTATATGCTTTGCAAGTGTTATGATCAGTAATAGAAATATATTCTAATTTCTTTTCTTCTGCTTTTTGTAATAATTCTATTAAAGTGTTAGCCCCATCAGAATATTTGGTATGCATATGTAAATCTATCATATTAAAATCAATTTCCTTTCTTAGCTTTGTTAATTGCTTTTAAACTTTGATTATCTTTCTTCTTTTCCTTCTCTTTCTTGTTCTTCTCTATATTTTTTAAACTCTCTTAATACAGTTAAAATTTCTCTATCAAAATTTTCTTTTTTTGGATTATCTGTTTCATTATGTTCTACTAAATATTCTATGACTGATAAATTTTCAAAAGAAATAGAAAAATCACCTTTTTCTTCGCTTTCTGTTAAATTTTGTTTTTCTTTATTTACATTTTGTATTGTTTCTCCAAAATAAAAATAAGTTTCTGTTAATCTTGTTATATTAGCTTGTAATTTTCTATCATAATAATTTCTATCGTAACTTTCTAATTTTAAAAAAGGAGCATCTTCTAATCTTACACTGTCTATTCCTGCTTCTTCTAAAAGTTCTCTTTGCAATGCTTCTTTTTTATTTTCTTCTTCAATGCTTCCACCTGGTAGCATATAGATTCCTTTATATTTTACTAATAATGCTCTTCCTTTTTTATTTAAAATAATACCTCTTACTTTTCTTACCGTTCTATCAACCTCTTCTTTTGTTACTAAATTTTTATTAAATTCAATTTTTTTCATTACTGTCTCCTTTTTTTATTTGAGTGTATCCTATCATATTTTTCGATTTTTTTCAACAAAATATTTACATTTTTCTGTCAACATGTTATACTCCTTTTAAACTATTGAGCATCTTATTTTTTTCATAAGGAGGATTATCATTATGAATATTGTAACAGTAGAATTTACTGGAACACCAGAGGCAGGAAAAACAGACTGTATTACAAACGTAAAAAATGTCCTTACGGAAGCAGGTTATGCAGTAGATTATATTCAAGAATCTGCCGAACTTGTTCCAAAAGAAATCCCTAAAGGAGATTTTGATGGTCACTTATGGATGCGGTTACATTCTTTAGAAAACATTTTGGTTAAAAGGCATAATGAGTGTGATATCTTGCTTATTGATAGAGGTATCATTGATGGTATTTTTTATACCTATTTTGTTTTATCTAAGAATCCAGAAAATGAAAAAGAATGTGCCTCTTTAATTCGTTTCTTAAGTGAGCTTACGTTTTATAATCCAGACTTTTTATTTGTTTTTACCTGTGATGCAGAAGTTTCAATTGAGCGCAGAGGCGGAGAAGGAAGAATTGTTACTTTGGATTATATTGAGCAGTATAATACAATGCTTTCTAATTTTATTCCTACTATCCCTGTTCCTTACAAAGTAATTGATACTTCCAATTTATCCAAAGAAGAAGTATGTAATTTAGTAACAAAAGAAATTAAAAATCTCTTAAAGAAAGAAGTATCCTAAAAAAGGATACTTCTTTCTTTAAGCTTAATTTCAAACGTTGGTACAAATTGTCCCAAATGGAACAATTTGGGACTGTCCCTAATTGTCCCAAACAGGAACGTATTCCTCCTCATGTTCTCCTAACTCTTGCATATAACCATTTTTAAAATTTAGTAAATAAAAATATTGCTCAATTTCTTTATATTCTTTTTTAGTTAATTTTCGGTTAATTAATTCATCTTGCTTTGCAAGATAGGTTGGAAAATATTGTGCCATTACATTAATATAAACATTTTCTGGTATATTTTCTTTTAGCCATTTTAAAACATTTTTGGAATTTTGCAAATGATTAGGAAGTACTAAATGCCTTATCATTACTCCTCTTTGTATCATTCCTTTTTCATTAAAAGTTGGCTCTCCTACCTGTCTTATCATTTCTAAAATAGCTTTGCTTGCTATTTCAAAATAGTTTGGTGCTTTTGAATATTTTTCTGCTATTTCATTTGAATAATATTTAAAGTCTGGTAAGTATACATCAATATAACCTTCTAAGTCTTTTAAAGTTTCTACTTTTTCATATCCATTAGAATTATAAATAATAGGAATAGTTAATCCCTTTTTTCTTGCTATTTTTATAGCTTCTTTGATTTGATAGGCATACATGGTTGGCGTTACTAAGTTAATATTTTCAGCATTCTTTTCTTGTTGCTCAAGCATAATTTCTGCTAGTTCTTCTATTGTAACTTCTCTTCCCTTTACTTTATTTTGACTTATTTCATAGTTTTGGCAAAACATACAATGTAAATTGCAATGTGAAAAGAAAATTGTGCCCGAACCATTTTCTCCACTAATACAAGGTTCTTCATAATGATGAAGGGAAACTAATGCAATTTCTACTCTATCTGTGGCATTACAATTTCCTACTTTTCCGCTTCTTCTATTTACTTTACATTCTCTTGGACAAATCTCACATTTTTCTAATACTTCTAACATGCTATTTCTTCTTTCTTTATTTTCTTTTATATGATGCACATTAACTTTTTCGTTTCTATTTTATCTATTGACTTTTTATGTTAAATATTGTATATTTTATAAAGTAACTATTTATTTATAGAATTATTATTTATAATTCTAGCCACAACATCTAAGGAGGTTGCTTTATGAAAAATATCAACAAAGGTTTAGGTTTTATTGCAGTAGCAGTAGTAGCAGTTGCTATTGTTGGTTTTGCAAAAGATGTCCTTATGTCTTTCATTGTTGCAATCATTGGCTTTTGGATTGTTGCTGACATGGATTAAAATCCTCTTTTGAGGATTTTTTTCTTGCCATTTTATTTATTAAAATGCAGTTTCTTGTAAATGTCACTATTTAATATAAAAGTATTTTACTACATTTTTTCTTATAAATCTATCTCTTTTTCTATTTTTGTGTTATAATAGGAAAAGTTTGGAAAAGGAGGAATAAAAAAATGGCATATATTGAGCACACTTTTGACTTTAGTATTCGTGATATTGATAAAAATACAAACATTACCAATAAGGCCTTATTTGGTTTTTTTGAAGATATTGGTGGGTTTCATTCTGATATTGCTGGTTATGGTTTAAAAGACATTGAAAAAACAAGAATTAGTTGGGTTCTACTTCATTGGAAAATGAAGGTATTAAAAAGATTGAAATATGGTGATACCATTCATGTAAAAACTTGGTCTAGAGGTGCTGTTCGCGCTTGTTGCTATCGTGACTATGAAGTTTATAATCAAAATAATGAACTTTGTGTAATTGGTACTTCAAAATGGACTTTAATTCATTTAGAAAAAGGCTTAATGCGTATTACAAATGAATTATTAGAAAAGTATCAAACCGAAAATAGAGCGGTTTTTGAGAATTTTACCTTTGACAAATTAAAAGAACCAGAAGAAAGCAAACTTACTTTTGAATATACTGTGCAACGTAGAGATATTGATATTAATGAGCATATGCATAATTTGTGTTATTTAGATTTAGCTTATGAAGCACTTCCACAAGATGTTTTTGAAAATTCTTCTTTTAATAATGTAGAAATTATGTATAAATCAGGTAGCTACCTTGGTGATACATTAAAATGTTTTTATTCTACTAGTAATAATGAGCATATTGTTACTATTAAATCAGAAGATGAAAAAACATTACATGCAATTATAAAACTATCATAAATATATACGTACTCTTACTATAATAATTTTCAAACTAGCTTTAATTAAAAATATAAAATATAAATAAGCCTAAAATTTTTTATTTATCATTTAATAAAAAATCTTAGGCTTATTTTTATCTTTGTTCTTCTTCCATTTCTCTTATATATTGAACTGCTTTTACATATTCTTCAGAATCTAATTTAATATATCCTAAATAATATTCTAATACACTTTCCTCTATACTGCATTTATGTAGCGAGTATTCGTCGTTTTCATTTTTTAACATTGTATATTGAGGAAGTCTATATCTCAATTCTTCCATAAATTGTTGTTTATTTTCTGTGCTAGGAAAAATTCTTTTTTTTCCAGACCTTTTATCATGCGCTGCTGCCCCATTCGCCCTTGATAAATCTTCACGGTACATAGAACGAAGTTGTAATTCAAAGGTATATTCTGGATGGTCCCTATAACAAAATTTTATATGCTCTGCAATATAACCATTTTGCTTTTCTTTATGTTTGTAACCTTCTGGCAAAACCATAATGTTTAATTGTTTTAACCATTCTTCATTTTCCATTAATTCATAAGCAAATTCTTTAGTTAATGAAATACAACATAAATCATTATATTTTGTTTTTTCCTCTTTAGGTGCATTTTTTCTTTGCTCAATTAATTCCTTCAATTCTTTTTCCTTTGGTTCTACACTATCTGGTACATCGGCTACAATAATTTTAATTCCTCTTAAATCTTTAAAATTTAAATATTCAAAAGGACAATGTAATTTTTCTGTTCCTTGTTTTTTTATTTCTTCTATACATTCCCAATGAAGTAAATTATCTTTTAATTGCTTACTTTTCTTTGCTGCTGTTTCGCCATATTTTTCTTCTATTTGTGTTTCTAGTTCTTGCCTATTTTCTACATTTTCTCTTTCTATTCTTGTTTTTATAATTCTTAAGATGGCTGTTTTTATATGGTCTGGAATTTCTTTTTCTTGCATAATTCTATCTAACGAGTTTAAATCTTTTATTTCTGCATCTAATAATTGTTTTACTTCTCCTTGCATTTCTTGTTCGATACTATCTATAACTAATTGATATAAATTTTCTTTTTCTTCTTGAGAAATTCCTTCTATTGCATATAATTTACAAAGTCTTTCTATTTCCAATTTAATAATTTTATTTCTTATGCTATTGTATGATTTTTCTCTACCCCTTGGTGGCTCTAATTTTATATCTGGATATTCTTTCTTTAATAAATTTACAATAGCAATGAAAGTATTGTTTACTTTTTCTTCATACTCTTGATTATGTTTTAATGCTAATTGATATTCGTATGCTTTTTCAATATTGCTTTTTTCTACTTTATATCTTTGCCTTAAGGTGTTTGTCATCTATTTTTCACTCCTTATTACTAACTCTCATATTATATCATATGTATTCAAAAAAGTCTATAGAAATGTCATAATTTTATTTACATAATTTTAGACATTATTCGCTTTAAAGTCACATTTTTCTTCTTTTTTTCATAGTATGTACTATATCAATCAAATAAGGAGGATAAAGATATGTATAATCGTAGATATAGAAAATGTTGTTGTCAAAAGAATTTTGATGAAAAAATCATTGAAACTGCTTGCAACAATTGTGGTACTACGGCTGACTACTATGTGGCAAATAATAAAGAAGACTCTTGTGATTGTGGTTTTGATAAAGGTGAATCTGTATTCCCTCAAAATCCTATGCTTGCTCAAAGTTATGTACCAATTCAAACCTTAGATAAAACTTTTACTCCACGTGTTGGTTTGAAAATGGG
>CANRLO010000070.1 GCA_947631495.1 uncultured Clostridia bacterium
ATATGTTGTGGTGTTCTAACACCTGCAACAACGTCTTCACCTTGTGCATTCATTAAGTATTCACCAAATAATTTGTTTTCACCTGTTGCTGGGTTACGAGTGAAAGCAACACCTGTACCACAATCGTCTCCCATGTTTCCGAATACCATTTCTTGTACGTTAACAGCTGTTCCCCAACTTCCTGGGATATCGTTTAATCTTCTATAAGTAATAGCTCTTGCATTGTTCCAAGAACGGAATACGGCTTTTACACCTTCCATTAATTGTACTCTTGGATCAGATGGGAATTCTTCTCCTTTTGCATTTCTATATACTTCTTTAAAACGAACTACTAATTCTTTTAAATCTTCTGCTGTTAGTTCAGTGTCTAATTTAACACCTTTTGCTTCTTTTACTTCATCAATAATTTTTTCAAAGAAAGGCTTTGGTATTTCCATAACAACATCACTAAACATTTGAATAAATCTTCTGTAGCTATCATAAGCAAATCTTTCATTTTTTGCTGCAATTGATTTTACTACATCTTCATTTAAACCTAAGTTTAAAACTGTATCCATCATACCTGGCATAGAAGCTCTAGCTCCTGAACGTACAGATACAAGTAATGGATTTTCAATGTCTCCAAATTTCTTTCCTGTCATTTCTTCTAATTTTGCTAAACTTGCAAAGATTTCTGCTTCAATTTCTGGTGCAATTTTTTCACCATCTTCATAATATCTTGTACAAGCTTCTGTTGTAACTGTGAAACCTTGTGGAATTGGTAAACCTAAATTTGTCATTTCTGCTAAATTGGCTCCCTTTCCTCCTAAAAGTTCACGCATGTTTGCATTTCCTTCACTAAAAAGGTATACATACTTTTGACTCATAAAAAAACCTCCTTGTTTTTTCTTGTTTTTTGTCTTAACTATATCTATATTGTTAAAACTTACAAAAATAAAGTCTTGTCCTAGCATATTTTTCCAGAACGTAATTATTATATCCATATTTTGCCTAATTGTAAAGAGATTTTGAGAATTTTTTTAATTTTTTAATGTCTCTTTGGGGACGTTTCCTAAAGAAACATTATCATGAAAAGATTTTAACCCGTTCTAAATCTTTTTGCTGAAAAAACCAAAGAATATATTTACATAACTTTAGTTTTATGATATAATACTCCGCATAAAAGAAAATTCTTCTTTTTGTGTAATCAAAATAAAATAATTTTTATTGTAGGAGGAAAATTTTATGGCAAGAAAATGTTCACAAGGGCGGTTAACCATTCCTAAAGATATTTGGGATGCAGTTGATTTTGCTCGTTATGATACTCCTTCTTTTGGCTTCTTTATCACAGAAGATTCAAGAGTGGCAATTATGCATGTATCATTAGGAACAAAATTGAAATATGAATACTTAGGAAAATGTAATTTTGATTATAAGCATCGCTTTTTTCTTCCTTCTAATGTAGATATCTACTTAGGAGATGGTAATATTTATTATTTTACTACTTATTTATCAAAGTCTTGCATCTATTTATACAAATTAGATAATTCTATACTCCAAAAGCGGCAAAATCTGCAAATTCAGAAATTGCTATCAACTCTTTAAAAAAATGAGCCTAAGATTTTCTATTAAATGAATTTTTTAAGAAAATCTTAGGCTCATTATATTTATTTAGTACTCAAAGTTCTCCTTTAAGGATAACTTTTTAATTATATAAAAAAGTAAGTGGGTCTCCTAATAATAAAATAGGAACCCTCTTTTAATAAATGCTCCAAAAGGAAACGTCCCTAATGTGTCAATTCTTTTATTTTATCTCTTATTTCTGCTGCTTTTTCAAATTCCATTTCTTGTGCATATTTCAGCATTTGTTCTGTCATTTTATCTATAATTTCTTGCATATCTGCTTCTTTTGAAACATTATATTCTTGTTGCACTTCTTCTACTATGCTTGCCTTAATAGATTCTCTTACTGATTTTTGAATTGTTTGTGGTACAATTCCATGTTCTTCATTATATTTTTCTTGTATTTGTCTTCTTCTGTTGGTTTCGCTAATTGCTTTTTCCATACTTTCTGTTAGTTCATCTGCGTACATTATTACTTTTCCATTTGTGTTTCTTGCTGCACGTCCAATGGTTTGTATTAATGAACGTTCTGAACGTAGGAAACCTTCTTTGTCTGCATCTAAAATTGCAACTAATGATACTTCTGGTATATCTAATCCTTCTCTTAATAGATTAATTCCGACTAAAACATCAAATTCACCTAAACGTAATGAACGTATAATTTCCATTCTTTCTAAAGCTTTTATGTCAGAATGCATATATTTTACTTTCATGTCTAAATTTGCTAAATAAGAACTTAAATCTTCTGCCATTTTTTTCGTTAAAGTGGTTACTAATACTCTTTCTTTTTTTTCGACTCTTTGTCTTATTTGTTCTACTAAATCGTCTACTTGATTCGTTACTGGTTTTACTTCTATTTTTGGATCTAATAGACCTGTTGGACGAATAATTTGCTCCACAATGTTTCCTTGTGATTTTTCCTTTTCATATTCTGCTGGTGTTGCACTAACAAATATACATTGATTAATTCTTTCTTCAAATTCGTTGAATTTTAGAGGTCTATTGTCAAATGCAGATGGAAGTCTAAAACCATACTCTACTAAAGATTCTTTTCTTGCTCTATCTCCATTATACATAGCTCTTACTTGTGGAATAGTAGCGTGTGATTCGTCTATTAGAAGTAAGAAATCTTTTGGAAAATAATCAAATAATGTATATGGCGCAGAACCGAGGCTCTCTTCCGCTAATGTGTCTTGAATAGTTTTCAATTCCTTGGCAGAAGCCTGTTTCTTTCATCATTTCAATATCAAAGTTAGTTCTTTCTTCTATTCTTTGTGCTTCTATTAGTTTTCCTTTTTCTTTGAAATATGCTACTCTTTCTTTCATTTCTTCTTCTATGGTTTGAAGTGCTCTTTCCATTTTGTCAGAAGTTGTTACATAGTGTGAGTTTGGGAAAATCCATATATGGTCTCTAACAGCTATGGTTTTTCCTGTAAGAGGATTTATTTCACTTATTTTTTCTACTTCATCATCCCAAAATTCTACACGAATGGCAGTTTCTGCTTCGTCTGCTGGATAAATTTCTATAGTATCACCCTTTGCTCTAAATGTTCCTCTTTTAAAGTCTAGTTCATTTCTTGTATATTGCATATCTACTAGTTTTTTTAGTACTTGATTACGTTCTATTTTCATTCCAGGTCTTAAAGAAACTGTTTGATGCTCATAGTCAATAGGGTCTCCCAAACCATAAATGCAAGAAACAGAAGCAACTATAATAACATCTTTACTTTCAAATAAAGATGCTGTTGCTGAGTGACGAAGCTTGTCTATTTCATCATTTACAGAGGAATCCTTCTCTATATAGGTATCAGATGAAGCTATGTAGGCTTCCGGCTGGTAATAATCAAAATAACTGATGAAGTAACCGCACTTGGGCATCTGGGAAGAATTCTTTAAATTCTGAATAAAGTTGTCCGAGCTAAAGTTTTATTATGTGCTAGTACAAGAGTTGGTTTTTGCACTTTTTCTATTATGTTTGCCATTGTAAATGTTTTTCCGTGAACCGTGTTACTCCAAGTAATGTTTGAAATTTCTTGCCTTCTTTTATTCCTTTTGATAAGTATTCTATTGCCTGTGGCTGGTCGCCAGTTGGTTTATAGTTAGATACTAATTTGAACATTTTCTCTCCTTCGTTTTATTTTATCTAATGCTTATATTTTAGCACGTTTTTCTTTATAGTACAAGGCAATATTATAAGAATATATTTGTTTTGATTTTTTATATTTATATAATAGTAATAAAATATAAATTATTTTGAAAAATTGCTAGACTTTTTCTTTTTTATTGTGTATGATATTAACAATAGTTTTATAGGAGGTATCTAAAAAATGAAAACATCAATAAAAGTTTTTGCTATTCTATTTGTTATTTTATTATGTATGGTTACTTTTTCTTTTGCAACAGATATTAATATGAATTTATCATCTGACAATTCACAAGTAGAAGAAAATACATTATCTAATGAATCAGCAAATGAAATGTCTACTAATAGACCAAATTCTACATTAACAACTACTCCTTCTACAACCGTTAGTTCTGCTGTTAAAGAAGAAACTTTAAGTTTTTCTAACATTTTAAATATTATTCTAATTGTTGTTGGTGTTGTATTAATTTTACTAGGAATTGCAATATTAATTCGTATGAATTCTTAATAAATAAAATTAGAAAATTTTATATTTTTTTGAAAATTTTTAAAAGTTGTTTAAAAGTTGAAAGATAGTTCTTTTCTATCTTTCTTTTTTTGTATAATAGTAAAATGTGCTTTTATAATTTTTTAATTTTTTAATTAATAATTTTATCATTTAAGTTTTATTCTTTAAAAAAATGTTTATTAAAACTCTTTTGTTCTATTTTTTGTTATTTTTGTTTTTATTATGTATGGAAATTTTTAAAGTTGTTTTTTCTTTGTATAATTTATTTTGAAAAATGAATAATAATAATGAAGTTTAAATTTAAAAAATTTAGCTAATCTTACATTTAATAAATAAGGAGGTTTGTATGAAAAAGAAAACATTAATCGCTATAATCACTCTTTTTGCTGTTATTCTTTTTGGAGTAGCTTCTTTTGCAAGTAACAACAACATGGGTTCAGATGCCGTAAATGGTGTTCGTAATTTTGTTGGTGGTGCTGAAAACGTAGTAGAAGATGCTGCAAAAGGAATTGCAGGTGGCATTCGTGAAGGAATTTCTGATGTTGAAAATGGTGCAGAAGATGCAAGTCGTACTGGTGGAAACAATATGCAAGGTGCTATGACTTCTGATAATAATGGAACTAATGGAACTGATAGAAACTACAATGCTACTAGAACAGCTACAACTGGTACTACTGATAATACTTTTCTTGGTATGAATGAAACAGTTTGGGCATGGCTTATAATGGCTGTTGTAGGTGTTGCTATCGTTGCTCTTGTATGGTACTATGGAAAACAAAATGAAATGACTGCTCATAATCACGACGACCGTTATTAATTCTATAATTTGAGAACTGAATTTGGGGACGGAGGAAAAATGCAGGAAAAAATTTTCTTAGTTTTTTAATTATAATAAAGATTATTATAAAAAGCTAAGAAATTTTTTTATTTTATCAATTTATTATTTTTTATTATTTAACTGCATTTTTCCTCCGTCCCCAAATTCAGTTCTCAAAATTCAGTTTTCTTCAATTGCGGTTGATTTTTTACTATTTTATGCTATAATATGACTATATTTAAAAGTGAGGTTTAAAGTATGGCAAAGTTAATTGCTAAGAATCCTGTAGCTAGACACAATTATGAAATTATTGATACAATTGAAGCGGGTATTGTGTTAACAGGTACTGAAATAAAATCTATTCGAAATGGAAAAGTTAATTTAAAAGATAGTTATGCTAGTATTGAAAAAGGTGAAGTTTACATACACTCGATGCATATTAGCCCTTATGAACAAGGTAATATTTTTAATAAAGACCCTATGCGTGATAGAAAACTACTTTTAAACAAACATGAAATTCGTAAATTGATTGGTCTAATTCAACAAAAAGGTTATACTTTAGTTCCTGTTAGTCTTTATTTTCAAGGTAGTTTTGTAAAAGTAGAACTTGGTATTGGAAAAGGTAAAAAATTATATGATAAGCGTGAAGATTTAAAGAAAAAAGACCAAGAACGTTATATGAAGCAACACATCAATTAAATATTTAAAATAATCATAAAAGCAATGTATATAAATTTTAAAAAATGTATTGGAATTGATAACAATCATTTTTTTAATTTAAATACATTGCTTTTCGTTATCTATACAGGTTTTAAGTTTTTTGGGTTTTTTTCTAAAATTTACCGTTTTTAAATTTTTAGACCCGTCCCTAAAATTTAAATTTTATTATTTGAACCAAATACGTCTCTTATTTTATGAGATACTGTATTTTTTACTTCTTCTCTTGCTGGTGTTAAATATTTTCTTGGGTCAAATGCACTAGGTTCCTCTGCAAGTACTTTTCTAATTTGTGCTGTCATAGCCAAACGTAAGTCGGTATCTACATTAATTTTAGATACTCCTGATTTACTTGCTTCATGCAACATTTCGTCTGGTACTCCTTTTGCTCCTGGAATGTCTGCCCCATATTTATTACACATTTCTACTAGTTCTGGTATAACTGTAGATGCTCCATGTAATACAATTGGTGTATTTGGAATTAATTCCTTTATTTTTGCTAATATATCAAATCTTAGTTTTGCTTCTCCTTTGAATTTATATGCACCATGGCTTGTTCCAATGGCAATTGCTAATGAGTCACAACCTGTTCTTTCTACAAATTCTTTTGCTTGCTGTGGGTCTGTATACATAGCATCTGATGCTTCTACATTTACTTCATCTTCTATTCCTGCTAATTTTCCAAGTTCTGCTTCTACCACTACTCCATGAGCATGAGCATAATCTACTACTTCCTTTGTAAGTCTAACGTTTTCTTCAAAATCATATTTTGAACCATCAAACATAACAGAAGTAAATCCACTATCTACACACATTTTACAGGTTTCAAAATCTGGTCCATGGTCTAAATGTAGTGCTATTGGAACTTCTGGATGTTCTTCTACTGCTGCCTCTACCATTTTCATTAAATAATTTGTTCTTGCATATTTTATTGCACTTGAGGATGCTTGCAAAATAACAGGTGATTTATTTTCTGCTGCTGCGTCTACAATTCCTTGAATAAATTCCATATTATTTACATTAAATGCTCCAATTGCAAAGTGCTCTTTCATTGATTTCTCAAACATTTCTTTTGTTGTTACTAACATATTTTTCCTCCTTCAAAATTATTGTCATATTTTTATATTACTAATTTTTAATATTGACATATAATTTTTCTTAATTATAGTATTTATTTCTTTGGCTATTATATACTTAAGTTTTTTTTTCGTCAAGAAAAGATTTATGAAAACTGTATTTGTAAAATTGTGGTTGTGTTTGTAATTTTTATTTTAACTTAATTTCGCATAATTTCTTATAAAATGAAGAAAAGAGGCATAGAATTTCTACGCCTCTTTTAGATATGAAATTGAGATTTTTTACTGTTAATTTTTAGACTTTAGAATTGGTTTAAATTTTGTTTGCATTTTTTGCTATTTGTTTTACAGTTTCTTGAAGATTTTTTTCAGTTCTTTTTGGTAATTTGCTTTGCAGTTTTCTGCTCAAAGATTTTATCCAAATCTTTTTTGCTCAAAATGCCTTTTTTC
>CANRLO010000071.1 GCA_947631495.1 uncultured Clostridia bacterium
CTATAATTATTATATACCAAACTATTGTTCTTGACTAGTCATTTTTGATTATTTTTAATCTTTTTTATGATTTTGCCTTTATTGTTTTAATTTTTATTATTATTTAATGTAGGGGAGGTTAAAACCTCCACTATCTACACTTGATTATTATTTGTTTTATTTTCTGTTATAATTTCTGATTGCATTGAATTCATTACAGCAAGAGTTGATTTTATAACTTCTGCCGTATGAGTTGCTATTACTTGTTTTGTTTGTGTATTTACTATACTGAATTGTCCTTTATCTGCAAACTCTACTGTTATGTTTGCAACTGGTCTTTCTTTTAACTGTTGATTTATTTCTTCAATTCCTTTTTCTTGTTTTGTTATTAGCTCCACTTCTTTTATTTGCTCTTTTATCTGTTCAACTTCTCCTTTGATTTTTCCGTATAAGATTTCTCTTTGTCTATCAGTCCAATTTAACTTTTCGTTCCATCCTAAGTCTTGACATACTTTGTCAATATCTTTCAACAAGTAGAAAGTTATATCATCCCTTCTATCTGCATTATATGATTTCCTTGTTGTTGCTCCTATTCCTATACTTTCATTTATTGATTTTATTGTTTTGTTATTCATAACATTTAACATTTTATTTTCCTCCCTTTATATTTTTATTTCTTTCTTTTATTGCTTCAAGAAACGTTATTGTTTCTTCTGCATTCCTTTTCTTTGGTATCTTATTTTTTCCTTTGCTTACCGTTTCGTACCAGTCTATATTTAATCTGTTTACTGATACCCAACAATTTGGATCTTCTGCTAATTCTTTTATTATCTTGTGGTTCTCCTCATCTTGTTTCTTAAACCTCTTTGCAAAATTTCCTTTTGCTTTTACTGGTTTTGTTGTCTTATAAGATTTGATTTTTCTTTGTGTTTCTTTCTTCTCAAAACTTTCATAAGTGATATGTTGTATTTCTTTTTCTGTATTTTCGATATTTTCTTTAATGCTTACTGCACCACTATATGTAGGTGTATAACCTGCAACAAGTTTTTCAGCATCTTCGTAACTCATTACTATTGGAGCAACTTTTTTTATGTCCTTTGATGTAGAATAAATTTTTATTCCAGTGGGGTAGAGATCCATTTCTATATTTCTTTTGAAGTAACTTGCAACATAGTCTATATTATTTTTTGTTATGTTTCTTACCGTTACCTTTCCATTGTTCCAAAGTTTTTCAATTTCTTCTTCGGTTATTTCTATTTTAGAGTTATCAGCTTTCTTAACCCAGATTTCTATTTCTGGTTTGTTTTCCTCGTAGTAAACCAAAACTCTTATAAAAACTATTTTTCCCAATCTTCTTTGTGTTTTTTCTATAATACTTTTGGTTAGTTTGTTAATTTCTTCTATATCAGTTATTGGTTCTTCAAACTCTAAAATTATCAAAATTTCCGAGTTTCTTCCAAAAAAGTTGTTTTTTATGAGTCTATATAACTGCTTAAAAATCTTAAAAACTGCTCTACTTACTCTTTTTTCTTTCTTCTTAATGTCTATCACTTCACCAGTTGCCACACTAACCATTTTGTTTCCTTTTATTCTTCTGTATAGACTTATATGTCCTAGATTTTGATATTTTCTAGTTTCAATATCAAACTGTTTGTTATCATTAAAAGGGTAAACTGTTGATTGTTCATCTGGTGAAGGTTTACTTGGAACTCTTTCTTTGTATATTTTTGACACTTTTAGTTTTTCACCTCCTCAAAAAGTTTTTCTTATAGTTGTGAAACTTTTTATAATTCCAGATGTTTTTCTTGAAAACAGAAAAAGAGAAGTCTGAAAATCAAAAAGAAACATAACTATAAGACTCCTTAACATTACAATTTTGTTAAGAAATTTTCTTATAAATTATGTTTCATTACTTCAAGCTTCTCCTTATTTATTTAGTTTATATGTGGCTACTTACCATTAGACCTGATGTCCTATCTTTTATTCCTTATGTTTACACTCTCTTTCCTATATATTATACAGGTTCTAGGCAGGTGTAGTTTCGCCGTTTGGAGATTCCTATTTATGATATAGGCATCACACATTCTTATAATGAACTAATTTATATATTTAATTATAGTTTTCCTTTCATACCGTTCGCTATCTCCTAGCACTATATGACTCAAAAAACTATTGTATTATATTTATTCTCCATCTTTTCCATTTTTCCTTCTTTTATTTTTAACTTTTTTCAAAAATCTTCTATATCTCTTGTTACTCTAAGAGAAAAAATTTTTTCTATTTTTACTTTATTATCAAAACTTTTATTACTTATGGAAAAGGAGCGTGGCTTTTTTATCTTCTCTTATTACACGCTCCTTTTTCGTTAGTTATATTATTTTTGTTATAGAAAACTTGGCGTGTTTGGAAAAATGGCACAAAAAAGAGGGCAAACCCAAGTATTTATACTTATGGATTTACCCCTTTACTTAACTTTGATTTTTGATTTTATTTTAATCTTTTTAGTTTTCTTCTTGTTTCACTATCTACGACTCTTTCTATGTCTCCAGTTTGCCAAAATGGTTTTTCTTTCCAAGTTAGTTCTTTTGCGTACTCTATTGTTTCTTCTATTCTGTCGATTATTATATTGATTTCTTCTATTGACCTTTTTCTTATCATTTCTGTATCATATTGTGTCAAGTGTTTGTCTATCTGCTCCAACTCTTGTATCAAATTGCTTATTCTATTCATTATCTTAAACCAGCCAGAGTACTTATATGTTTCTGCTTTTATGTTTTCTGTTAGTGGTGTATCTTTAACTATGATTAACATTTTTCATTCTCCCTTCATTTTTTGTGATTATCGACAAAATGGGTGTTGTATCTCAATGTTTCTATCTGCAAGAAAAATCTTAAATCTTTTTAACCAGTATCTTTTTCTTTTCCCATTATTCCCACCTCACAAAACTTTTTTCTTCACTATTAGTTTACTAATTTTCTTGAAGTAAGGAAAGAGTAGATCTATTTTTTCTATCAAGTTTCATTTGCCTCTTAAAGCGTTTTGATTTCTTTATAGGTATAGTATTCTACTTTTATTATTATTTTTGTTTCTGGACTATCTTCAAGTGTTTAAGATTATGATTAAAGTTATATGTGGCAAAAGAAAAAGGTTCAAAACCTTTAATGGTGTTGGACCTCTTTTATTTTTACCTTATATGAGTTTATTTAATCTTTTTGGCTACTACAACTAATCTTCCATTTTCTTGACTATATTCGCAAGTAGAAAGTGTCAAAAGTTGTTCTCCAAAAGTTGCTGTTTTTCCAGTATCATAAATGCTTGCTTTCTTACTTTCATTAACAAAGTTATTATATTCTTCTTCGGTTTCTGCATTGATAAAGTAGTAATATCTGAAAACATTTTGTTCATTTTTATAGTAAACTCTTGACTTGAAAACTGATAGTATTTCAAAAGTGGAATCTTCTGTGGTAGTTGTAAATCTAATTGTTGGATGTTCTTTGTAAAATTCTTCTTCTTTGTATTTCATTAACTCTTGAAACATGGTTCCATTTTTATTATTATGACCATATAATAGTAAATTACTACTAGGTGGATTCCATTCATAATCTTTGTCTAAAAATATTGAGCCATCGTTTGAAGTCTCTTTTTTGAAATTATGTTTCATATAATACTCATTGTCTTGCCCTTGACAAACTGGATAATTAACTTCTGTTCCTTCTATTTCTAACCAACCAATGATTTCTTCATTCTCTTTTTTCAATTCTTCTACTTGTAGCATTCTTTCAGTTTTTTCTTTTGTAACTTCTGCCGTATTTATTGATACATTTTTTAATATATCTTGATTTTCTTTCTTTTCTTTGTATAAGTGATAACAGTATATTGCAATGCAAACAATGCTTATTATAAAGATTATAACTAAAATTCTTCTTATCGTTTTTCCTATTTTGATTGGCTTTTTATGTTTTCCTTTTTTCACTTTTTAACTGCTCCTTTTATGAAATTAGAGCAGAGATTTAATCTGCTCTATATCATTTTATATGTACTTTTATTTTGTTTCTTTTCTTTTAAGTGCTACTATTCCTACTGCTGACATTAAAGTTATAGGTAGTATGTAATAAATTATATTTGCTGATCCTGTTTTTGGTGTTTCATCTAATTCATTACCATTACTTAATTCTCCTAACACGTATGTACTAAAATGGTCTGTTTCGAAAACTGCATATTTTACACCATCTATTGTTTCTACTGTTACATTGTACTTGATTTTGTTGTTTCCGTCAATTCTATACACTACTAACTTACTTGTATCATATCCATCTGGAATTGGTACTTTGATTTTTAACTTTCCATTAGGTTGGATTTCTACTCCGTTAGATTTTAGAGTTATATCATAAGCAACAAATTTACTTAGATTTGGCAAAACCTTTTTTACATTAGTATATGCATTGCCTTTAGTTATAGACTCAACATCTAAAACAACGTTATCTGGAACTACGCCATTTGTTGCCTCTAATTTTATATTAGTATTAGTATCAGTTGTTGTTACTGGTGTTTGTACTGGTTGTTCTCTACGAACTATTATATAACTATCAACTGTTTCGTCTCCATTAAACTTTGCTTTTACCGTATATCCATCTGCAACTTGTTTTGACCAACTACCATTATTAATTGTTGCTCCTTTAGTAATACTTAATACTTCTTTTAAGTAACCCTTATTATATCTTTTTAGTATATCAATAATATAACTATTAAATTGTTCCTCGTTTACTGAACTTGGTACTTTTATAACTGGTACTGTGCATTCTTGTCCCATTACTCTTACGTCATATAAAACTCCATTTTTAAAAATACCTATTTGTGTTCCACCTTCCCATGACCAGCCATTAAATCCTTCAGAGCCACCAGCTCCATAATCTGCTATAATAGTTATTGTTTTATCACTAATTAAGTTTTGATAATATTTTTGTGCATATTTTATAACTCCATAATCTCCACTAGCAATATCCACTTCATAATATCTTGGACTTTCTAGCTTTAATTTTTTTACTGCTTCTTCATCTGCTGAATTATAGTTGTTAGTATTGTTATATTTTATTGAAATTTCTTTATATTTATGATTGTAACCTTCTTTTGCTGTAACAGTTATAATTGCTTTGTAAAAATTCTCTTTTGTAAGATATAAAGGAGATGCATTTATATCAACGTCAACATTTGTAGTATCAATTCCTTTTTCTTGCCATTTTTGTTTTACTTGTTTTTCAACTTCTACATCTGCTTTATCACATTCACTTTCTGGTATATCAAGATTCATTTCATTTGGAATCGCATCTAACATTTGTTGCAAAGTTTCTTCTGTTACTTCGGCTGCCTTTACACTTGTTGCACAAATTAGCACTGTAAACAATGCTATCACAAAAATTATTAAACTTTTTGTTTTTAATTTCATTTTTACTTCTTTCCTTTCTACTTTCATTTTTCTTTTATTGTTCATTTTAATTATTAACTTTTTTGTGTTTTTCACCCCCTTTGAGTTACCTTTGTACTTAATTCGAAAAAGAACGGTCAAATTAGACTTCCAGTTTGTTTATATATATACTTTTATATACTGGTTATGAAAGGTCTTAATTTTTATCTTCACACTTCTAGCTTATTTTATTACTTTTCTTAATTCTTCTTCACTTAACCATTTGCTCCCGTACTAGGTATCCTCTGCACTTCGTGTTTCTACAACCTGTTCTACCAGTTTTTATATTCTCGTATACATATCTGCCACAATGATAGCATCTAACTGGTATTCCGTTGTTTTCAGTTGTTTTTGATTTTATGCACATCTTTTCTTCCTCCTTTACTATATCATATTTACTTTAACTTTTCAAGCATTATTTGTATATTTTCAAGTATTGTTTTCTTCTATAAAGTATCATTGTTGGGTACAATTCTTACAAGAGGTGTATTTTATGGAAAAATCTATTGTTCTTGAAACTCTTGGTAAAAATATTAGACAAATTAGATTACTGAGAGATATAAGTCAAGAGAGTCTTGCTAGTGATTTACAAAAATCTGTTAACTTCGTTAGTTTACTCGAAAATGGTAAAACTGGGGTAAGTGTTCAAACTTTGGTTGATATATGTTCTGTTCTTAAAGTTGATACAAATGCGTTGTTCTCTGGTATTGTTACACCACCTAACAACAATGTTGACTCTTTTATTATTGACTCACTTAATTTATTTAAGGGGGAGGACAAGGCTATTGTATCTAACCTTATCCGTTATATTGCAGACTCTAAAAACTAAAATAAAAAGAGATGTCTATTCCTACTTAAACATCTCTTTCTTCTTTGTATGTTGCCTCTACAAATAGTCTTACTGCTATCGAAAATCCTTCACAGAAGCATTGATTATTTATTTCGTTGTGCATTTCTTCTAGTATATCTGTCAGTTTTTCTAATTCTTGTCGATTTTGTGTTCCTACTTTTTCTAAAAACTTTTCTTTTTCTTCTGCAAAAATTTTCATTAGTCGCTTATATTCTGCTGTTGTTGGTAACTCTTTTATTGTCTCATATAATCTGTTCAAGATTTCTTTGTTCTCCACTTTTCTCACCTCCTACATATATATTATAGTACAAATGTTCGCACTTGTATATAAAAATGGCAAAAAATTTTTATCTTTTTTGCTGGAAGTGATTGATTTTTCTTATGTTCTAGGGTTGTTCTTTGTAGTCCGACTATTCTCGCTTGTCGAATCGCGAGAATTATAACTGCTATCGCAGTTATACCGTCAGTTTGAAAGAGTTTTTGACTGATTAGCGTTTCGCTTATGGGCTTCGCCCAACGCTTCACTTTAATTTGGGTAGTTTGGGTAGATATTTTTAAACCTTGATTTTTGTGAACTCTTACATCTTATATTATATGTATATTGTTTATGCTTATTTTTACTTTATAGAAAAAAGGTTACAAAATTCTTTCCCAAGTTTCCCGTTCTCAACTTAATGTAACAAACAAAAATGTCTGATCTTCTTATCTTGCTTATGACGTGAAATATGCACCCTTACTGCATTTCTGCATATTGAGTGCATACTTTATGCATCTTGTTTGCATATTATGTGCTTATCTTTGTTAGTTTTTATCAGTTTTGTTAGAGTCTTGAAAATTCTCTCTATCTGCTCAGTTACAGTTGTTTCAAAACTTGTCTGAATTTCCAAAATTGTTTTGATTTTTATATTATATTAAAAATGTCTTTTGGTTTGTTTGTTTTTACTATATTAGACATTAATTCTTTATATTCTTTATCTGT
>CANRLO010000072.1 GCA_947631495.1 uncultured Clostridia bacterium
GAAATGAAAAAAGCAGAAGATAAAGAAATTAGAAAAATAATATCAAAAGCAGAAGAATATAGAAAAGAGTTATCAAAACCAGCTTTGGAAGATTTTGAATGCATAAATGAGATAGAGAATATTTTTATCAACTATTTTAATCCTAATGAAGAAAACAAGTAATTGAACATAAATACAACGCCTAAAAATCAAATTTAAGGCGTTTTTATTTATGAAGGCAATATACTTTATAACTAATAATACTTTAAAATTTGTATAATCATACTTTTTTAATTTTGTAAAGGGAATTATAATAATTGTAATTCCCTTTTATAGTTGTAATAAGTATTTCTTGAAACATTGGCTAGTTTCATACATTCAATATCATTTAAAGTTCCATTAAAATTTTTGCTATGTTTTAAAATTATTTCTTTTGCAACTATAGATTTTTTCGTAGTCAGTTTTGCACCCTTTTTTTGTCCTATTTGTTTTCCACTTAATTTTGCAGTTAGTATTCCTTCTGATGTTCTTTGTTGTAAATCTTTAACTTCTTTTTCACTTTGGTCAAATGCTTTCTTTATTTGCTCTTTAGCAAGTGCAATAGTATAGTTATTAAGTGCTGTAATAATAGTTTGCATTAATTCATCTGTTGCTTTATCTTCTATATTTAAATCTAATTTTATTTGATTATCTAATGCTTTGCGATATATATCTGTATCAATATAGCTTTCCTTTAAAAATACTAAATTTATTCCTTTGTTGAATAAATCTTCGTATAGTGTACAACCTTCTCCTGAATTCCTGCTCATTCTACTAACACTATCAAATATTAGTGTATCTCCCTGTTTTAGAATTTTTAATAGATTTTCAAATTCCTTGCGACCTTCTAATTTTGTTCCAGTAAAGGTTTCCTTAATGATAGTTGCCTTTGGATAATTTTTTAAAATATTTCTTACTTGTCGTTCTATATTTTGTTTTTTAGTTGATATTCTACATACTCCATATTCCATACCCATACTATTTCTCTCCTTCTAAAGTATTAAAATTGGCGAACGTTAATTTTGTTACTTTAAATTATAACAGAAACTATATCCAATTACGAGCCTTTTAATACTTTTTGGAAGAAGGTTACTTTTAATACTTAAATGTGAAGTTTTTATATTGTTTAGACAAAATTGCTTAAATAGTGTATACTTTCAGTTATAAGTATGTTAGAAAGTGAATTTTAACTATAGAAATACTACATAAAGTATTTTAATTGGTTAGAATAAAATATAATATAAAAAATGGAGGGATTATATTGAAATCAAGTGACGGAATAATAGGTTTTGCTATTGGTGATGCTTTAGGTGTACCTGCTGAATTTAAGTCAAGAGAAAAATTAACAAGAAATCCTATTACAGATATGAAAGAAGGTGGTACATATAATATGCCTATTGGTACGTGGTCAGATGATACATCTCTTACTTTGGCAACAATGCACTCTATAATAGAAACAGGTACAATTGAAACAAATGATATGGCAGACAAGTTCTTAAAATGGCTTAGAAATGCAGATTATACAGCAACAAATGAAACATTTGACATTGGAAGGACAACGTTACAAGCACTTGCTAAATATGAAATTCAATTATATAATGCAAGTAATTGTGGTTGCTTTGGCGAGTTTGACAATGGAAATGGCAGTTTAATGAGAATATTACCTCTTGCTTACTATATTCATTGTAGAAAAATTACAGATACAAATATAATTTATAATCTAGTGAAAGAGATTTCAAGTATCACTCATTCACATGAAGTTAGTATTTTGGGTTGCTTTATCTATGTGATATATAGTTTGTATATATTAGAAGGTAAAAACAAAACAAAAGCATATAATGATATACAAAAAGCTGATTATAGTATGTTTAGTGATTATGCCATTAGTAAGTATAGTAGAATTTTACAGAATGATATATCAAAATTATCCATAGATGACATTTCAAGTAGTGGATATATAGTAAGCACATTAGAAGCAGTAATGTGGCTATTTCTTAATTCTAATAATTATAATGATACAATATTAAAAGCAGTTAATCTTGGAGAAGACACAGATACAGTTGCATCAATTACAGGAGGACTACTTGGAATATATTATGGAGCCAATAGTATTAAAGAAAGTTGGAAACAGAAATTAAAGAGGTATGATTTTATAGTTGATTTATGCAACGAATTTGATAATATAATCATATTATTTCAATGACTTGTCCCAATATTAAAAAGAATTAGAAAAAATATAAAAATTTTAAAAAAATTTTCAAAAAATTTTCAAAGAAAATGAAAACTTTTTATGTAAATTAAAATTATTTTTCAAAACATAACAAAACTTACAGTGTCAACGTATTCAAGGTTTTATTAGTATAAATTTCTTACCAACACTTTTAAAATTTTGTAAAGGGTTTTTACTTAGAGGGGAGCGACTTTCATCAATTTTAGTATTGACAAATATAATAGAAAGATGTATAATCATGTCATAAAAAATAAGCAAGGAACAACAAAATTCCTTACTTATTAAAATTAAATATGCAGAAAGATTTGATAAGCTTCCTAACATATATAATTATTGATGCAAATTAATTATATAATATAATAAGGAAAAAATCAAGTCTTTCTGCAAAAAAAATGGTGGATTAGCAATTATGATTTACTATTTTTTTGGAGAAGGTATAACTTGGTTTTTTATTATTTCGGAACTAAAGGAAAACCTTTGGTTCTTTTTTCTTTGCTTTTAATAAAGGCAAGACTTGGTGTAAAAAGAGCCAATAAAGACAAGATAGAGAAATAAAATAAAAAAAAGGGAGGAAACTAAAATGAAAAAAACAGTCTTTGAAGAAAGAATTGAATAAATCAACAACAGGAAAAGTAAGCTAAAAAATAAAAATATATAGGTAAAGAAATTCAAAAAGAAGGAGGAGTATAATGTTTTTCTATATATTCATTATACAAAAAAAATATGCAAACAAAAAAATTAATCAAAGAAATTTACAGTAATCATATTAAGGGAATGGGAAAGATAAAAGAAATATGTGATACACATACAGAATATGCACGCAAACATCTATGTTTGTCAGAAATGGCGATAGACATATTAGATAAAAAAGGAAAAGATATTACAGCTATTGCACAAATACTTGAGTATACAAAAAATGTAATATCAAAATTAGTACCAAAAAATACTGATGATGATTACATAATAAAGTTAATTGAGCATATTTTTAGAAATGTTGAGGAATTATTTGAAAAAATTCCAGAAACAATATACTACTATGAAGATAACAAAAAAAGGATAAAGAAAAAACGAATAAAGTATTTAACAAATATAGAATTTTTATGTTTAATATCAATGATGGTAAGTACGAGATACATTGGAGAAATATTAGATATAATTATTGATAGACAAGAATGTTTAATAAATAATTATGAAGAATTAGAGCAATTAAAAGGATGTATAAATGCACTTATTATATTGGAAGATGGTGTTGGAGATACTTCGACTTGCTTACACGATAGATTATTTGATTAAATATTTTAAGAACAATAATTCTAAAAAAGAAATTTAAGGAGGAAAAAAAGATGAAACAAAGATTAAGAATGCCAATAGTTCCTTTATGCAAAGTACCTTTATTCGAGGAGGTAGAAAGTATGATAGAAAAATATGGCAAAAAATATCAAAGAGAGTTAGATAAGAAAATAAACGGTGAAGAAGGTATAGTAGGTACAGAAGAAAATTTTGCTGAAGTGCAAGATGTTGTAATTCATAAAAGCTATGCTTATATATCACATAAGCTTAATGATGTACTTAATTGTATAATCAATTTACTAGAAAAATTAGAAGAAGATACGAAGCTTTGTAAAAACAAAAAAAGCACAATAGACCAAATGGACAAGCAATATAAAAATATAGAAGGATATATATATAATTATTTGTATCCACTAGGGATATCTTATACAAACCAGGAAGACAAAAAAACATTAAAAACTTATGCAGAATTGTCTTTTGAAGTTCTATTAAGATTTTTACCTAAATTGGATAAATTATGTGAAGATTATATTCTATCTGCTAATAATATAAAAAAATTTTCAAAAAACATAATAGAAATAGAAGTATGCATAATGAAGATTAAAAAATACCAAAGTATATTATTACCAAGAATAGAAAAGATAATTTCAAGTTTAAATCCTATTTTTCAAATAATATTATTAGATGAAAAAGAGATTAGAAGTATGAGAAAAAAGTCTACATAGAGTAATATTAAATAAATGGGCTCTAATAAATAATATTATTAAGAGCCCTAAAAAATATAGAATAACATATAAATTTAAATGTTCATATAAAAAAGTAAGTTATCATGGATAACAGTATGTAACAACTCATATTTAATAAAAAAAGGAAAGGAAGTAATGGAAATGAGTATAAAAAAAATAGAAGGAGAAAATTATAAGATTCCTGATAATGCAAGAGTAAAAATAATAGATTTAGGAGATACTCTACAAATAAAAAATAGTTGGATATCTCCTAACAATTTAAAACAATTTAAAAAATATAATAAAAATTATTGTATAGATGAGGAAACGGGAGAATTAATAAAATATCATAATAGTAATTTATTAAAAAATAAAACATCTATAAAAAATAGTATGCAAAAATTATTTCAAATTATAAAATTAAATTTCACAGGAAAAGATAACGAAATATTTTTAACATTAACTTGTGATAGTCCAGTATATGAATTATCAAAAATAAAAAAATATAAAGAATTATTTATAAGAAGATTAAAACGTAAGTTCAAAGATAGCAAATTTTGCTATGTATATAAATTTGAACAAAAAAAAGAAAAAACAACAGGAAAATACACATGGCATTGTCATATATTATTAAAAGATTTGAGCAGAAAAATATTATATCTTGATAATGATGAGATTATAACCCCTTTGTGGAAAAAGGGATTTACTAGAACAGAAAGAGTTTTGCCAGATATAAAACAGAGCATAGCAAGTTATATGGCAAAAACTACTCAGCTAAATCAAGTAAAAAATGGCGAAAAAATTTATGGAATGAGTAGGAATATAAAGAAACCAATAATAACAAAAAAAATATATAAGGACGTAAAAGATGAAATAAATGAAAAATGCAATTTTGAGAGTGAAAGAACTATACTTATTATAGATGAAAATACTAATAAAATTATTAATAAGCACAAAACTGAAACTTATCAAAAAAGGAAAGATACGGCTTGACCATTTTTGAAAAGGGTCATATAGTATTTATATGGATATTCAGGTAAAAATTACATTTAATATACATACAATTATAATTTTAAATTTATAAGGAGAACATATATGGGGTTAGCAGTAGCATATTGTAGAGTATCTACCAAAAAACAAGAAGAGGCTTTAAAAGACCATAAAGAACAATGGAATGAAATTTTTGAACAAGAAGGATATGAATTTGCAAATACAGGAATATTTTATAAAAAAAATGGGCATAGAGAAGAATGTAAAGGATTATACATAGATGAAGGAATAAGTGCAAAAGAATATCAAAAATATAGAAAAGCTTTTTCTAAAATGATAGAAGATGGCAAGAATGGAAAGTTTAATCAAATTTTTGTAGAAGATGTAACTAGGTTTGCAAGAAATGTTGAAGATGGAATGAAAGTTATAAAAGATTTAAGGGAGAAGAATGTAAATGTATATTTTAGAAAAGAAAAACTTAATTCAAGAGATGTAAAAAACGATATGGTACTGGGTGTTTTATTTTCAGTTGCGGAAAATGAGATAACAACAGATTCAAGAAGGCTAAAATGGAAGATGGAAAGGTTGCATAAAGCAGGAAAATGGACTGCCCCAGCTCCTTATGGTTATACAGTAAATAAAGGGGAATTATCAACAAATGATGAAGAAATGGGGAAAATTGACTTAATATTCTATTTATATACAGAAAAACTATTAGGTATGAGAAGTATAGCAAATTATTTTAACAAACAAGGTTGGAGAACGAGAAAAGGTCAACTCTGGAAATCAACAGAAATAAGATATATTTTAAAAAACAAGATATATATAGGTGATATTATTAATCATAAGACAGAGTCTGTTGATATAACAAGAGGAACTATAAGAAAAATACCGGAACGAGAGCAAATAGTGGTACATAATGAAAAATTAAGAATAATAGATGATGAAATATGGAGAAGAAAAGAAATAATAATGGAACAAAGAAATAACAAACTTAAAGATAGAGAAGGATACTCGAATAAACATCTATTATCAACATTGCTCTATTGTCAACAATGTGGAAGCACTTATATAAGGGTAAAAAAAAGAAAGGCAAAAGATGAAAGTGGTAACAAAGTTGATAGAGGATATGAGTGGACTTGTCTAGGACATAATCATTATGGGGATATAAAGTGTAAAGGTAGATTTGCTTTAGATGAACAGGAATTAATAAAATTCATAATTGAAGAATTAGAAGAAGAAAAGAAAAGAAATAATGAACGATTTTTGGATATATATTTAAAAAAGAAAAAAGAACAAATTGCTAAAATAAATATAGAAAAGATTCAAAAAGAAAAAGAAGAAATGCAAAATCAAATATTTGAAGTTAGAGCAGATAGAAATAAAAGTTTGATAAGTAACGAAACTTATGAAGAACAAATACAAGCAATAAATAAGAGAATTGATGAAATAAGAATAATAGAAAAAAATTATTATAATTTAAAATTAGATATAAAAAAAGCTAAGGATACTTATGAAAAACAAAAAAAAATATTAAATAATTTAGATTATAAAAAAATGACTAATACGGACTTAAAAATAATATTTAATAAAATTATTGTATGCGGAAAGTATGATAAAGGTTATAAAAATATACATTTACATTTTTCATATAATTTTCTAGATGAGATACGAGAAAAATTACCACGAAAAGAAGTAATTGAGTTTTTAGAAGAAATACAAAAAGAAACAGGAATAAAAATAAACAATATTGAACAATCATTTATTATGTTTTATAAACCATATCAAAAGCAAAAAATAAGAAAAAGTACATATACAACATATTTGAAGAAAAATAGTGAAAAATAAAGTCACTATTTTTTTTTGGTTATAAAACAGTAAAAATTACAGATATTTTTTGGGATAAAGTAAAAGAAAATAGAAAAGAAAAGAAAGCTATATATTTAGATGAAATTTGGAGA
>CANRLO010000073.1 GCA_947631495.1 uncultured Clostridia bacterium
ATGAGTTGTGGAATAGATTATACGAAAATATTTCATAATCAATTTTTTTATTCTAATTTAGAACACAGTGTAGGAGTTGCCCTAATTATTTGGCATTTTACAAAGGACAAAAAGCAGACTTTAGCAGGTTTGTTTCATGATATTGCAACTCCATGCTTTAAACATTGTATTGATTTCATGAATGGAGACCACGAAAAGCAAGAATCGACAGAAGAATTAACAACACAAATTATTCAAAATTCAAAAGAAATTACGCAATTATTGAAACGAGATGGTATTAAATTAGAAGAAGTTAATGATTATCATATTTATCCAATTGCAGATAATGATACGCCAAAGTTATCTGCGGACAGATTTGAATATAATTTTTCTTGTGGTTTGGTACAAAAAGTAGTATGGAATTTAGATAAAATAAAAGAAATGTACGAAAATATTACTATTTTAGAAAATGAGGAAGGAATTCCGGAATTAGGCTTTCAAGATGCAAAATTAGCAGAAGAATATATTACTATTATTAGAGAGTTATGGCCAAGTTGGTTTAATAATGAAGATAGAATTACGATGCAATTTATTGCAGATACTATGAAAAAAATGTCAGAGGAAGGCTATATTACGGTTGATGATTTATATCATTTATCAGAGGCAGAAGTAATTAACAAAATAGAAAATTGTGAAAATAAATATATAGCAGAGGCTTTCAAAAAATTTAGAAATACTACAAAAATAGGTGAAAGCGATGTACCAGTAGAAAATAAATATTGTATTAGTGTTAAGGCAAAAAGAAGATACATTGTACCATTAACTAAAACAACAGAAGGAAACATAGTAAGAATTAATCAAGTATCAGAGTTAGCAAAAGAGAAAATAGATAGTTTTTTATCTTTTGAAGTAAAACCTTATGCTTATTTTGATTTTGATTTTAAATAAAACAAATTTTGTTATCGTATAAAATTTATTTAGCTTTCAATAAAAAATTGTGGATAACTTTATGAAAAGTTATCCACAACTTTTTATATTTTTTGCTCCGTCCCTATAATATAAACTATCTTTCGTCACCCATATCAATTTCAATATCAATATCTACGGCTTGCGTGCCAAGTTCGTTATAAGAAGAACCTTTTCCAACAGAAGATTTACCTCTTAAATCATCACTTGCTACTTTTTTTATTGGCTCTGCATGCTTTAAAAAGTAAAAGCCTTCTTTATTATAAACTGTATTGGAATCAGGAAATACAACAAATTCCTGATTTTTATTATTTTTAAATTCTACCCAAGTGTCTATACTTTTAGCTTTATCGGCAATTCCATAAGTATAACCAGTAACAACACTATTAGGAAAGCTTAACATTTGTGAAATATATTCAGAACGATAAACGCTTTTATTTACAACATTTTCTTTTTGGCTAGAAGGTGTTACATCTTCAATGCCAGGAATAATATCTGATAATTTTGATACCATAATAGGAGTTTTGGCAGTTTTAATAGATATAGCATCTTTTTGTTCTGCTATATCTGTTACAATTTTACATTTTTTTAAGCCATCTAATACTTGTTCTCTTTTTTCTTTTGAAATACCTTTATTGTTTAATTCAAAAATAGAGTGGTCAATATAGTATTCATCTAAGTAAACTTCTCCAGCTTGTCTTAATAACTCGAATACTTTTTTCTTATCTTTGTTTTTTGTGGCATCTAAAAAGGATTGATTCCATTGTCTGTCTTCATTTGAAAAGACTTTGTAACTCTCGTACATAAAAGAATTCACCTTCTCCTTATTAAGATATTTTAAACACATTTTTATTATACCATATATTACAGAAAAATGCAAATTTTACATAACACTTAAGTAATTTATTCTTTTTAACAATAGAAAATTTAGAAATAACAATAGTCAAAAAAGAATGTATAAAAACATCTATACAAAACGAAAAAGTATGATATAATGAAGTGAACAAAGGGAAAAGAGGAAAACGAAAATGTTTGAAAATACAATTGATTTAAGTCAAATTTTTAATATACGAAATGCTATTATTTATCTTATTCTTATTAATATAATTGCATTTTGTGCTATGGGAATTGATAAGAAAAAAGCAAAATATGGAAGATGGAGAATTAGTGAATCTGCATTATTTATTTTGGTACTTCTAGGTGGTGGAATTGGCGGGATTGCTGGTATGTATGTATTTAGACATAAAACTCAAAAACCTAGATTTGTTATTGGTTTTCCAGCCATTCTTATTTTTGAAATTTTTGTGGTTATTTATTATGGATTTTTCTTTTAAAATTATATATTTTTTAGATAAAAATATATAAAATTTTATGATATATTATTTACAATAGAATATTAAAATATAAAGTAAAAAATTCTTAGCTAATTTAAATAAAAAAAGATAACAGAATTATAATTTGTACTTAGAAAGGAATAGTAGTAAAGATGGAAGAAAATAAAGAAGAAAACAAAACATTTAAAATTTTAGGAATTAGTATTTGGAGAATTTTAGCTTATTTTATTATTTATAGTGTATTAGGTTATGTAATAGAAACTTTATTTAGCATTATGACAAAAGGAACATGGGAGAGTAGACAAAGTTTCTTATATGGCCCATTTTGCTGTATTTATGGGCTAGGTGCTGTTATAATGCTCGTCTTTTTACAATATTTCAATAAGAATAATAATACACTATTCTTTGGAGGCTTTATAATTGGCTCTATTACTGAATATATTATTAGCTTTTTAGGAGAAAAATTATTTCATGTTATTTGGTGGGACTATTCCAATATGCCACTTAATTTAAATGGAAGAATTTGTGTTTTCTTTTCTTTATTTTGGGGATTTTTAGCTATTTACTTAATGTCATATGCTAATCCTAGAATCGATAGACTAATTGAAAAAATAAAAAAGAAAATCTCACTAGTTCATCTAAAAATTATAACAACAGTAGTAATTATCTTTTTGTTTTTTGATTTTCTATTAACTGGTTTTGCTATCAATATGTTTTATATTAGAATGATTCATGAACACGATTTACAGGTAGCAAATAGAGAACAAGTTGAAGCACAATACGAAAAAATATATGGAAATGAAACAATGGCAAAATGTATTAACACGTTTTTCTCAGATAGAAAAATGATTCGTACATTCCCAAATTTAAAAGCCATAGATAAAGACGGAAATATTATTTATTTTGATGGACTTTTACCAGAAATTGAACCATATTACTATAAGTTTAAAACAACAGTTAAAAACCAATTAGAATCTATTTTAAAAGGAGAAAGAAACTAGAAAAGAATTAAAAAGTGATAAAAAAGGGACAGATGACACAAAAGGATAAGTTAGCCGTTCGAACGAAAGTGAGTTACGGATAACTTATGCAGAGGCTAACGTCCCTAATGTATCAATGTGTTACAAAGAAAGGAAAAATATAATGAAAGAAGAATTTTTAAATTTATTAAAGCAAGTAAATAGAGAAGGAATGGATGCGTTAATAGAATTTTTAGAGCGTTCTGACTTTTTTGAAGCACCAGCAAGTACTCGTTTTCATGGAAATCATAAAGGTGGATTATTAGAACATAGTATGAAAGTATATGAAATTTTAAAAACAAAAACAGAAGATTCTGATTCTGTGAAAATAATTGCCTTATTGCATGATATTTGCAAAGTAAATTATTATAAAATAGATTATCGAAATGCAAAAAATGAGCAAGGAGTATGGGAAAAAGTGCCTTATTATACAGTAGAAGACTTAATTCCTTATGGACATGGAGAAAAATCTGTTATGATGTTATCTGAGTTTATTAAATTAACACCAGAAGAACGCTATGCTATTCGTTGGCACATGGGTTTTACAGAGCCAAAAGAATTATATGGAACAATAGGACAAGCTTACAAAAAATACCCAATTGCTCTTTTAGTGCATGAAGCTGACTTAGAAGCAACATATTTTTATGATTTATAGAATCTCTTATCGTTTATAAATAAAAATATAAAGGTTAAAAATATAAATGAAATTCTTAAGAAAGGATAAAAAGTATGAATTTTTCTATAAAAGAAAGAGAAGCATTCAAAGAAGTAAATGAAATTATTGAATTAATGGGTCAAGAATATAAAAGTAAAGTTCCAAATCAACTGTTAGAATTACTAAAAAAAGAACAAGATACTGAGTATCAAACCAAAATCAAAAAAGAACTTCCTTTTGAAAAGCAAATTATTACTAGAACAGCACTTATTTTATTAAACTACATAAATACGAATTATTGGCTAGAAGAAGAAAAGAAGAAACAAGTAAGGAAGGACTATTTGGAAAATGAGGCAAAGTACCAAAATAAGTTACGCGAAAAATATAATCCAAATGACCTATTTAAGAAAAAACAAGACTAAAAGAAAATATAGAAAAATTATTTTAAATAGAAATGAAAATAAATATAATTTAAATTAATATATAAAATTAATATATAAAATGAATACAGAATATGAACTTCTTTAAAGAAAAATTATACTTAAAGAGAGGAAAAAATTAAAAATGGCAGAATCGGTAAAATGTAATGTTAGTTTAGAAGAATTAGAACAATATAGAGATGAAGAAGGTTTTATAAATTTAGATTCATTAAATTTAGAATTTACAGAAGCTTCAAGAGAAAAAGTAGGAAGAGAAGAACGATTAAAAAATTGGGTTAATTTTGCAGGAACACAGGTATTACTTAAAGGCGAATGTATGGTAAATGGAAAAAGAAATGGTAGTATTTACGCGGAATTAATTATAGAAGAATTAGCAAAACAAGCAGGTTTTTCATCGGCTTATTATGATTTAATAAAAATAAATGGACAACGTGGAGTTCTGTCAAAAAAAATGTATCAAGGTAGACATGGAGATTTGATATCTCTATATAGTCTTATTGGGGATACAAAAATTCAGGAAGAATACCCTGAAATTAGTGATTATTTAGAAGTAGAAGAAAAATTATACAAAAGTCTAAAAGAAGAAGGAATAGAAAAATCAAAAAGAAAACAAATCATTCAAGATTATCGAAAACAAAATGCATTTTTTATTATGATATGTGCGGTTGATAAACATACAGAGAATTTGTCTGTTTTTTCTTATATCAATCCAGAAAATAAACAAAGAGAGTTAGAACTATCTTGTGTATATGATAGTGAAGAAGCATTGCTATTAGATACTGATTTAGAAACATTACAAAAAATTTTAAAACATGGTTTAGGTCTGCAAAAAAATGTAGATATGTTGGATTCTAAAATTTCTGTTCTAAAAGGAAACTATACTTCACTTTGGAAAAATACTTTAGATACTTTACTAGAAGATGATGATGTATATGATTTTGTAGCAGAAGCTTATAATAAAATAAATATTGATAAAGCCATAGAAGCGGTAGAAAAAAAGATAAAAGCTCCTATTCCTACAGTAGTGAGAACAACTGCAAAATATGTATTCCAATTTCGTCAAAAGGAAATAGAAAAAATTCTATTCCCTGAAATAGGAAAATCATTGATAGGAAAAGAGTATAGCGAGCAAATTGCAAGTAGAGCAATGGAAGAAGAAATTAGACAGGGAGAAGAAGACGATATTTTAAGAAAAATTATGCAAATTTATGGAATTGAAGAGATAAATGAAGAAAGATAAATATTATATAAAGTAAAAAATAAAGAGTAATTTATATGAATAAGAGATTCTACAATATAAACATAAATAGAGAACTTGAAAAAAATGTAAAAATATGTTAAAATACGAAAAGAAAAAAGAGAGGAAAAAAGTATGAAAGTATATAAAGTATATTGGAAAGATATTTTAATTGGTACTCTGCATGTTAATAATAAGCAACATCAATACATACCAAATTTTGAAGGAATAAAAAAACTAGAAGGCATAGCACCTTTAGTAGCACAAACCACAAAGCCTTATGATTGGGGAGAGGAAATTCCATTCTTTGCATCCCGTATTGCAAATTGTGAAAGATTTGGAGAAGAAGATTATACTTATCATACAGATCATTATCGCTTAGAACTTCAAAAAGAAAAAGAAGATAAAGAAGAGGGCAAAGGAGAAATATAAAAATTGAACAATGAGTCAGTTACATTGTAGGGCAAAAGCATATATGTTATAATAAAAATCACAAAACGATACCAAGTTAGGTATCGCTTTTATTTTTTTATAAAAATATTTTATTATGTGGCATCTTTAAAGCCAAGTAAGAAAGGAATGGATTTTGTTATGAAATCAAAAAGCGCTCTTTACGAAGCAAAAGAATTTAAAAATTTAAAAGAATTGATGCAAGAAACAACTCAAAAATATGCTTCTCATAAAGCATTCATTATTAAAAACAAAGAAAAAGCAGAGGAAAAATACACAAACATTACTTATGAACAATTCGGCTCAGATATTAATTCATTAGGTTCTAGCCTAATAAAAAGGGGATTAAAAAACAAACGTATTGCTGTTATTAGTCCTAATCGTTATGAATGGATAGTAAGTTACTTTGCCGCCGTCAATGGAACTGGAATTGTTGTTCCATTAGACAAAGGCTTGCCAGATAATGAAATTGAATCTTTATTACAAAGAAGTCATGCAGATGCTATTATTTTTGATGAGAAATATTGTGATATTATGAAACAAATACAAGAGCAAAAAAGTACGCAAGTAAGTATGTTTATTTGTATGGATGAAACTAAAGATTTCCTTTGTTTAAAAGAATTAATTCAAGAAGGAAAAGAATTATTAAAGCAAGGTTATGAAGAATTTACAAAAGCAGAAATAGATGAAGAAGAAATGCAAATTATTTTATTTACTTCAGGAACTACTTCGGCTTCGAAAGCAGTTATGCTTTCACATAAAAATATTACTTCTAATATTTATGCTTTAAGCATGGCAGAAAAAGTTTATGATACTGATGTGAATTTAGCATTTTTACCATTTCACCATACATTTGGAAGTACAGCAATTTTCTTCTTTTTAAGTAAGCGGAACTACAAATGTATTTTGTGATGGAATTCGTCATATTCAAACAAATTTAAAAGAATAT